>JAZFWH010000193.1:0-3182 GCA_036482635.1 Myxococcota bacterium
AAGCCGAGGCCGTCGACCCAGGCTGCAAACTGTGGGACGTAGGCCCCGAGGTAGCGGCCGGCAGCGACCAGGGCCACCAGCGCCGCCGCGATCAGCGCGATGCGTCCCGCGCGCAGGCCCCCGGGCGTCACGCTGCGCGCTGACGTCCCACTGCCGAGATCTGCCATGCCGACCTCCGACTTCTCGCTCTCCGATGCCGGGAATCCGGTTGGGGTTTCCCCGACTGGGCGGCTCCGTGGGGGGTGATGGTCCAGCCCCAGCGCGATTTAGGCTATGCTGCGGCGCCACCGGCCGCCGTCGCGGCCGTCGCGCCGCCGGGCGCTGTGCAGCGAGCCCGCCCAGACCGCGTGCGACCTGAACCGGTGCCGGAGCGCGCCGGTGGAGGAGGAGAGTTGGAATGAGCGATATTCGCTACGACGGACGAGTCGCCATCGTCACGGGTGCGGGCGGCGGTCTCGGCAAGACCTACGCCACGCTGCTCGCCTCGCGTGGTGCGAGCGTCGTGATCAACGATCTGGGCGGCGCTACCGACGGGACCGGCGGCGGCACCAGCATGGCCGACCAGGTCGTGAAGGAGATCAACGAGGCGGGCGGGAAGGCTGTCGCCAACTACGACTCGGTCGCCACCCCGGAGGGCGGAGAGGGCATCGTCAAGGCGGCCGTGGACAACTTCGGCAAGGTCGACATCGTGATCAACAACGCGGGCATCCTGCGCGACAAGACCTTCGCGAAGCTGGAGCCGAAGGACCTCGAGGTGGTGCTCGACGTCCACCTCAAGGGCGGCTTCTACGTGACCCAGCCGGCCTTCCGCGTGATGAAGGAGAACAACTACGGGCGCATCCTGTTCGCCTCGTCCGGTGCCGGGATCTTTGGCAACTTCGGCCAGACCAACTACGGGGCGGCCAAGATGGGGCTGGTGGGGCTGTGCAACGTGCTGGCCGTGGAAGGTGCCAAGTACAACATCAAGAGCAACGTGATCGCCCCGATCGCCAAGACCCGGCTCACCGAGTCCCTGCTGGGCGCGATGGCCGACTCGCTCTCGCCCGAGTACGTGACGCCGCTGGTCGCCTATCTGGTGTCCGAGGAGTGCGAGCTGAGCCACGAGATGTTCGACGTGGGCGGCGGCCGCTACGCGCGCATCTTCGTCGGCCTGGGGCCGGGCTGGACGGCGTCCAGCCGAAAGGTGCCCAGCGTGGAGGACATCCGCGACAACCTGGGCGACATCCGCCGAACTGAGGGATTCGTCATCCCGACGAGCATCGCCGAAGAGATGAAGGCGATCGCCGAGAGCATCAAGGGGTAGAGCAATGCCCATCGATCCCAACAAGGCGCTCGGCGCCAAGATCTCCGAAGGCACGTACTCGTGGACCAAGGACCAGGTGATCCTCTATCACCTGGGAGTCGGAGCGGGCGTGCCCCCCACGGATCCGCGCGAGCTCGAGTACACCTACGAGAAGAACCTGAAGGTGTTGCCCAGCTTCGGCGTGATCCCCGTGTTCGGCGCGCTCGGTGGGCTCGGCAACGTTCCCGGCCTCCAGTTCAACTTCGCCATGCTGCTCCACGGTGAGCAGGACCTGGAGATCCATCAGCCCATTCCGCCGGAGGCGACGGTCTCGAGCGCCGGAACGGTGGCGGGCCTCTACGACAAGGGGAAGGCGGCACTGGTGGTCCTCGAGGTGAAGTCGAAGGACGAGTCCGGCAAGCCGCTCTTCACCAACCGCTTCAGCCTGTTCCTGCGCGGCGAGGGCGGCTTCGGCGGGGAGTCCGGCCCGAAGGCGGGCAACCTTCCGCCGCAGCGGGAGCCCGACGGCGTGATCGAATCGCCGACCCTGCCCCAGCAGGCGCTCATCTATCGCCTGTCCGGCGACAAGAACCCGCTGCACGCGGATCCTGAGTTTGCCAAGCTGGGCGGGTTCGACAAGCCGATCATCCACGGCCTGTGCTCCTACGGCGTGGTCTGCAAGGCGATCGTCGACCACCTGCTCGATGGCGAGACGACGAAGGTCGCTCGCTACCAGGCGCGTTTCGTCGGGGTCGGCTTCCCGGGCGAGACCTACCTGACTTCGTACTGGAAGGAGGGCGACAAGATCCTGATCCAGGCGAAGTCGAAGGAGCGGGACGCGCCCATCATCTCGAACGCGGCGGTCACCGTTCGCAGCTGAGATCGCGTCCAGCTTCGGTCAGGGAGCGCGCGTCGCCTCCGGCGGCCCCAGGCGCCGCACGAAATCGGCGGCGACCCTGTTCGGCGCCCGGCCGTCCCGGTCCACCGCCAGGTTCATCTCGCGCATGGTCTCCGCATCGATGCTGCCGACCAGGCCGCGCAGGCTCTCGACCACTTCGGGCAGCTCCCGCGCCGCGACCGGTCCCACCAGCACCACGGCGTCGTAGGGTGGAATCACGCCGCGGTCGTCCTCGAGCAGCGCGATGTCGTAGGCGGCGATGCGCCCGTCGGTGGAGAAGGCGCTGATCACGTCCACGTCGCCCTGGGCCACGGCCTGGTACATCAGCGCCGGGTCCATGCTGAGCTCGGTGCGGAAGTCCAGGCCGTAGACCCTTTTCGGCGCCGCCCACTCCTCGCGCTGGAAGAACTCGTAGTCGCCGCCGATCCGCAGGCGCGGCGCGTGGAGCACGAGCTGGCTGATGCGCTCGATCCCGAGTCGCCGCGCCTCGGCCGCCCGCATCCCCAGCGCGTAGGTGTTCTCGAAGCCCAGTGACCCCACCAGCGTGATGCCGTGCTCGTCGCGCAGGTAGCGGCTCACCTGGTCGAGCACCTCGGCGCGGTCCCCGGGCAACGTCTGTCGCTTCATGATCGTGGCCCAGATCGTGCCCGAGTATTCGACGTACACGTCCAGGTCTCCGCTGCGCAGGGCGTCGAAGGCGACGGTGGAGCCCAGTGACTGGACGGGACGGGACGGCAGGCCCGTCGCAGCGGCGATCCAGCGCGACATGACCTCGCTCAGGATGTACTGCTCGGTGAAGGCCTTGGAGCCGATCACCACGCTGCGCGCGGGTCCCGCCAGGCGATCGATCGCGAGCGCTCCGGCGGCGTAGGCGTAGAGTCCCAGCAGCGCGGCGAGCGAGGCGGCCACCCAGACGCGCCGTCGACGGCGGACGCCCGCCTCCAGCAGGTGGATCAGGTGGTCGAGCAGCAGCGCGAGCGCGGCGGCGGCCACGCAGCCGAC
>JAZFWH010000194.1:0-2076 GCA_036482635.1 Myxococcota bacterium
GCCTGCTCCAGGTGATCACCCCGCTGCGGGAGGGCCGGCCCGTCGGCTGGCGCAGCCTGGGTGTCGAGCTGGAATCCTTGACCCTGGCCAGCGCGCGCAACCGGGGTCTGCCCGACCCCGCGGCCCAGCGACTCGAACAGCGTGACGGGTCGCGCCGGACCGTGTTCTCCGTGGTGCGTCGCACAGCCGGAAGCGCGGCCGCCGATCTGCTCCAGGAAGGCGATCTGCTGGTGACGATCGACGGCGAGCCCGCGATCGACCTCGACGAAATCGAGCGCGCGGCCCAGGCCGAAAAGGTCCGGGTCGCGATCGTCCGCGGCGGAGAAGCGCTGGAGATCGACATCGAAACCCTGCCCCTCGACGGCCGGGGGACCGATCGCTGTGTGATCTGGGCGGGAGCGCTTCTCCAGGCTCCCCACCACGCTGCCGCGGCTCAGCGCAACGTCGATCCCCAGGGTGTCTACGTCTCCTGGTTCTACTACGGCTCGCCCGCGAATCGCTTCGGTCTGCGGGGCACGCGGCGCATCGTCGCCGTCGACGGTCTTCCGACCCCGGACCTCGATGCCTTCCTGGCGACGGTGAAGGATCTGCCAGACCGGGGATCCGTGCGCCTGCGCACCGTGCATCTCGATGGAAAGACCGAGGTGATCACCCTCAAACTCGACCTCCAGTTCTGGCCCACGATCGAATTGCGCCTGGACGACGGCGGCTGGGTCCGCATCCCGCATCTGGCTCCCGCGGTTGGAACGGAATCCAGGGACGGTCAGTTCCCCGAGCGGCGGTTGCGAACCAGGGCGGCCAGCTCGCGTTCGGCAATGGGCTGGATCTCGGCGAATCGGCCGGCCCTGATGCCCTCGTAGCCGCGGATCCGATCCGCGAGGCCCGCGATTCGAATCGCGCTTTCGAGATTCTCGGCCGTCAACGATTCGGCGAGGGTCGAGATCAGGTCGGCATACCAGCGGTGAATGGTTCGATCGAGTCGGCGCACTGAAAGGAACCCGAACGGATCGAAGGGGGTTCCACGCAGGCGGCGCAGGGCGATGAGCGTCGTGAACAAGGGTTCGATCCAGCGTCCCAGAGCCAGCTTGCGTCGGAGGCCCAGGGCGCGCAGAAGCGGCGGATGGATCTGGTACCGGAGCCGCAGCCGACCGCGGCGCTGACCCTCGAGCCAGCGTCGGAAGGGTCCCCGCATGAGCAGCCGTGCAACTTCATACTCGTCCTTGGCGGCCATCACCCGGTAGAGCTCCCTTGCCCCGGTCTCGGCAAGCGCCGTCGAACTCGGCTGGCAGCGAGCCTCGGCTTCGGCCAAGGCGGCGATCCGTTCCAGAAAACGTTCCGCGTAGGCGGTGTTCTGGTAGTCGGCCAGATCGACCGCGAACGACGCCAAGCGCCGCCGCAGCGCTTGGCGCGGCGCTGGGTTCGAAAAGGCATCCAACGCGGCGTCGAGCCGATTCCAGCTCTTGCCGAGAGCGGGCGGGAGAGATCCGAGGGCGTCGCCATCGCCCACGGAAGGTGGCGTGGCGCTGGCCAGCACCCGCTCGGCCAGATCGGGGTCGACGACGACGGCGCGTCCCAGACGCAGAGCGCGCAGGTTGTCCTCCGCTGCGATTCCGTTGTCCCGGATCGCCTGCTCCAGGGAGCTCTGGGATACGGGCAGGAGCCCGAGCTGAAGGGCGGCGCCCAACACGACCGCGTTCGCGAGG
Organism: Myxococcota bacterium; assembly: GCA_036482635.1. Taxonomy (GTDB): domain Bacteria; phylum Myxococcota_A; class UBA9160; order UBA9160; family SMWR01; genus JAZFWH01. The sequence goes on from JAZFWH010000194.1 coordinate 1,704, forward strand.
ACCGACCGCCCCAGGACCGCCTCGGCCAGGGCCTCGGCCCGCAGGGCGAAGAGCGACTGCGTGTTGGCGCGCAGCGACGCGAGCATTTCCTCAACGGACGCGGGCTCGGGTTGCCGATCGCCGATTTCTCGGCCGGTGGGCACGTGATCCGCGTGGGCCAACCCACGGGTCCGCGTCGGGTCGAGGGGGAGCAGGGAGATGCGATCGGTGGCGCCCAGTGGGTCGAAGGCCAGGAGCAGGTCGGCCTGCCCCCAGCCGATCCGGGCGCTGCCCTCGATCGGCTTCCGGCTCACGATGCAGTGGGAGACGACCTTCCCGCCGCGCTGGGCGAGCCCGGTCTGGTCCATGTGAATCGCGTAGAGGCCGTCGAGCT
>JAZFWH010000195.1:0-6375 GCA_036482635.1 Myxococcota bacterium
ACCTGGAGGCAGCGCCACAGCGTGTGGGATCCGTCGATCCGCTCGAGCAGCGCTTGCACCGCGTCGTCCGAGCGCAGGCGCGGTGCGATGCGCAGGAAGCGATCGCCGCGCACCGGGAACAGCGACATGCGGTTGCCCAGGGCGGTCATGATCCGCTCCGTGTCCCAGTGGGTTTCGATGCCTTCCTGGAGGATCTGGTTGAGATCGGTGCGGAACGCCTGGGCGTCCTCCGGAGGCTTCCTCTCCGCGTTCAGGACGAACTCGCCGCCGGTCCAGCCGAAGCAGTCCACGAGGCCGGCGCGAAGCTGTTCCTTGATCGCCAGGAAGAGGTCCTTGGGCTCCATCAGGCCCAGGGCGAGCAGCGCCTTGCCCTCCCCGCACTGCTCCTTCTCGACGTAGCTCTTGAGCTTGGCGTGGTCATCGCGCGAGATCTTCTCGGACTCCACGAGCTGGCCGCCGAGGCGCTCGCTCTCCCGGTTGGACTCCACGAGCACCGGCAGGCCCTCGTGGAACAGGAACTCCTTCTCCACGCGGTGGCGCGACAGCCGCAGGGAGCCGGTGAAGTGGCCCCCCTGAAGATCGAGCAGCAGGCGCGGGAGCGGCCTCTCCTCCAGCCGCCCGCTCTCGGGAAGGTCTCCCATGGGGATCGGTTCGGGCGGATCGGCCCTGGACTTGACGGGCCCGGTGCGCTCAGGGGCGACGGCCCGCCCCGCGGGTCAGACGGGGCGCCGCCGGGCCTCGGCGATCTGGAAGGCGACGGCGATCGCCTGGCGCAGGTCCTTGTGGATGAGCAGGGGCTGGCGCTCGAGGCCCGCTACGACCCGTTCCGAGATCGGTGACACGTCGGCGAAGATCGCCTCCGCGCCCCAGGCCTCCACCGTCTCGACGATCTGCTCGAGGGCGACCGCCCCGAAGGCCTCGTCGATGATGGCCCCGGAGAGATCGATCACCACGACCGAGACTTCCCGGGAGGCGGGATCCCTCTCCATGGTGTGGAGGGTGCGCAGAGCCTCCTCCGCGCCCGCGAACGGGATCACCATGACCGCCCCCCACACGTGGACGACGGCGGCGTCCGGATCGAAGGCCCCCGCCGCCGGCGCGGCCTCGGGGCGCTCCGCGTGCACCACGTCGCGGAAGGCGTCGAAGGGGAGGGCGTCGAGGAGCGCCAGCGCCTCGGCATCGTCGGCGTCTCTCCACGCCTCGGCCTCCCGGGCGACGAACTGGCAGGCCTCATCCCCCCGGCTGACACAGCCGGTTTCGAGGGCCAGGATGTCGGCGTCCAGGATCCCCGACAGCCAGCCGGACGTGTAGCCCGCGCTCAGCGAGCAGGCCCGGTGGCCTCCCGCGGCCGACAGGGCCGAGGCCTCGCTGTGCTCCGGCCACGAGCCGTGCACCTCGAAGCCAGCGGGCGGCAGCGCGCCCGGCTGGATCTGGAAGCGCAGGGCCAGCGGCGGTGCGCTCGGCAGCAGCGCGGCTCCCCGCTCGGCCGCGAATGCCCCCTGCACGGCGCGCGTGGCGTCCTGCAGGCCGTGGAGGAAGCCGATCTGCACGAGCGTGGTCGTCGCTTCGTCGCTGCCGAACTCGCGTTCGAGCTCCGCGTGCAGCGCGCTCAGGAACTTCGGATCCAACAGCACGCCGGGCTCCTTCACGAGCACGGCGCGGGGGTCGAAGCCGAGCGCGGCCAGGGCGCGCGGGATCGGGTCTGCGGCGTCTTTCACAGCGCTCATATCAGCTCTCGATGAACTCATAGATGTCGAACGTCTGGTCCTTGCGTACGAAGGCCTCTCCCTCGCGGTCGAGGAGGTTCAGGAAGGAGTCCACCACCACCGGATCGAACTGGCTGCCCGCGTACTTGGTGAGCTCCGTGACCACCACCTCGAGCGGCAGGGCCTTGCGGTAGGGCCGGTCGCTGGTCATCGCCTCGACGGTGTCCGCCACCAGGATCACCCGCGAGGGCAGGGGGATCTCTTCGCCCCTCAGCCGATCCGGGTAACCGGGCGTGGAGCCGTCGAACCACTCGTGGTGGTGCCGGACGCAGGGTACGACCCGGCTGAGGAAGTCAACCGGCTCGAGGATCCGTGCGCCGATCTCCGGGTGCCGCTTGATCTCGTCGTACTCCTCGTCCGTCAGCGCGGCGGGCTTGGTGATCACCGCGTCGCGCACGCCGATCTTGCCCACGTCGTGGAGCAGGCCCGCGATGTAGATGCGCTCGATCAGCTCCTTCGGGAAGCCCCTCTCGCGGCCGATCTTCGACGCGTAGGCCCCGACCCGCTCGGAGTGGCCGCGCGTGTAGGCGTCCTTGGCGTCGACCGCCTCCGCCAGCGCGCGGATGGTCTGCACGTAGGCGGTACGAAGCTCCTGGTGCTTGCCGGCGAGCTGGTGCGTACGCTCGCGGACGTTCTCTTCCAGGTTGCGATTCATGTCCTGGAGCTTGAAGTTCTGGTCGCGGGTGACCTGGTTGAGCCGCTTGATCTCGCTCTTGAGCGCGAAGTGGTCGAAGGCCTGGCGGATCGTGGCGCGGAACTCGTCGTCGTTCCACGGCTTGGTGATGAGGCGGAAGATCTCGCCGCGGTTGATCGCGTCGACGGCGACGTTCATCTCCGTGAAGCCGGTCAGCATCATGCGCACCACCTCCGGATGCCGCTCGCGCACCGCGGAGAGCAGGTCGACCCCGGGCATCTCGGGCATGCGCTGGTCGCTCACCACCACCTGGGCCGGGGTCCTCGCCAGGATCTCGAGGGCGTCCTGGCCGCGCGACGCGCACAGGACCTCCATCTCCTCGCGGCGCATCAGGCGCTGCAGGGCCTTCAGGATGTTGGGCTCGTCGTCGACGAACAGGACCGTCTGCGCCTGATGCATCTCCACCTCGGGGGTCGTGGGTCGGCCCTCTCCTTATCAAGTGCCGTGCCAACTTCGTAAAAATTGAATTTCATACATCGGAACAGTCGCTTGCGGAATATGTGGGATACGACACTTGAGGGGCTGCGCGTCCCTGGATCGGGATCCCAATGGGAAGGCCGGCGGAAGCACGTCGGCACCTTCCGGTCCGCTGCCTCTGGCGCACCGGGCCGCGCGGTGGCAATCGGTCCCAGGCACCCGCGAGCGCACTCGGAAAAGCGCGCGTGCGCAGGCCGCGCGCAGCCACGGCGCACCGCCGTCGGCCCGCGGTGTCCCGATGCGGGGACGTCGCAAAGTCGGGACTGGCTCGGGAGTGGGGTCGTCTAGCCGGACCCCGCCGCGTCGAGGCCCAGCCGTTCGCGCCGGTAGCTGCCCGACTGCACCGCCTCGCACCATTCGCGGTGCTCGAGGTACCAGCGCACGGTCGCCTCGAGGCCGGCGTCGAGGTCGTGGGCGGGCCGCCAGCCCAGCTCGCTGCGGGACTTGCTGGCGTCGATCGCGTAGCGGCGGTCGTGCCCCGGGCGGTCCTCGACGAAGGTCTTGAGCGCCGCGTAGCTCTCGACGCCGGCCGCGGCCAGGGCGGAGTTCTGGGCCGCCGGGCGCAGCTTCTCCAGCTGTTCGCACAGGGCGTCCACGATCTCGCGGTTCGTGCGTTCGTTGCCGCCGCCGATGTTGTATTTCTCGCCGAGCCGTCCGCGCGCGAGCGCCAGCAGGATGCCCGCGCAGTGGTCCTCCACGTACAGCCAGTCTCGGACGTGGCCGCCGTCGCCGTAGATGGGCAGCGGCTTGCCTTCGACGGCGTTGAGCAGCATGAGCGGGACCAGCTTCTCCGGGAACTGGTAGGGCCCGTAGTTGTTGGAGCAGTTGGTGATCAGGGCGGGCAGCCCGTAGGTGGCGTGGTAGGCGCGCACCAGGTGGTCCGCGCCGGCCTTCGACGCCGAGTAGGGCGAGTTCGGCTCGTAGGGGGTCGCCTCCGTGAAGAGGCCCTCGGGGCCGAGTGAACCGTAGACCTCGTCCGTGGACACGTGCAGGAAGCGGAAGCGCTCGCGCGCGGCGGGCTCGAGGCCGGAGACGTGTTCGCGCGAGGCCTCCAGCAGGACGAAGGTCCCGTTGACGTTGGTCTCGATGAACGCGGCCGGGTGGTCGATCGAGCGGTCCACGTGGGTCTCGGCCGCGAAGTTCACCACCGCCGCGGGGCGGTGCTCGCGGAAGATGCGCCCGATGGCGCCGGCATCTGCGATGTCGGCCTGCACGAAGGCGAAGCGCGGCTGCTCCGCCACGTCCGCCAGGCTCTGCAGATTCCCCGCGTAGGTGAGCTTGTCGACGACCACGATCCGGGCGTCGGTCTGCGCCAGGGCGCAGCGGACGAAGTTCGAGCCGATGAAACCGGCCCCACCGGTGACGAGCCAGGCGTCCATCGCCTAGAGGTAGGTTCCCCGGCCGGGCAGGGCGAGGCGGTGGTGGGCCTGCATGAAGCGTTCCACCTCGTCGAGCAGGTCCTGGGTCGTCACGCACCCGACGCTCTCCCCGGACGCCTCGCAACGGGCCTTGCGCCGCAGCACCGCGTGCATGATGCGCACCCAATCGCCGGTGGAGGGATCTCGCGTGTTGCTGACCACCGCGTGCCAGTCGACCTCGTCGAAGAGGGCGTGGCCGGCGCGCTTCTCCGCGTCGGCCGCGTGCAGGCGCAGCGCCTCCACGATGTCCTCGGGGAAGCTCGGGTTCACCTCCACGATGCGTTCGAAGCGGCCCGGCTGCACGAAGGCGCGGCGCAGCGTGTCGGGGTGGCTGGTGGAGCCGATGACCAGGGGGCTGTCGGCCGCGATGGTGCGGTCGATCAGGTCGAGCAGGAAGTCCATCACCGGGCCCACCGGCAGGTCGGGGCGCCGCGCCCCGAGCTCCTCGGCCTGGGAGAATTCGAGCTCGTTGAAGAACACCGTGAGCGGCGGCAGCTCCGCCAGCGCCTGGGACCAGCCGTTGAGCAGCTCGCCCACCTTGCCGCCGCGGTGGATCACCTCGACCACCAGGCGCGGCACGCCGACACTGAGAAACGAGGTCTCGGTGAGGGTGGCCAGCGACTTGGCCAGCAGCACCTTGCCCACCCCGCGGCTGCCGATCAGCAGCATGCCAGAGGGCGGGACCGTGCCCCAGCGGCCGTACACGTCGGGGTCCGTGGCGGCGCAGCCGTAGGTGAGGATCTCCTCCTTGGCGGCGGCGAGCCCCCCGATCTTGCCGAGCTCGAACTCGGGCAGAGGGTCGATGTCGGTCGCCTGGGCGATGGGTTCGAACTTGCGCGCGAAGCTCGCCCAGAGGTTCTGCGTCCGTTCCCTGTGGATCGACCGGTCTTCCACGGTGGCTGCATTCTATCGCGTTAGACTCGCCGCATGCCCGCCCGGCTCGACGCTGCGCTGCTCGAGAAAGCGCGACGCTCCCTGCGGCGCCGGGACCCGGCCCTGGGCGGCGTGATCCGCCGCGTCGGGGCGTGCCGGCTGCGGCCGCGCGGTGACCCCTACGGTTCGCTGGTCCGCTCGGTGCTCTTCCAGCAACTCGCCGGCGCCGCCGCCCGCGCCATCGACGCGCGCCTGCGCGGGCGCTACGGCGGGCGCTACCCGCGCCCGGCCGCCCTGCTCGCGACGCGAGACGCGGAGCTGCGCGCGGTGGGCCTCTCGCGCCAGAAGATCGCCGCCCTGCGCGCCGTGGCCGAGGCCTTCGACCAGGGCCGGCTCAGCGCGCGCGGCCTGCGCCGCATGGACGACGAGGCGGTGATCGAGGCCGTCACCGAGATCAAGGGCATCGGCGAGTGGACCGCGCACATGCTGCTGATGTTCTCGCTGGGCAGCCCCGACATCCTGCCCGTCGGCGACTACGGGATCCGCAAGGGAGCCCGGGATCTCTACGCGCTGACGGAGCTCCCCAACCGGCGCGACCTCGAGGCCCTTGGCGAGCGCTGGCGCCCCTACCGCAGCGTCGCCTCCTGGTACCTGTGGCGTCACACCGACCCGGCCTGAGCCGCCCGCGCGGGGCGCCGGCCGCCACGGGCGCGGCGCCGCGAGTTGCGCGATCATTCCGCCGATTCGGCCCCCGCCCGCGTCCCCATCGTCTAGAGGCCTAGGACTCCGCCCTTTCAAGGCGGCAACACGGGTTCGATTCCCGTTGGGGACGCCATTACCTCCCCATCTTCCGCGGGCTTACGGTACGCCCTTCAGTTCGCACACGAAGTGCACACTCCCCACGCTACGTGGCGTGGGAACAGCCAGCTGTGTGGCTAACCTCTTCCGCCGCCTGCGGCGCGCCTTCCGTCCGGCGGGCCTGTGGAGAGGAGGGTTAGACGCCCCAGGTGCCGGACTGGGGGGTTGGAGGGGGGGGTCTGGAGCTGGCTCGTTCGTCGCTACCGGGTTCTCGTGATCAGTATCCAGGTCTGCCTGACCGGGTGTCCGCTCACGGTCACGGGTCCGACCGGCCTCATCTGCAGGCCGT
>JAZFWH010000196.1:0-2917 GCA_036482635.1 Myxococcota bacterium
CTCAGCCTGGGGCGGCTGGACGGGGCCTGGGTCGCCGCCAGCGAGACCTGCGCGCTCGACCTGATCGGCGCCAGCCACGAGCGCGACCTGGACCCGGGCGAGGTCGTGGTGATCCGGCGCGGGCGGCTGCGCAGTCTCCGCCCGTTCAAGAAGGCCTCCCGCGAGCACTTCTGCATCTTCGAGCACATCTACTTCGCGCGCCCCGACTCCAACCTCAACGGCCAGAACGTCTATGAGTTCCGCAAGAACCTGGGCCGGGTACTGGCGCGCGAACACCCGGTGCGGGCCGACATCGTCGTCCCCGTCCTCGACTCGGGCAACGCCGCCGCGCTCGGCTACGCGGAGGAGGCGGGCGTGCCCTACGAGCAGGCGCTGATCCGCAACCACTACGTACGGCGCACGTTCATCGAGCCGGCCCAGGCGATCCGTCACTTCGGCGTGAAGGTGAAGCACAACGCCGTGCGGGGGCTCCTGGAGGGCCGGCGCGTGATCCTGGTGGACGACTCCATCGTGCGCGGCACGACGCTGCTCAAGATCGTCACCATGCTGCGCAGCGCCGGGGCGCGCGAGGTCCACCTGCGGATCTCGTCCCCTCCGACGATCGGCCCGTGCCATTACGGCATCGACACTCCCACCCGCGAGGAGCTGATCGCCCACCGGCACTCGCCCGAGGAGATCTGCAACATCATCGGCGCCGACTCGCTCGGCTACCTGTCTCTCGAGGCCTTGCGCCGCACCGCGGCCAGCCTGAAGCACGGCTTCTGCGACGCCTGCTTCTCCGACGAATACCCGGTTCCGATCGGCAGCCACGAGGTGCCGCCGCAGGTCTCGCTCTTCCATCCCGTCGACGAAGGGCTGGACTGATGCCGGAGGGCGGCCGGCTGGACCTCGAGGCGCTCGAGCGCGAGGTGGAGCAGCTCGCGGCGCTCGGAATCGAGGAAGCTCCAACGGATTAGGCCCGCGCCGGCTGAGGTGCCGACATGCTCGCTGCCGCGTCCCTGGCTGCCGTCCTCCTGGCTCCCGCGCTCGCCGAGGCCCAGGTCGTGGACCTGCTGCCCGACGTGATCACGGTTCGCGAGCGTCTCTTCGAGACCGCCATCGACGAGCGCGAAAACCAGACCTTGTTGCGGCTCTCGAACGCGACTCCGAACATCGGAGCCGGGCCGCTGGAGACTCTGCCTCGGGACGTCTTCATCGACGGGCGGGAGAAGGTCAATCAACGCATCTACCGCTCCGACGGAACCTGGTGGGGGCGCGAGGCCGGCACCTTCACCTTCCACCGGCCACACGACCACATCCACTTCGACGACTGGGCGGTCTACCCGGTGCGTGTGATCGCGGAGGACGGCGGCGTGGGCGAGGTGGTGGCCGAGGGCGACAAGACGAGCTTCTGCACAGCGAGTCCAGCAGGCGCCGCAGGATCCGCCGAGCCGCAGTCTTCCATCACTCCTTCCGCTCGGGGCCGGCGTGCTGGCGTTCGTACTCCCCACGGAGGAAGTCGAGTCGTCGCTTGAGCAGGCTCTCGGGGACAAGGAGCTGCTCCTTCTCGTAGACCATCGAAGCGCGGTCGTAGGTGGAGATCTCCACCTCGCGGCTCATCACGATGGCCTCCTCGGGGCAGGCCTCTTCGCACAGCCCGCAGAACATGCAGCGAGACATGTCGATGTCGAAGGTCTCGGGGTAGCGCTCGATGCGGGCGCCCTCGAGCTCCGCCGGGACGATGCTGATGCAGTCCGTCGGACAGGCGAACTCGCACAGACCGCACGCGACGCAGCGCGGCTGGCCGTTGTCGAGCTGAACGAGGACTGGCATGCCGCGGAACGCGTCCGGGTAGTCGACGCGCTCTTCGGGGTACTGCACGACGAAGTCGGTGCGGTTGCGGCCAGTGACGAAACCGCGGAGGTTCCGGAGAAAGTGGCGGCTGGTGACGCCGAGGCCCTTGATGATCATCGGCAGATAGGTGCGCTCGAGCCAGCCGAGCTTCTCGCGCCGCTTGACCTTGATGACCTTGCCCGGCCGCAATATAGGACCGAACGAGCAGGCGGGCGAGCGCACGGTGCCCTCGTCCGGAGCGGCACAGAGGTCAGCCGACGACTGGAGGCCGCCGAGTCGCGCCTCCGGGCGGCTCGGCTCGCAATGCGGTCCCCGCGCGAAGGCGGCCGACTCGGAGGGGGACGGCCTCTGCGCCGCTCCGCGCGAGCCTGCTCGGTGAAGCCGGCGAACCGCTCGGTGCGGTAGGAGCTGCGCACCAAGGGCCCTGCGGCCACCTCGGCGAAGCCCAGCTCCCGCGCGCGCTGTGCCCAGGCGTCGAACTCGGCGGGCGGCACGTAGCGCGCCACGGGCAGGTGCGCAGGGGACGGCTGGAGGTACTGCCGGAGGGTAAGCAGCGACACGCCGGCGGTTCTCAGGTCGGCGAGCGCCGCGGCGACCTCGGAGTCCCATTCGCCCAGCCCCAGCATCAGTCCGCTCTGGGTGGGGATCTCCGGGCTCAGCTCCCGCGCCCGGCGCCGGACAGCCAGCGAGCGCTCGTAGCCCGCTGCCGGCCGCACCCGGCGCTGCAGGCGCTCCACTGTCTCGAGGTTGTGATTCAAAACGTCCGGGCCGGCCTCCAGCACGGCCCGCCGGGCGGACTCCTCGCCCTTGTAGTCCGCGATCAGCGCCTCGATCCCCGTGTCTGGGCAGCGCTCCTGGATCGCCCGCACCGTGGCCGCCATCTGACCCGCCCCCCCATCGGGCAGATCGTCGCGCGCCACGCAGGTCACAACGGCGAAGCCGAGACCGAGCGCCGCGACCGCCTCGAACTCGGGCGTCACGCGCAGGCGAAAGCGGCGGCGGCTCCCCTCGGGGGCCTTCTTGCGGCTCGCTTTCTTGCGACCGGAGCTTATGTTCTGCGAATCGGGCGCGGTCCCAGTCGTTG
>JAZFWH010000197.1:0-4185 GCA_036482635.1 Myxococcota bacterium
CGGGGGGCGAAGCGCGGGTCCAGGATCTCGAAGACGCCGTCCTCGAGGTCGGCGCGCTCGCGGCGCTCGCAAGCGCGGCAGCGGGTCGCGCCGAGCAGGTCGGCCAGCACCGGCTCGAGCTTCGCCAGGGTCGCGCGGTTGGCCGCGACCGCCATGTGCTCCAGCTCGCGCCCCATCGACATGGCCGCGTCCGCCTTGCACTTGTTGACGGCGCCGTAGCAGGCCGCAGCCACGTCGAAGCTGTCCGGATCCGCCGGCGGCTCGATGCCGGCGAAGTCCGCCTCCCCCGGCCAGGGGGCGCGGTGGATGGTGGGCTCTCCGGTCTCCTGGGCGAACGCCCAGGACCAGACCTCCTCGGTCACGTAGGGCTGGAACGGCGCAAACAGCCGGAGCAGCACGCTCAGGCCCAAGCGCAGCGCCGCCACCGCCGATCCGCGCCCGGCCGCTGCCCCAGGCCCGTCATCGCGCACGCGCAGCTTGGCCAGCTCGAGGTAGGTGTCGGTGAAGTGGCTCCAGAAGAAGCTCTCCGTCGCCGCCAGCGCCTGGGCGTGGTTGAAGTCGTCGAACGAGCCGGTCGCCCGCTCGACCAGCGCGCGCAGCTTGGCGACGAAGGCGCGGTCCAGCTCGTCGCGCACCGGGTGCACCTGGGCGGATTGGGTCAGCACGAACTTGCCCGCGTTGAAGATCTTCGTGGCCAGCCGCTTGCCGTTCTTGAAGACCTTCTCGTCCAGGGCGGTGTCGGATCCCAGGCGTGCGCTGGCGGACCAGTAGCGGGCCCCATCGGCCGTGTAGCGCTCGATCAAGGGCATGGGGGTCGAGGTGTTGCCCACGCTCTTGGACATCTTCTTGCGCTCCGGGTCCAGCACCCAGCCCGAGATCACCGCGTGCTTCCAGGGAATCGAGTTCTCGTGGAGCAGCGCCTTCGCGATCGTGTAGAAGGCCCAGGTGCGGATGATCTCGTGGGCCTGGGGCCGGATGTCCGCCGGGAAGAGCTTGCGGTGGCGCTCGGGATCGAGCAGCCAGTGGGAACCGATCTGGGGCGTGAGCGAGCTCGTGAACCAGGTGTCGAAGATGTCGGACTCCCCGGCGAAGCCGCCGGGCTGGTCGCGCTGGCTCGCGTCGTAGCCCTTGGGCACGTCGAGGGTCGGGTCGACGGGCAGCTGCTCGCGCTCGGCGACCAGGGTGTTCGCGTAGTCGGGATTGCCTTCCCGGTCGAGCGGGTACCAGACGGGAAGCGGCACGCCGAAGTAACGCTGACGGCTGATGCACCAGTCGAGCTGCAGGTTCTCGGTCCAGTCGCGGTAGCGCGCGAACATGAAGGGCGGGTGCCAGCGGACCTGCTCGCCCTTGGCCAGCAGCTCGGCCTTCTTGTCCAGCAGTCGCACGAACCACTGGCGTGTCGGCACCAGCTCGAGGGGCCGCTCGCCCCGCTCGTAGAACTTCACGGCGTGCTCGATGGGCTCAGGCTCGCCCTGGAGCGGCGCGGCGGCGCCGCTGGCGCTGCCCGCCGGATCGCGCAGCAGCTGCGCGATGCCCTGGCGGGCGGCCGCCACTCCCTTTCCGACCAACTCGGCGTAGTAGCGGTTGGCCGCCTCCGCATCCCGGCTCGGGAAAGCCTCGCTCCCGAAGCTCACCGGCGAGAGCCTCCCGTTGCGGCCGACCAGCTGGCGCAACGCGAGTCCCTCGTCGCGCCACCACTGGACATCGGTGGCGTCTCCGAAGGTGCACACCATCAGGATTCCGCTGCCCTTCTCGGGGTCGGCGAGCTCACTCGGAAAGATCGGCACCGGCACGCGGAACAGCGGCGTGATCGCCTGCTTGCCGAACAGCGCGCGGTAGCGATCGTCCTGCGGGTGCGCCGTGACGCCCACGCACGCCGGCAGGAGCTCCGGCCGGGTGGTCGCGATGGTGAAGGCGCGCTCGGAGCCGTCGACGCCGAACTCGATGCGGTAGAAGGCGCCGGGTGTCGGGCGATCCTCCATCTCGGCCTGGGCGATGGCGGTCTGGTAGTCGACGTCCCACATGGTGGGCGCGTCGCTGTTGTAGACGTGGCCTTTCTCGAACAGGTCTCGGAAGCTCAGCTGCGCCAGGTGGCGGCTGCGCTGGTCGATCGTGGCGTACTCCAGGCTCCAGTCGACCGACAGCCCCGCGCGGCGCCACAGCTCCTTGAAGGCGTTCTCGTCCATCTGCGTGACGCGATGGCAGAGCTCGATGAAATTCGGCCGGGAGATGAGGCGCGCCGGCTTCTTCCTCAGCTTCGCCGTCGCGGGCTCGAGCTCGAGCCCGGCCTCGTAGGCCGCGCGCGGGTCGCAGCGCACGTGGAAGTAGTTCTGGACCCGGCGCTCGGTCGGCAGCCCGTTGTCGTCCCAGCCCATCGGGTAGAAGACGTTCTTTCCCCGCATCCGCTGGTGGCGGACCAGCACGTCGGTGTGGACGTAGGAGAAGACGTGGCCGATGTGGAGGGAACCGGAGACCGTGGGCGGCGGGGTGTCCACCACGAAGGTCTCTTCCCGCGACCGGGCCGGGTCGTAGCGGTAGGTGCCGCGGCTCTGCCACTCGCCGTCCCAGCGCTTCTCGGCGCTCTCCGCGTCGAAGTGCTTGGGCAGCCCCTGGGGATCGATGGCGCGAACGGACTTCGCGTCGGTGCCCATCCTTCACCCTCGCGCGCCCACCCCGGGCTGCGGACGTTCGAGGGGACTAGCATAAGGGACATCCGCCGGCGCCGCGGGGGGCTCGAGCTTGCGCCCCCTGACGGTGCAGGATACGCTCGTGCCCCTTCCGCCGGGGTCCGGCGGAGCGAGGGTCCATGGCCAAGCTGTCCCAGGTACTGCGCGATGAGCGGCGCCGCGTGCTGATCCAGAAGTACGCCGAGAAGCGCGCTCTGCTGCGCGAGCAGCTCAAGAACCCGGCCGTGTCGATGGAGGACAAGTTCGCGGTGCAGGAGCAGTTCGCCAAGCTCCCGCGCAACTCCTGTCCGACCCGGCTCAACCGCCGCTGCAAGATCTCCGGGCGGTCGCGCGGGAACTACCGGAAGTTCGCGATGTCGCGCATCGCATTTCGCGATCTCGCGCTGCGCGGTCAGCTGCCGGGCGTTCGCAAGTCCAGCTGGTGAGGGAGGGCCGCCCGTGAAGCCGGGCATCCACCCCGAATATCACAAGGTCATCTTCGTCGACACCGCCACGGGTCGCGAGTGGGTGACCCGCTCGACCATGAAGTCCAAGGAGACCAAGCAGGTCGACGGGGAGGATCTCCCCGTGATCCGCCTCGAGGTGTCGTCGTTCAGCCACCCGTTCTGGACCGGGAAGATGCGCGAGGTCGACACCGACGGGAAGATCGACCGCTTCCGCCGGCGCTACCAGCGCGGCAAGTAACGGAACGGATCAGGCGCGGGCTTCGCCCGGGCCTCCACCCAGCGCCTTGCGCACCTGCCGCTTGAGCTTGAGCCCGGTGGGCGCCAGCTTCGCGTCGTCCGTGGCGAGCAGGAAGGCGTCGAGGCCGCCGCTGCGCAGCACCGTGCGCAGCGCGCGCGTGCACACCCGCAGCGCGACGCGCCGGTGGAGCAGCTCACTGTAGAGCGTGGCCTTCTGCAGATTCGGCTCGAAGCGCCGGTTCGTCTTCCGGTTCGAGTGGGAGACGTTGTGCCCGAACTGGGGCTGCTTGCCGATCAGCTCACAACGACGCGCCATGGCCTTCTCCAGCCTCCGCGGAGCCCGCCCGACGGGCCCGCGACCGGGGCGCGCCTTTGGTAGCGGCCGCCCCCCGGCGGGTCAAGCCGGGGGCGCGGCCGGCCGGGGTGGCCGCCGCGCGCCGCGATCGCCGCCGCAGCCTCCGGACTGCGCCGCAGCGCCCCCGCTGCACCTCCGGCCCCGCGGGCGCGCCCAGCTCGCCCACACGCCCGCCACGGGGCGTCTGCGCGTGGCACGCCGCTTGCTACCCACTCCCCGTGGAAGGAGCACCGACGCCATGGAAAGCTATCCCGAGGAATTCGTCGCACCCCGCCCGCCGAGTCCGGGCATCGCCGCCGTGCTCTCGGTCGTGATCCCCGGACTGGGACAGGCCTACGTCGGTCACCTGCCCGCCGGAGCCCTGTGGTTCCTGGCCACCGCTTTCGGCTACTGGGCGATCCTGGTGCCCGGATTCCTGATCCACGCCCTGTGCATCTGGTTCGCCTACCGCGACGCGCGG
>JAZFWH010000198.1:0-21852 GCA_036482635.1 Myxococcota bacterium
TCTGGGGATCGATCGCGTCGGCGTCAGTGACGTACAGGATGTCCGGGGCGTTGGCGTTGTCGACACCGCAGACGGCCGCGTTCTGGGGCACCAGCATGCCCGCGTGGCGGATGTCGCGTTCGATGAGCGTGGCGATGGCGCGCATGGTCTGCTGCGACTCGCTCACCTGGTCGATCACCACGTAGGCGCGGTGGTTCACGGTGAGGGTCTGCAGCAGGTACACGGCGACGATCGTGAGCAGCGCCGTGGCGATCAGCAGCTCGATCAGGGTGAAGCCGTGGCGTCGCGTCATGGCTCAGGTCCCGTTCCGGTTGTAACGGATGGTGGAGAGTGTCACGGAGCGGCCGGGCCGGTTGGGCTCGTCCCAGCTCACCCGCACGTCGACCGTGCGCGTCCAGCCGACCACCAGGTTGGCCACCCGGCGTTGGACCGTGTAGGTCTGCTGGGTGGCGTTGCCCGAGGTCGACTGCACGGTGGTGGTGTCGGTGGAGTCGTTGACCCAGCCGCTGGTGGGATCGAGGGCGCCCGCGTCCCAGCGGTCGCGCTGGAGCTCTTCCATGCGGTCCTCGGCCAGCGTCGCCGCCTGGGTCAGCTGGCGGCCGCTGCTGCCGCCGCGCATGGCGTGCAGCTGCATCGCAGCCACGGAGAGCAGGCCGAGCGCCAGGATCGACAGGGCGATCATGATCTCGATCAGGGTGAAGCCGCTGCTCGCCCGCGTTCGGAGGTTCGCGTGGTGGTGCGTCATCAGTTGGTCCAGTTCGACCCGGCGGCGGCCAGGCCGTGGACCCGCACGCCGCCCAGGGGGGTCAGGACGACCGCGTAGTCCAGGTTGGTGTTGGTGACGTAGAGGGCGCCGCCACCGCTGCCGGTGCCGGCGATGGTGTTGCAGTCTCCGCCGGTGCCGGTGAAGGAGACCGGCACCCCGTCGGGCCGGAACAGCACCCACTGGACGGCGTTGTTCGAGATGTCGGCGAAGCTGGAGCCCGTGGTATAGGAGGCCGCGCCGATGTCGCCGGGCGCGGCGGCCGTGGCCTTGGTCACGCCCCAGCTGACATTCGTCTCGGGATTCACCGTGTCGGTCGCCTCGCCGCCGTCGATCACACAGTCGGCGTCGTCGTCGCTCAGGATCAGCAGCGGCACCGAGTTGCCGCCGTCGTCCTCGATGGCGTTGCCGCCCGGGTCCGTGGTGCCCGGCGGACCGAAGAAGACGATGTGGTTGGTGCCGGTGCGGATCGCCTCGCTGCGCGCCAGCAGGAAGGTGTTGGCGGCCTCGCGGGCAGCGGCCTTGACCCGCAGGTTGGTGACCCACACGCCCATCTGCGGGTAGGCGGCGGCGGCGATCACGCCGATCACCGCGACCACCACGGCGACCTCGATCAAGCTGGCGCCGGCCTGTCTGCGGCTCGCGTCCATCCGTGCCTCCCGGGCGTGAGGGCCGCGCCCGGGCCTGGCTTGGAGCAAGCGCCGTGCCAGCCGGCGTCTGCGCGTCAAGCTTTTGAATCGATTGAGCTTTCTCGAAGTTGCGCAGGCGTGTGGGGAGCCGCTGGCTGCGCAAGGCGCTGCGCGCCCCGCAAGCCGTTGCGCAGTGATCCGGGGGGGCCGCGGTCCGCCTCAGGCTCGCGCTCGCGAACCCGGGACCTCCGCGCCCGCCACCGGCAGGCGCAGCGAGAAGGCGGTCGCGAAGCCCTCGGGCGCCGGAGCCAGCTCGAGGCGACCGCCGTCGTCCTCCGCCAGGCGCAGCGAGTTGGCCAGACCCAAGCCCGTCCCCTCCCCCGGCGGCTTGGTGGTGAAGAACGGGTCGAAGATGCGCTCGCGGTCCTCGGGCGCGATCCCCGCACCGCTGTCGCAGACCAGGCACTCGACCGCCTCGGGGTCGCGCCGACCCGCGGCGGCGTCGCGGCTCTCGCCGCGGCGCTCCTCGAGCGACGCGCCGCACACGCGCAGCTCGACGCGCGGCCGGTCGGCGCCGAGGGCGGCGTCCGCCGCGTTGAGCGCCAGGTTCAAGAGCACCTGCTCGGCCGCACCGCGGTCGCCCCAGGCGAGCGGGGGCTCGCCTTCGCGCCGCACCTGGAAGTGGATGCCCGCGTAGCGCCGCTGCGCGCTCACTGCGCCCAGCGTGTCCTCGGCCAGGGCCACCAGGTCGAGCGCCCCCGGGCTGCGCCGCGGCGGCTGCGAGAACTCGAGCAGCTGGCGCAGGATGCGCCGCACCCGCCCGCCCTGCTCCGCCGCGCGGGCCAGGTGGCCGCGCGCCGCGTCGGAGAGCGAGTCGTCGCGGCCCGCCAGGTCGAGCAGGGCGAGCAGGGCTCCGACCGGGTTGCCGACCTCGTGGGCGACGCCCGCCGCCAGCCGGCCGACCGCCGCCAGGCGCTCGGCGCGGTCGAGTCCCGCGTGCGCCTGGCGCAGCTCCTGGTTGAGCGCCCGCAGGTCGACCACCGCCTTCTCCAGCGAGCGCGTGCGGCGCTCCAGCGCCTCGGTCATCTCGTTGAAGGCCGTCGCCAGCTCCTCGACCTCGCGCGGCCCCTCCACCGGGACACGGGCCTCCAGCGCGCCGTCGGCGATCGAGCGGGCCGCCGCCGAGAGCCGGCGCAGCGGCAGCACCACCCGGCGCCGCAACAGCGACATGCCGAAGGCGGTGAAGATCGCGACGTCGGCCAGCAACACGGCGGCCGCCACCACGATCGGCGCGGCGCGCAGCCTCAGCGAGGCGTCGCGGGGAAGGCGGGCGACCAGCACGTCGCCGTTCCCGACGGGTGCGGCGAAGCGGATCTGCTGCCAGACCGGGCCGGGCTGGAGCAGCGAGGCGCCTTCGCGCCGGGCGCGCTGCGCGAGCTCGCGGGTCGGCGCATCGGCGGGCTCCACCCCGCCGTGGAGCGGCTCTTCGGACCCGTTGCCGTGCAGCAGCCACCAGTCCGCCTGGGCGATCACGGGCGCGTCGGCAGAGCGCACGCCGCGGGTCTCGGCCAGCAATCCGCGCCCGAGCAGCTCGCGCAGCCGGTCCTCGCCGTGGTCGAGCAGCACCACGGCCAATACCACGTTGGCGGCGAGCATCACCAGGGCGAGGCTGAGCAGAACCTCGGCGTTCAGCCCGGTCCAGCGCACGGCGCCCCTACCCGGAGCTGCGCTCTTCGTCGAGGCCGAGCTTCTCGAAGCGATAGCGGAAGGAGCGGAACGACACGCCCAGCAGGCGCGCCGCGCGCTTCTTGATCCCGCCCGCGGAGCGCATCGCGTCGACCAGCAGGCCCCGCTCGTACTCCTGGACCAGCTCCTCGAGGCTCACGCCCTCGGCTGGGATGCAGCGGCCCTTCGCGGGGCCGCCCGGATCGAGCAGCGCGGGGGGCAGCGACTCCACGGCCACGACCGGCTCGCGCGTCAACGCCACGGCCCGCTCGATCACGTTCTCCAGCTCTCGCACGTTGCCTGGAAAGCCGTACTCCATCAGCTTCTCCATCACCGGCCCGCTGACACCCGTCACCGGCACCTCGGACTCCCCGGAGTACTTCTCGATGAAGTGCGCGACCAGCAGCGGGATGTCTTCGCGCCGGTCGCGCAGCGGCGGCATGCGGATCTCGATCACGTTGAGCCGGTAGTAGAGGTCTTCGCGAAAGCGGCCGCCGGCGACCTCGTCCTCCAGGCGCTTGTTGGTCGCCGCCAGGACCCGCACGTCGACCCGGCCGTCGGCGGTGCCGCCCACCCGGCGAAAGGTCCTGTCCTGGATCACCCGCAGCAGCTTCACCTGGATCGGCAGGGTCAGCTCGCCAATTTCGTCGAGGAAGATGGTGCCCCCCTCGGCGGTCTCGAACAGGCCGGCCTTGTTCTGGATGGCGCCCGTGAAGGCCCCCTTGACGTGGCCGAACAGCTCGCTCTCCAGCAGGTTCTCGGGAATCGCCGCGCAGTTCACCGCCACGAACGGGCGCTCGCGCCGGTCGCCCGCCGCGTGGATGGCGCGGGCCACCATCTCCTTGCCGGTGCCGCTCTCTCCGGTGATCAGCACGTTCGCCTTGGTCGGGGCCACCTGGGCGACCAGGTCGTAGACGCGCTGCAGCGCCGCGCTGCTCCCGACCAGGCTGCGATCGCGTACCCGACCGCGCAGCTCGCGGCGCAGCTGGCGGTTCTCGCTGGACAGCAGCTTCTTCTCGAGGGCCTTCTCGACCACCAGCCTGAGCTCGTCCACCTTGAACGGCTTGGTGACGTAGTCGTAGGCGCCCTGCTTCATGGCGGCGATGGCGGTCTCGGTGCTGGCGAAGGCGGTGATCATGATGACGACCGTCTCGGGCGAGACCTCGTGCACCTGTCGCAGCAGCTCGAGCCCGGAGGCGTCGGGCATCTGGATGTCGGTGATCACGACGTCGAAGTCGTCGCCCTCGAGGTGCAGCCCGGCGCTCTTCACGTCACCGGCCGTGGCGACCTCGTAGCCCTCGCTGCGGAAGAAGATCTCCAGGAACTCCTGGACGCTGCGCTCGTCGTCGACGATGAGAACCCGACCGTTGCCGCTCATCCCGCTGCCTCCGCCCGCGGCAGGCGCACGCGGACCCTGGTTCCCTCTCCGGCGCCGCTCTCGAGCCGCACGCTGCCGCCGTGGTCGTCGACGATGCGATGGACGATCGCGAGCCCCAGGCCCGACCCTCCGCGCTTCGTGGTGAAGAACGGGTCGAAGATGCGGTCCATCGCTTCCGGTGGAACGCCGACGCCCTGATCGACCACCACGATCTCGGCCCAGCGGGCCTTCTCCCCCACCGTCGGCCCGTTTCGGCGCCCCGAGGGGTGCTCTTGAGCCGGATCCTCGAGGCCGCCGGCGCGAATCTCGAGCCGCCCACCGTCGGGCATCGCCTGGGCCGCGTTGAGCACCAGGTTCCAGAGCACCTGGCGAAGCTGGGCGCCGTCCGCGGCGACGCTGAGCGCCGGCTCGATCGCCACGGCCACCTCGACCGCGTCCGGCCGGGCGGCCTCGAACATCTTCAGGACGTCGTTCACGAGCTCCTCGACCACGACGACCTCGAGGCGGCGCGGGGCGGGACGGGCGTACTGCAGGAAGTCCGTGATCAGCCCGTTGAGGTGCTCCGTCTCCCGCAGGACGATGTCCATCAGCTGCCCGGCGTCCGGCACGACGCGGGTCGGCCCGAGCTTTTCCCTCAACACCTGGATCGAGCCCGAGATGGCGGCCAGTGGGTTGCGGATCTCGTGGGCGATGCTCGCCGAGAGCTGCCCGACCGCCGCGAGCCGCTCCGAGCGGCGCAGGTCGTTCTCCATGTCCACCACCTGGGTCACGTCCTGGAAGATGACGACGTCGCCGCTGGCCCCGGCGGCGGCATCCCGGAGCACACTGACCGCCACCCCGATGTGCAGGTCCTCGCCCCTGCGGCTGCGGTACGGCATGCGGGCCCGCGCCTGCCCGCCGCGCCCGCGATCCTCCGGCCGGGCGAGCAGCTCCTGGATGCCGGGCAGCACCGCGTCCACGCCGCGTCCGATCGCCTCGGCTGCCGGCACACCCGTGATGCGCTCGGCCTCGGGGTTGAACGACGTGATGCATCCGCTCGTATTCGTCGTGAGCAGCCCGCTCATCAGGCTTTCCACCGTGCGCTGGTGGAGACTCTGCAGTCGCGCCAGGTCGCTGGTGCGCTCTTCGAGCGCTTCCCCGGTCCGCCGCAGCTCCACCGCCAGGTAGCTCGCCAGACTCGCGCCGAGGACGACTGCCGCGGCGTGGATCACCCAGACGGAGAGCAGTAGCGGTCGCGCCTCGAGCGGTGCGATCTCGTGGCGCGGCACCCAGCCCTGGTGCCCGGCCAGCAGCAGCGCGCCGTAGGCCAGCGCCCCCAGACACGCCGAGATCACCGCCCCGCGCCGCTCGAACAGCACCCCTCCGTACACGGCCACCAGCACGTACAGGAACGAGAAGACCGACTGCTCGGCCCCGGAGAAGTGCACCAGCGCGCTGACGATGACGATGTCGGTCGCGATGTTGACCGCCGCGAACTGCTTCACCCGGCGGACGCGCGGCAGCGCCAACCCGTAGACCACCGTCGCGAGGAACGCGAATGTGACGGTCCAGTAGAAACCGCGCCGCTCGACGATGTTGAGCTCGCCGCCCGCCGCTTCCAGGGCCAGCGCGATGCACAGGCTGACCAGGGACAGCGCCAGGCGCGCCCCCATCAGGATCACCAGGCGCCGCGCGAACCCCTCGTACGCGCCCTGCTGCCGCCGACCAGGGACGGCTGCGGCCTCGGCTTCCACGCTGGCCGTCCCGCCTGTTCCTGGCGCGCGTCAGCCGATGGTGTCGGCGATCTTGAAGATCGGCAGGTACATGGCGATCAGCATCGAACCCACCGTGCCGCCGAGCCCCACCATCATCAACGGCTCGAGCATTGCGGTCAGCGCGTCCACGGCCACGTCTACCTCGTCGTCGTAGAAGTCGGCGATCTTGGACAGCATCGTCTCCATCGCACCGGTCTCCTCGCCCACCGCGATCATCTGGACCACCATGCTGGGAAAGACCTTCGCTTCGCTGAGCGGCTCCGCCATCGTCTTGCCCTCGGAGATCGCCGCCTTCACCCCGTAGATCGCGTCCTCGATCACGCAGTTCCCGGCCGTGCGCGCCACGATGTCGAGCCCGTCCAGAATCGGAACACCGCTGGCGATCATGGTGCCGAGGGTCCGGGTGAAACGCGCGACCGCGACCTTCTGCAGCAGCGTCCCGAAGACAGGCGCCTTCAAGAACAGCCCGTCGGTCTGCTTGCGGAACTTCCTCGAGCGTTTTCGCGCCGAAAAGAACAGGATGACCACGGTCGTGACGGCGACCATTGTGACCCCGATCCACTCCTGCATGAAGTGGCTGATGTTCACCACAACCTGGGTCGGCCCGGGCAGCGTGCCGCCGAAGTCCTGGAACATCTTCTCGAAGGTCGGAATCACCTTGACCAGCAGCAGGACCACCACGCCGATGGCCACCACCAGCACCGTGGAGGGGCAGACCATCGCGCCCTTCACCTTGCGCGCCAGGGCGTCGGCCTTCTCCAGGTAGACCGCCAGCCGATTCAGGATCGTGTCGAGAATGCCGCCCACCTCGCCGGCGGCCACCAGGTTCACGTAGAGGTCGTCGAAGGCCTTGGGGTGCTTCTTCAACGCCTCCGCGAAGGTCGACCCCTGCTCGACATCGCTCTTGATCTGGCGCAGCGCCTTCTTGAAGGTCGGGTTCTCCTGCTGGTCGCTGAGGATGGTCAGGCACTGCACCAGCGGCAGACCCGCGTCGATCATCGTGGCGAACTGCCGCGTGAAGATCACGAGCTCCTTGGTCTTGATGCCCTGCTCCAGGAACGGCAGGTACTCGCTGATGTCCTTGGGCTTGGCCTTCACCGTGACGGGAATCAGGCTCTGCGTGCGCAGCTGTGCCATCACGGCGGCGGAGCTCCTCGCCTCCATCTCGCCCTTCTTGACGATCCCCTGCCGGGTCTTTCCCTTCCACGTGTAGATCGGCATCGTTGCCTGCCCTCCCCCAGTCTGCAGTCTATGCGCGGCCCGTAGCGCGGCGCATCGCCATGCCGCCGCCGCCCTGGCCGACCATGTTGCGTAGCTCGTCGACGTCGGCACTGCGTCCCAGTGCGTCGTCCATCGTGATCATCCGGCGCTGGAACAGGCTGGCCAACGATTGATTCATCGTCTGCATGCCGAACTTCTCCTGACCCACCTGCATCGCCGAGTAGATCTGGTGGACCTTGTCCTCGCGGATCAGGTTGCGAATCGCCGCGTTCGGAATCATCACCTCGAGCGCCATGGCCCGTCCCGGGCCGTTGGCCCGCGGCAGCAGGGCCTGGCACATCACGCCTTCCAGCACGAAGGAGAGCTGCGCACGAATCTGCGCCTGCTGGTAGGGCGGGAACACGTCGACGATCCGGTTGATGGTCTGCAATGCGGAGTTCGTGTGCAGCGTGGCGAAACAGAGGTGGCCCGTCTCGGCGACCGTGAGCGCCGCCTCGATCGTTTCCAGGTCGCGCATCTCACCGATCAGCACCACGTCCGGGTCCTGCCGCAGGATGTACTTCAAGGCTTTCTTGAACGACTCGGTATCGGCACCCACCTCTCGCTGGTTGACCAGGCAGCCCTTGTGGTGATGCAGATACTCGATCGGATCCTCGATCGTCACGATGTGCTCGTTTCGGTCGGTGTTGATCCGGTCGATCATCGTCGCCAGCGTGGTCGACTTGCCCGAGCCGGTCGGGCCGGTCACCAGCACCAAGCCCCGCGGCTTCTCGGCCAGGTCCGAGGCGATCTTGGGCAGGCCGAGCTCCTCGAAGGTCTTGATCTGGAAGGGAATCGCCCGGAACGCCCCCGCCACGTTGCCGCGCTGGATGAAGACGTTGGCGCGGAAGCGGGAGAGCTTCTGGACGCTGAACGAAAGGTCCAGCTCGTTCGTCTCCTCGAAGCGGTGCTTCTGCGCGTCCGTCAGCACGGAGTAACAGATCTGCTTGGTCTCCGCGGGCGTCAACGGGGGCATGCGGAGAGCGTGGAGCTTCCCGTCGATTCGCAGCTGCGGAGCGCTCCCCGTCGTGATGTGGAGATCGCTCGCGCTCTTGTCGATCATCGCCTTGAGCAGCTGGTGCATGTTGGCCATCGAACGGAACTCCTAACGATCTGAGGTGGAGATGCGCAGCACCTCTCCCAAGGTCGTGACGCCTTCTGCGAGCTTGCCAAGCCCGCTCTTGCGCAGCGTCTGCATCCCCAGGCGCATCGCCTCGCGTTTCAGCTCCAGGGCCGAGGCTCCGTTGAGCACGAATTCCTTCAGCTCGTCCTTGAGCAACATCACTTCGTACACCGCGATTCGGCCGCGGAAGCCCGTTTCCGAGCAGTTGTTGCAGCCCTTGCCCTTCACCGGCGCGAGGCCCGCGGCCTCGTCCTTGGGAACTCCTGCCTCGATCAGGGCGGCTTCGGTCACCTCGCTGTCGCTCTCCTTGCAGTCCAGGCACACCTGTCGTAGGAGCCGCTGCGCGACGATGCAGTTGACCGAGGAGGCGACCAGGAAGGGCTCGACGCCCATGTTGAGTAGCCGGTTCACGGTCGAAGGCGCATCGTTGGTGTGCAGCGTCGACAGCACCATGTGACCGGTCAGCGCCGCCTTCACGGCGATCTCCGCCGTTTCGAAGTCGCGGATCTCACCGACCATGATGATGTCGGGGTCCTGGCGCAGGAAGGAGCGCAGGGCCGCGGCGAAGTTCAGGCCGATCTCCTCGTGCATCTGCACCTGGTTGATGCCGGTCAGGTTGAACTCCACCGGATCTTCGGCGGTCGAAAGATTTTCGCTGATCTTGTTGAGTTCGGAGAGCGCGGAGTACAACGTGGTGGTCTTGCCCGATCCGGTGGGTCCGGTCACCAGAACCATCCCGTAGGGCTGGTGGATCGAGTCCTTGAAGCCCCCGAGCTGGGACTCCTCGAAGCCGAGCTTGGTCATGTCGAGCTGGAGGGTCGACTTGTCGAGCAGCCGGAGCACCACCTTCTCGCCGTACAGGGTCGGGAGCACCGAGACACGGAAGTCCATCTCCTTGCCGCGCCCCATCTTGAGCTTGATGCGACCGTCCTGCGGAAGCCGGCGCTCGGCGATGTCGAGCTCCGACATGATCTTCACGCGGGAGGTGATCGCGTTCTTGAGCTTCAGCGGCGGCTTCATCACCTCGTACAGCACGCCGTCGATGCGATAGCGGACGCGGAAGGACTTCTCGTAGGGCTCGATGTGGATATCGGATGCGGTCTTCTTGACCGCGTCGGTCAGGATCAGGTTGACCAGCTTGACGACCGGGGCGTCTTCCGACGCCTTCGCCAGCTCGTCGATGTCCAGTTCGTCGCCGTCCTGGACCAGATCGATGTCCGAGTCGTCGAAGTCGCCCATGACGTCTTCGAGGGACGCGGACGCGTCGTAGTACTTGTCGATCGCGCGCCGGATGGACTCCTCGGAAGCCACCACGGCCTGGATGTTGTAGCCGGTCAGGAACTTGATGTCGTCGAGGGCAAAGATGTTCGAGGGGTCGGACGTGGCCAGAATCAGCGTGGAGCCGGCGCGATTGACCGGAATCACGCCGTGCTTGTTGGCGACGTGCTCCGGAATGAGCTGGATCACCGCCGGCTCGATCTCGAACTCCTCGAGGTTGATCGAGGGGACGCCGTACTGCTTCGCGACGAAATCGGTGAGCTCGTCCTCATCGAGGAAGCCGAGCTTGGTGATCTGGGAGCCAACGCGCTGGCCCTTCTGTCGCGCTTCGTCGCGGGCCTGCCTCAGCTGTTCCGCGCTGAGCAGGTTCTCCTTGACGAGGAGTTCCCCGATTCGCTCGTCCACCGGACCCTTCCCCTCCCGAGCCACGCGTGGGTACCCGCCCCGGGCGCCGGGGCCGAAGGCCCGGAAACGCTGGCGGGACGATCCCTTGCACGCACCGTTGCGCGCGGAGAAATCGCTTACAACCCGCTGGGTTATCGGCGGTCGGGGGTGGGAGCTTTACCGCTGGAAGGGGCCGGGGGGGCCGCCGCCTGGTCGAGTTCGCCGAGCGAGGTTCGCCGCATCCGCAGCACGGCGAGCCCCAACAGGGTCAGGGTGAGCCAGAAGACGGCGTGCACCAGCGTCCCGATCGCCACCGCCGTCTCGGCGGGGATGCCGAAACGCTCCAGCGCCACCTTGCAGGCGTAGTGATAGGTGCCGAAGAAGCCAGGCGCCGAGGGGACCGCCACGGCCACGCCGATCGCGGCCAGCATGAACCACGCGGCCGTCACCGTCTCGACCACCGAGCCGAACTGGACCCCCACCGCCAGGAACCCGGCGATCATGGGGATGGTCGAGGCGACCAGCCAGATGTTCAGCGTGTGGATCCCGATCCAGACCAGGTGCGTGCCCCCCCGCAGGGCCCCCAGGCCCTCGCTGATCCGGCGCAGCAGCTCTTCGACGAAGGCGCCGATCCGGTCCGGGAAGGGCCGCAGTACCCGCTCGGCCACGGCGATCATCTGGTCAGGGGCCACCCGCAGCCAGATCAGCACCAGCGTGGGTACCACCGCGACCGGCACCAGCAGCAGCGCGCCCCGGGCGATCTCGCGGTCGGCGGCGCTCCCCCAGAGCATGAGCACTCCCAGCGCAAGAGCGATCACCATCAGCGTGTCCAGCACCCGCTCCAGGATCACGGTCCCAAACACCGCGCCTGCATTCACGCCCGTCTCGCGCCTCAAGTACCAGCAGCGCACGACCTCACCGATGCGCAGCGGAAAGAGGTTGTTGGCCATGAACCCCACCGAGACCGCCCGGAACAGCGGCCCGGTCGAGATGGGTTGGATCGGGTCCGTCAGGTGCCTCCAGCGCAGCGCGCGCAGGTAGACGGCGAGGATGTACGCCGGAATCGAAGGCCCCAGCAACCACCACCAGTCCGCGCTCGCGATGACCTTGGCGAAGGTCGCGAACGGCACGCCGCGCAACGCGAGCCAGAGGAAGAGCGCAGTGACGGCCAGCGCCGCCCACACGCGCGGATCCCGCCAGCGGCGCGAACCGCGCCTGGCCCGGCCGCCCCTCCCCCGACCTGCTTCCGCCTTTCGCGGCGTCAGGTTCCCTCCAGGCCGCGGCGCGCCGCAGCCACGTCGAGGGCGATCTGTTCGCGGAGCGCATCGGCGCTGGCGAAGCGCTGCTCCGGTCTCAGGTGGAAGCGAAACGAGAGGTCGACGCGTCGGCCGTAGATGTCCGCATCGAACTCGATCAGGTGGGCTTCCGCCAGGACCTGACCCGTCGCGCCGAAGGTGGGCCGCACGCCCACGTTGATCACTGCGGGCACCGCCCTGCCGCGCTGCGGGTCGCCGTCGTCGATGAAGCGCAGCTCTCCGGCGTAGACGCCGGCGGCGGGCAACACCTCGTTCTCCGGATCGATGTTCGCCGTGGGAAAGCCGAGCGTACGACCCCGTTCAGCGCCCTTCACCACCCGGCCCCGCACCGTGTAGTCGCGGCCGAGCATGGCGGCTGCCTCCGCGACTCGGGCTTGTGCCAGCAACTCGCGGATCCGCGTCGAGTTCACGTCGCCCTCGTCTACGGTCACCTCGGAGATGATGGTCACCGAGAAGCCCATTGGCGGTCCCAGCTCGGTCAACATTCGCATCGACCCCTCTCGGTCGCGACCGAAGTGGAAGTCGTAGCCCACGTAGACCTCGAGCGGGCGGATTCGCTGGTGGATGAATTCCCGAATGAAGGTCTCCGCAGGCGTCCTGGCGAAAGCCAGGTCGAAGGGCTCCACGATCACCACGTCGACCTCCGCAGCCTCGAGGAGCTCGAGCTTTTGTTCGAGAGTGGTGAGCAGGCGCGGAGCGCGCTGCGGCTGGAGCACCTTTCGCGGATGTGGATCGAACGTGTACACGACCGACTGTCCGTTCCAAGCGCGCGCGCGGCTGACGACGGTGCTGAGGATCTCTCGATGGCCCAGGTGCAGGCCGTCGAAGTTTCCCACCGTCAACACGGGTCGGCTGAGCGGCTCACCGATCGCTTCGGTCCCCGCGATGTACCGCAATGCTAGACTTCGCTCCGTGCGAATCGTTTCGCGCTACTTCTTGGTCAACTACGCGCGCCTGTTCATCCCCATCCTAGCGATCTCGACCGCGGCGATGGCCGCGATCGAGATCTCGCTGCGCTTCGACGAGATCACCAGGCGCGGCGAAGGCGTCGCAGCCTACCTGTTGCTGCGACTTCCATCCCACTATCTGCGCCACCTCGTCCCGGTGAGCTCGTTCGCCGCCGCATTCCTGTGCTTCGGCCTGCCCGCCCGCCGGCGTGAGATCACCGCCATCCGCTCGGGTGGAATCTCGCCGGGTCGCGCGGCACTCCCGGTGCTGGCCGCGGCCGCGACGCTCTCCGCTGTGTGCCTGCTCGTCAACGAGACGTGGATCCTGCGCTCCGCTCGCGAGTGGCGCCGTCCGGAAGCCGCCACCACCCGGTCCGAATTCCGCGGGGAGTCGTTCTGGTACCACAACGGCGACGTCATCTACAACGTGCGCGAGGGGGATCCGGAGACGGAGATGCTGTATGGAGTGCGCGTCTTCCGACTCGGCCCGCGCGGGCGCCTGCTGGAGAGCATCCGCGCCGACCGCGCGCGCGTGGGCGTCGGGGACCGCTGGCACCTGCTGGACGCAACCGTCCAGGCGTTCGATCCCGCCGACCCGGAGGCGCCCCCGCTCACCCGGCGCTTGGCGGAGACCGTGGTGCGAGTCGATGGCCGGGAAGACGTCGCACTGCTCGAAGCCCACCCCGACACCCTCTCCCTGCGCCGCCTCGGTCAACTGATCGACGCCCGGCTCCTGCGGGGCCGGGATGCGGTGAGGCAACGCGCCCAGTTCCACGCACGCCTGGCCGAGCCGCTCGCCGTGTTGTTGTTCGCCTTCCTCGCCATCCCGCTCGGCCTTTCCGTGGAGCGGAGCGGCACACTCGCCGCGCCGGCCCTGCAGGGGGCCGCCCTGGTGGGACTCTTCTACACCATTCGAATGGCGGCGTCGCTCCTGGGCGCCGCCGGCTTGGCCTGGACCTGGGCGAGCCCGTGGCTCGAACTCACCGCCTTCGGCGGCTGGGGCGCCTGGCGATTCGCCCGCGCGCTGCGCTGACCGACGGCGTCAGCGCCCCCTGCGCCGGCTAGGCGTTCCCTGCAAGAGCTCGAAGAACTCCGCGTTGGGCGAGAGCACCAGCGTCGTGTTGTCCCCGATCGTCTTGCGGTAGGCCTCGAGGCTGCGAACGAAGCCGTAGAACTCGGCGTCGGAGGCGTGGGCCTCCGCGTAGATGCGGGTCGCCTGGGCGTCTCCCTCGCCGCGGGCGATCTCTGCGTCGCGCCGGGCGTAAGCGACGAGGATGCGGGCGTCGCGGTCCGCATTCGCCCGGATCCGCCGGGCCTTCTCGTCGCCCTCCGCGCGGTTCTTCTTCGCGATGCGCTCGCGCTCGGTTCTCATCCGCCCGTACACGCTGCTCATGGTCTCTACGGGCAGATCGGTGCGGTTGATGCGTATGTCGGCGACCCCGATGCCGAACTGGGAGACGGTCGAAAGAGTCTTTTCCGTGATTTCCCGCATGATCGCTCGGCGCTGCTCGTTCAGCACCTCCGTCAGTGTGTGGCGCCCGATCACCTCGCGCACGTCATCGCGGACGGCGCGGTCGATGCGCTTCTCCGCCGCGGCCACCCCGGCGGTAAACGCGCGCTTGAAGGCGATGGCGTCCTCGATCCGCCAGATGGCGTAGTTGTCGACGGTGAGCTGTTCGCCGTCCTTGGTCTGGATCGTGTCCGGCTCCGTGTTCAGGTACAGCCAGCGCCGGTCGTAGGTCTCGGCCGACTCGATCAGCGGCCAGCGCAACGAAGGCCCCGGCTGCGTGACCCGCCTGGCCTGGTTGAGCCGCAGGATGATCTTCTGCTCGTCTTCCGCGGTGATCACCAGCGGCCCCCAGCCGAGGTTCCCCGCCGCGACCAGGACCAGGCTGCCGACCACGAGGACCAGCGCTCCGAGCAGTACGCGTCTCACGGCTGGACGCCCCGTGGCGAGCGGCCGAGCGGCAAGTACGGAACGATTTGCGTCGTGCCCGGCTCGATGATCACCGTCTCCACGTTGGGGAGGATGGTCTCCATGGTCTCGAGGTAGAGGCGCTTTTCCGTCACCGCCGGCGCCTTGTGGTACTCGACGGCGATGGCCATGAAGCGCGTCGCCTCGCCCGTGGCCTCCGCGATCCTCGCCTCCCGGTAGCCCTCTGCCGCCGCGAACAGCTCCGCCGCCTCCGCGCGCGCGTTGGGCAGCAGCTGGTTGCGGTAGCCCTCGGCCTCGTTGACCGAGCGGCTGGCGTCCTGGTTGGCCGCGACGACGTCGTCGAAGGCGGCGCGAACCGGGCCGGGGGGCTGGACCTCCTGCAGCTGGACCCCCTCCACCTCCAGACCGGCTTCGTACGAGTCGAGGATGTCCTGCAACAGTCGCGAAACCTCGGACGTGACCAGCGCGCGCTGCTCGCGCAGGACTCCGTCGACGGTCATGCGCCCCACGACCTCGCGCATCGCGGCCTGGGCCGAGTCGCGCACGACCGCAACCGGGTCGGCCACCCGGAAGCGCGCCAGAAACGGGTCGTTGATCGTGTACTGGACGGCGAAGCTCACCCGCACGATGTTGTTGTCGCTGGTCTGCATGGTCGCCTCGAGCAGCTTTTCGCCAGGCGTGTTCTCGTCCTCCCGGCCGCGAAAACCGAAGTCCTCGTTGCGCAGCTCGCTGAAGTTGAC
Organism: Myxococcota bacterium; assembly: GCA_036482635.1. Classification (GTDB taxonomy): domain Bacteria; phylum Myxococcota_A; class UBA9160; order UBA9160; family SMWR01; genus JAZFWH01. The sequence continues at coordinate 15,234 of JAZFWH010000198.1, forward strand.
GAGGACGCGGGTCACGAGGGGGGGTGGCAGGCGCAGGTGGAAGCCGTCGGCGGTGATGGTCTCGGTGTGGCGACCGAGCAGCATCAGCACGGCCGCCTGGCCGGGCTTGAGGGTGAAGGCGCCAAAGGAGCCCCACACGGTCAGCAGGGTCAGCAGCGCCAGGACGAGTGCCCAGTTCCTGATCGTGCGGCCCACGGAGCGGCGCACGCGTTCCTCGATGGAGAGCTTCCCCTCCTCTTCCGCCACGGGCTAGCCCCCGCTGCCGCCGCCCTCGCGTTTTCCCTGGCGGTCGGCCAGATCGTAGAAGGGTCTGAGGATATCGATCGGGATCGGGAAGATCGTCGTCGAGTTGTTCTCGGTGGCGATCTCCGAGAGCGTCTGCAGGAAGCGGAGCTGCATCGCCCCCCCCCCCTGCGAGGCCAGCACGCGCGCCGCCTCCGACAGCCGTTCGGAGGCCTGGAACTCGCCCTCGGCGTGGATCACCTTCGAGCGCTTCTCGCGCTCCGCCTCGGCCTGCTTGGCCATGGCGCGCTGCATGTCCGGGGGCAGGTCGATCTGCTTCACCTCGACCGCGCGCACCTTGACGCCCCAGGGCTCGGTCTGGAGGTCGATGATCTCCTGGAGCTTCTGGTTGATGGACTCGCGCTCGGCCAGCAGCTCGTCCAGCTCCGCCTGACCGCACACGCTGCGCAGCGTGGTCTGGGCCATCTGCGACGTCCCGTACAGGAAGTTCTCGACCTGGATCACCGCCTTGTCCGGGTGGAGCACGCGGAAGTACAGCACCGCGTTCACCTTGACGGAGACGTTGTCGCGGGTGATCACCTCCTGAACCGGGACGTCCATCACGATCTCGCGGAGGCTGATGCGGCTCATGACGTCGACCATGGGGATGATCCAGCGCAGCCCCGCCGGCTTGATGCCGTTGTAGCGCCCGAGGCGGAAGATCACCCCTCGCTCGTACTCCTTCAACACGCGAAACCCCAGTAGCGCGATGGCTACGGGGATCCCGATCGCGATCAGGATTCCCAGGCCCATCTATCCCTCCTTCTGGACCGCGTGCCCGCGGTCAGCTTTCCTGCGCGGCGCGGCGCACCGTCAGGCGCATTCCCTTGACCGCCATCACCTCCACCCGCTCGCCGGCGGGAATCACCTCGCCGGTGTGCGCGGTCCAGTACTCGCCGCGCACGAAGACCCGGCCGTCCGGCTCGAGCGCGGTCTCCGACCTGCCCACCAGCCCGACCAGCTCGCTCACCCCGACGGTCTGCGCGCGCCTGAGCGTACGCCCCACTGCGTAGACCACGACGCCCGCCAGGACCGCGAAGCCCGCGACGCTGGGCACCAGCACCGACCAGAACGACACATCGAGGTCGCTGACCTCCGACACGTCGAAGACCATCGATCCCCCCAGCAGGAAGCACACGATACCGGAAACGAACAACAATCCGAACGACGTCACGAACATCTCCGCCACCAGCAGGCCGAGTCCGAGCAGGATCAGCAGCAGACCGACCCACGAGAACGGCAGGATCTGAAAGGCGATGGCCGCGAGGATCAGACAGATCCCCCCGGCGACGCCGGGGAGGATCAGGCCGGGCTGGTTGAACTCGATGTAGAGGCCGAGCATGCCTCCCAGCACCAGCAGGACCGCCACGTCCGGACTGGCGAGGAAGTTGAAGAGAGCCGTCATCGCGGACATCTCGATCATGCGGATCTCGGCACCCGCCACCTCCAGGGTGACCTGCTCGCCCCCGATCTCCACCTCCATGCCGTCGATCTCGGCCAGCAAAGCCCCTCGGTCCGCCGCGACCAGGTCGATCACGCCGAGCTTCAGCGCCTCGTCCTGGGCGATGGCTTCGGACTCGCGAACCGCCTTCATCGCCCACTCGAAGTTGCGGTTGCGGCGCTTCGCGATCGATTCGATGAAGGCCATGTAGAACTTCTCGGCCTTCTCGGAGGCGACGTCCCGGCGCTCGTTGTCCTCGTCGCGCTCCCCCCCCGCCCCGCCGAGGCCCACCGGCGAGGCGGCACCGATGCTGGTGCCCGGCGCCATCGCGGCGACGTGGGCGGCCAGCGTGATGAATACGCCCGCCGACGCGGCCCAGGCACCCTCGGGTGATACGTACACCACGATCGGCACGCGGGCGTTGAGCATCGCCTGGACGATGTCCTTGGTGGAGGAGCCGAGTCCGCCGGGGGTGTCGAGGGCGATCAGCAGGGCCGCCGCCCCGTCGCTCTCGCTCTGGGCGATGGCCTTCTGAATGTAATCCGACGAAGCCGGATTGATGGAAGCGTCGATGGTGACGACGTTGACGTGGCCGGCGGCGGCGGGGCCGGCCGCGGCGGCCACGACCAGCAGGAGGGCCAGTGCGGCGCCCAAGCGCGCTGCCTTCACCGCGACCTCCCGCGCAGCTTCTCTACGCTGTCGAGCAGGCGGGCCGCCACCTCGGCCTTGGGAAGGGACGGAAGTCGCTCGAGGTCGCCGGCGGGCCACACGAACACCACCTCGTTGCGCTCCGCATCGAACCCCCCTCCCTCGGCGGAGATGTCGTTCGCAACCATCAGGTCGCAGCCCTTGCGCGCCAGCTTGCGCCGCGCGGCGTCGATGAGATCGTGGCTCTCCGCGGCGAAGCCGACGACCACGCGGCCTGCCTTGTGGCGGCAGATCTCCGCCAGGATGTCGGGATTGCGCACGAGCTCGAGGGTCAGGCCGCCGTCCTCGGGAAGGTCTTCCTTGCGGATCTTGAGGTCCGAAGGGCGCGCCGGGCGAAAATCCGCCACCGCCGCCGCCTTTACCACGATCGTGGCGTTCGGCAGCTCCGCGAGCACGGCGTCGCGCATCTCCAAGGCGCTGTCGACGTCGATCCTGCGCACGCCGGCCGGCGTCTCGAGCGCCGTCGGGCCGGCCACGAGCACCACCTCGGCGCCGCGCCGAGCCGCCTCGCGGGCCACCGCAAAGCCCATCTTTCCGGACGAGCGGTTGCCCAGGAAGCGCACGGCATCCACCCGCTCGCGGGTGCCCCCCGCGGTCACCATCACGACTTCGCCCGCCAGCGTCCGCGTGCCGAGCTCGAGCTCGGCCTGCGCGGCGATCGACTCGGGCTCGGACATGCGCCCCTCGCCCTCCCAGCCGCAAGCCAGCTCACCGGCTTCGGGGCCCGAGACGCGGGCGCCACGCTCGCGCAGCGCGGCGAGATTCGCCTGGGTCGCCGGGTGGCGCCACATGTGGACGTTCATGGCCGGGGCGATCAGCAGGGGGGCGCGGGTGGCGAGGGCCACGGTCGACACCAGGTCGTCGGCCAGGCCGCAGGCGAGCTTCGCCATGACGTTGGCCGTGGCCGGGGCGACGATCATCAGCTCCGCCCAGTCGGCGAGCTCGATGTGCCCGATCTCGCCCTCCTGGGCGGGGTCGAACAGGTCCGTGCGGACGGTCTCGCCGGTCAGTGTCTGGAGCACCAGCGGGGAGACGAAGCGCGCCGCCTCCGGCGTCGCGATGCAGCGGACCGCGTGCCCCGATCTGCGCAAGGCCCGCACGAGCTCGGGAACCTTGTACGCCGCGATCCCACCGGTCACCGCGACGAGGATACGCCGTTGCTCTACACTCAAGAGTTCTTGGAATTCCCTTTTGTTGGTGGGAGGTTAACCGTAAGGCAGTGGAACGTCCAACGCGCCGGGCTCAGCTCCTACCGAGCTTCTCCCGTAGCTTCTTCGCCACGACCGGCGGGACGAATTCGTCCACGTCCCGCCCGAAGCGAACCAGCTCCTTCAGGCGCGACGAGCTCACGTAGAGGTACTCCTGGCTGGCCATCAGGAACACGGTCTCGACCTCGGGGTAGAGGTGCTTGTTCATCAGGGCCATCTCGAACTCGTACTCGAAGTCGGACATGGCCCGCACGCCCCGAATGACCGCGTTGGCGCCGATCTCGCGCGCAAAGTCCACGGTCAGACCGCGGAAGGCAGCGACCCGGACGCGCGGCTCCCCACCCAAAACGGACTCGAGCGTCTCGATCCGCTCCTCGACCGAGAAGGTCTCCTGCTTGTCCACGTTCTGGGCGACGCCCAGCACCAGCTCGTCGAAGAGCTTGAGCGTGCGCTGGATGACGTCCAGGTGGCCGTTCGTGAGCGGGTCGAAGCTGGCGGGAAACAGCGCGAGAGAGGGCCGCCGTCGGTCTTTCGTCATGTGTCCCCTCTGCCTCCCGAGCTGCGACCCGACGCCGCGACCCACCGCGTCAGCACCGTCTCGCCGTAGCGCCGTTCGTCGACCCGCACCAGTCCGGCGGCGGCGGCCACAGGATGACGCCGCCCGCTCTCCAGCACCACCGTCGCCCCCTCGGCCAGCACCCCGGCCTCAACCAGGGCCTCCAGCGCGCGCGGCGCCTCGGCCGAGACGTACGGCGGGTCCATCAACACCAGGTCGAAGCGTTGACTGCTCCGGCCGAGCCGCCGAACCGCGCGGACGGCGTCGTCGGCGATCACGCGCACGGTGGGGCCGAGCCCGAGCTCTGCCAGGTTGGCCCGCAATGCGGCGAGGCAAAGGGGCGCCTGCTCGACGCACACCAGCGAATCAGCCCCCCGGGAAACAGCCTCGACGCCGAGGGCACCCGTCCCCGCGTAGAGATCCAGCACCGCCACACCCGAGAGATCTCCGAGTCGCGCGAACAACGACTCGCGCACCCGGTCGGACGTGGGCCGGAGTCCACCGCGGGGGGCGCGCAGACGTCGGCCGCCCAGGCGACCCCCGGTGATGCGGAGGCCCGCCGATCGCTTCGCCGTTCGCCGCAACCGCGCAGAGCCCGTCAATTCGCCTTCACCCGGATGACGCCAGGCGGAGAGCAACACGGCGTCCGCTTCCAGTCAAGTTCAGCGCAATTGCGCCGCGTTCGGGTTGCCCGGAGCCACGGCACCCCCTACACTGCGCAGCCTCGTCGGGTAACGTCACGCGACTGCGTGACTATTGGTCACAAACCGAGAGACCGGGCGGACCGTTTCGACGCCACGGGCTCGACGTTTCGACGGGCGTTGCAACGGGAATTGACGGGGAATCAGGCTGCAAGAAGGATCGACGACGGGCCCGCGCGCTGCGAGGGCGCCAATCGAGAGAAGGAAGAACCATGGCTAAGGTTGCAGTTGATCGTCTCAAGCGGAGACTTCCGGAACGGCTTTCGCAGGTGCGCGGCGACCGCTCCCAGCGGCAGTTTGCACGCGACCTCGGTGTGTTCCAGCAAAACGTGAACCGCTACGAGAGTGGGACCACGCCGCACACCGATTTCCTGATCACGCTCGCGCTCAAGGAACACGTCTCGATCGACTGGCTGCTGCTCGGCAAGGGCAAGATGCGTCGAGCCCGCTGACGGCCCGCCCCGAGCCCGGCTGCAGGCCCCGGGGCGAAGCGAATTGCGGGCGCCGCTCCTCGCCAGAAAAACGGAAAGGAACTTCCCACCTCCCTGGGGGAGGGTGTGTCGCGAGCCTGAAGCTCGCGCGCAACTTCCCGGGCTGGCAGGCCGATAAGCCTGGGGATGCCCGGCGCCGAGCCGGCGGGGCACGCTTCTTGCTCATTGTCCGTGCCGAATCGCGGCATGGAGCCGCGAAATCGTTGGAGACCCCGTGAACCTGCTCGCGCTGCTGACGGTGCTGCTCTCCGCCGTGGATCACTGGACCACGTACCTGTGCCTCCGTGAGCCGGTAGCGGACCTCCGCGTGAGCGAGGCGAACCCGATCGCCGACTGGCTGTTCAGCCAGGTCGGGCTGATTCCGGGTCTCCTGCTCGACAGCGCGCTGACGCTCGCCGCCGTCTTGTTCCTGCTGGGAACGCGCCACGTACCCCCGGCCGCGAAGGCGCTCACGCTGGGCGCGATCGCCGCGTGGACCGGCTACGCGGTGGTCCACAACCTGGGGGCGATGGCTGCCCTCGGCCTCTCTCCACTGGGAGCGACGTAGAGCCCATGCTGCCCCGTACCCTGACCTTCTCGATCTCGTCCCTCGCGCTGGGCGCCCTCTCTTGCCAGCTGCCGACCCCGAGCGCCTTCGCGGGCTTCCCGGTCGAGCCGGCGCCGCCGGCGGCGGTGGCGGCGGGGCCGCCCGACCTGCCCACGTCGGCCGAGGCGGAGTCCGTGGACCCGATCGTGGCCGTCACGGCCCGCTATCTGGCGTCCCGGCGCATGGGGCTCGCCCCGCACGAGGTGCAAGAGGTGGCCGAGACAATCGTGGCCGAGGCCATCCGGCACGACATGGATCCGCGCCTGGTGCTGGCCGTGATGCGCGTCGAGAGCGGCTACTACAACTTCGCGATGTCCCCGGTGGGCGCGATAGGACTCATGCAGATCATGCCGGCCACCGGTGAGGAGATGGCCATCGACCTGCTGATCCCGTGGCGCGGCCCCCAGACCCTCTTCGACCCGATCGCCAACATCCGCATGGGCGTCGCGTACCTGAGGATCCTGACGGACCGCTACGGTTCGGTCCCCACCGCGCTGGCCGCCTACAACTGGGGCCCCACGCGCATCGACCGCCGCCTGCGCCGCGGCAGCCCGCTGCCGATGGAGTACGCCGGCCTCGTGCTACAGGCTTACGATGGGGGCCGGGGCGCGCGGAGCTCCTGAGGCTCGAGCGCAGGGGCGCCCTG
>JAZFWH010000199.1:0-2650 GCA_036482635.1 Myxococcota bacterium
GGCAAGCGGAAGCGCATCTGGAGCGGGGTGCCCTTCGCGAGCGGGGACTCGGTCTGAATGAACAGACCGCCTGCGCCCAGGGTGGTGGCGATCGCGCAGCGTGTGGCGCCCCCGGCGCTGAACTCGACCGAGACGCGCACGGTGCGGCGGCGATGGCGTCGCGCCTGGCGGCGGCGCGGGCGGCGCACCGCGGCCTCACCCGCTCTCGGCTGGGAAGCTCTCGAGCCAGGTGCGGAGGGCCCGGCGCAGCAGGGCGCGTGCAGGCGGGCAGGCCGCCACCAGCGGAGTCAGGTCGGCTCCCTCCGTGATCTGCAGCTCGGCGTTCTGCGCACCCTCGCTCAGCAGCGCCACCAGGGCCGTTCGCAGGTCGCCGCCGCCCTCGTCCAGCGCGACGGCGGCGGCCAGTGCGCGCACCTCGGTCCGCCACGCCACGAAGTCGACGGCCGCCACGTCCTCGAACGAGAAGCCGTCGAGGGTGCGTCGCAGTCGACGGCGCACCCGACGCGCCACGGCCGAGGAGAGGGCGTTCACCAGCCTTCCCTCGCCGCGGACCTGGCTGGCGTCGAGCGCGAGCGCGGCGATCACCGTCAGGACCTCGCCGACCTCCGCGGCGGGCAGGGGCAGCAGGGCGGCGGCCGCGAGCCGGCTCTCGGCGGCGAGCGCGGCGGCGCGGAAGGCCGACGCCGGGTCTCCGGCCTCGCCCGCACTCGGGGTCTCGGAGCCCTCGACAGCGGTCGCGATGGGTGCGGCCGCCTCGCAGGCCACCCGGCGCAGCGCTTCCCAGAGCGGGTCCTCGAGCTGCTGGGGACCGGCGAGCGGGTGGACCGGCGCGGTGCCGGCCTCCTCCGCCTCGGCCGGCGACGCGACGCCGAGGGCCTGGAGGATGCGAACCCCGTGCGCGACGGCGTCGCTCCACCCCTTCGAGCGCACCATCGAGAGCAGCCGTCGCAGGGAGGCGACGCGAGTCGGATCGGAATCGAGGAGCGCGCGGTGCTGGCCGAGCGCCTCGTCCCAGCTGTCCGGGCTCTGGCTCAGGAACTCGGCGAGGGCGGCCCGCGCTTCGACCCGTTCGGGGTCGGTCGAGACCGCGCGCCGGTACGATCCGATCGCCCCTTCCACGTCCTCGAGCGGCCCGGCCTGGAGCCGACCCAGCTGGAGCAGAGCCTCGCTCAGGCGCTCGGGGTCGCCGCCCGGATGCTGCTCGACGAACTTGCGCAGCACGCCGCCGGCGGCGGACCAGTCGCCGATTCCGCGCCACAGACGAGCGCTCGCCAGGGCGGCCTCCGCGCGCCGGGGGTCCGCCGAGGCCGCGCTGGCGAACGCTTCGGCGGCTTCGTCGCGCTCGCCGCGGCGCTCGAGGGCCTGGCCCCGAAGCATCGACAGGGCGCTGCGCAACTCCGGGTCGTCGACCCGGGCGAGTCCCGCGGTGGCTGCTTCGAGGGCTTCGTCGGGGCGTTCGCACTCCCACAGCAGGGACGCGAGGAGCTCCCAGCCGCGCGCGCACACCGGCTCCGCGTCCACCACCTGCCGCAGGTGGGCCTCGGCGGCGTCGCGCCGCTCGCCGCTGGACAGCTCCCACTCCGCGGCCTCGAGCCAGCGCGCGGCGCGCTGCGCCGGCGCGGCGGCCTGCTCGGCCCAGCGCTCGAGGCAGGCGATGCCTTCCTCGAGGCGGTCCGCGCGCCGGTGGAGTCGCACCAGCAGGCCGTGTGCCTCGTCGAGGTTCGGGTCGGCCTCGAGAGCGGCCTCGGCGCGTTGGCGCGCGGCGTCGTGGTCTCCCTCGGCCTCGAGGCAGCGCCCGACGATCGCCAGGTGATGCGCCCGTTCGGGGTAGGTCTCGTCCTGGGCGAGCCGGCGCTCCAGCGGGCGGCGCGCTCCGCGCAGGTCGCCCAGCTCCGCGAGCGCCTCGCCGTGCGTGGCCAGCGCCTCCGGATGCTCGGGGTCCGCCGCGAGCGCGGCGGACATGAAATGGGCCGCGGACTCGAGCCGTCCGCGCCGCAGCGCGCAGCGGCCACCGATTAGGGCGATCTCGAGTCGCAGCTCGCGGTCCGGGCTCGCGGCGGAGTGGGCCATGTCCAGGGCCCGCCCCGCCGCCTCCTCGGCTTCCGCCAGCTCGTCGAGCGCGGCGGCGATCCGGGCGAGCGCGGCCTGGGCCGCCAGCGACGCGGGATCCCGCCGCACCGCCGAGCGCAGCAGCTCGAGCGCCTGGGTCCGCTCCGTCGGTTCGCTGAGTTCGGCCGCGCGCAGGAGGCGACGCGTGGGGTTCTCGATCCCGAGGTCCGCCGCCCGGCGCAGGGCGACGATCGCGCCCGTCGGGTCGCCGCGCCCATCGCGCACCCGCGCCGCAAGGTCCCACGTCTTCGCCTCCCGATCGGAGAGGGCCAGCGCGCGTTCGACGCGGGCGTGGGCGTCGTCGAGGCGATCCAGCGCCTCCAGTGTCTCGGCGAGGCTCGCGTGGTCGGCCGCCGCGGCGTCGGCGGCCGGGTCGTCGCACCACACGGCGAAGGCTTCCGCGAAGGCCGCCAGGTCGCCGCGCTCGCGGTGCAGTGCGGCGAGGTCGGCCTGTCGCCCGGGGGGCAGCGGGCCCAGGGCCTGGGCCCGGCCGTACGCGCGCACGGCCCGCTCCGCCTCCCCGCTGCGGCGCGCGAGCTCC
>JAZFWH010000200.1:0-3315 GCA_036482635.1 Myxococcota bacterium
TCGCCTCCAGGGTGCGCCGGTCGAGGGGATCTCGATCCGCCGCGAAGGCGAAGCTCGGCAACCCCCGTCCGTACCACCCGGGTGGTGAAGGAGCCGCCGCCCTGAAATCCTCGACGCAGGGACGGGAGGTGGATCGATCCCGGAAAAACCCTTTAAATACTTCCGCAGAGTCTTTATAAAATCGGGTTTGTTTCCTATCCACGGCCGGGGCACAATGCCGGTTGAAGGCAGGGGCAAAAAGAGATTCCCAGGGATCGTCGGTCCGCCGGAGATGGGCCTTATTGCCCACATCGATGCCCGTGAGGCATCCTTGAGGCATACTGCGACGGCGCGAACGCGCCACGCTGCCCGGATCTGATCTAATCGCCTGAACTGGTTTAGGTTTCCTGAATGTACGAGAGCTACTTCGGCCTCCGCGAGCCCGCCTTCTCGATGACCCCGGACCCGCGCTTCCTGTGGCTCTCGGGCACCCACGAGGAGGGGCTGGCGGCCCTGTGCTACGGGATCGAGCGGCGCAAGGGCTTCATTCTGCTCACGGGAGAGATCGGCGCCGGGAAGACCACGCTGCTGCGGGCCGCGCTCAGCCGCGTCTCGAAGGACGCGCTCGACGTTCCGGGCACGGCGCTGGTGATGAACACGGCCGGGCTCACCCCGCTCGACCTGCTGAAGCTGATCGCCACCGAGTTCGGGATCGCCGGCCGGCTGCGGACCCGGGCGGATTTGCTCATCGCGCTGGAGTCGTTCCTCCTCCAGCGGCTGCGCGGCAGGCTGAACACCGTGCTGATCATCGACGAGGCGCAGAATCTCGGGGCGAAGGCGCTGGAGCAGGTGCGGTTGCTCTCGAACCTCGAGACCGAGACCGAGAAGCTGTTGCAGATCGTCCTCACCGGACAGTCCGAGCTCCGCCAGAAGCTGGCCGAGCCGGGACTGGCGCAGCTTCGCCAGCGCATCGTGGTGGAGCACCACGTGGATCCGTTGCAGCCCGAGGACGTGCTCCCCTACCTGCGCCATCGCATCCAGGTGGCCGGGGGTCACTGCGAGCAGGTGTTCGCGCCGGGCGCCGAGCACGCCTTCGCCCAGTGCTCGGCCGGGCGTCCGCGCCTGATCAACCTGCTGGCCGACCGGGTCCTGCTGGGGGCCTACGCCAAGGGGCTGCGCCCGGTGCCCTCCGCGTTCGTCGAGGCCAAGGCCAAGGAGATCGTCACCGGCTGGGCCGTGGCGCCCCCGAAGCCCGACCGCGAGGAGGCCTGAGGTGGGTGACTTCGCCGAGGCGCTGCGCCGGGCCGGGCTCGACCGCGGCGAGGCGGTTGCGGCCGAACCTCTCTGGGAGGTGGAGGCGCTTCGAGACTCCGAGTCCCCCCTGCTCGACGTGTCCCTGGAGAAGGAGAAGCCTCCCGGTCCCTCCGCAGGCTGGCCGGGCGCGGTCTCCGAGGCGCTGACGGCTCCCGAACCCGACCCGGAGATTCCCGGCGAGGGAGCGCCCGGCGCGGACGAAGGCGTCGATGAGGAGGTTCACCGGGAGGAGGGCACCCGGATCGAGATCCCCCGCTCCAAGGACGGCTTCTGGAAGGCCCGCGCCGTCCTGATGGATCACTCGCCCGAGGCGGAGCGCTTCCGCCACTTCGCCGTCCGGGTCCAGCGGGAGATGGACAGCCGGGGAGCCGGCAGCGTCCTCGTCACCAGCGCGCTCCGCGGCGATGGGAAGACGACCACCGCGTGCAACCTGGCCCTGGCCCTGGCCTCGATGGCCGCCGGGCGGCGCATCGCCCTGCTCGACCTGGACCTTCGCAGCCCGTCCGTCTTTAGCGCGATGGAGATCATCCCGCGCGTGGGGATCGAGCACGCGCTCTCGCGAAGGGCTCCCCTGCGCGCCGCCTGCGTTCGCACGGACGTGCCGTCACTGGATTTCTTTCCCGCCGCCGACCCGGTACCCAACGCCCACGAGCTGCTCGCGAGCCCCGTTCTCGGGAGCCTGTTGTGCGAGCTGGAGAGCCGGTACGACCTGGTGGTCTGCGATACGCCCCCGGTCCTGCCGGTTCCCGACGTGCCGCTCATCCTGCCTCACGTCGGGGCCTGCGTGCTCGTGGCGCGAGCCGGGAAGACGCATCAGTCCGAGTTTCGCGAGATGCTCGACCTGCTGCCCCGGCGCAAGCTCATCGGAGCCTTCCTGAACGAAGAGCTCTCACGCCGGCGTGCGAGCGGGTACCGGTATCATGCGGATCGCGAGAAGTCGCCGAACGCGCGAAGCGGCGAAGTGAGCGCATGAATCCGGAGCACACGGATCTTCTCGCCGGGACCCCCGAAATTCCCGATTATCTGCGCGACCCCGCTGGCCTGGTGCGCCGGCGGTGGCGCTGGATGCTCTCCGCACTGCTCTCGGGCGTCGTCCTGACGGGACTCTACGTGGCTCGCCTCGAGCCGCGCTACCTGGCCAGCGCGACCGTCCTGGTGACGAGCCAGCAGATCTCCGAGAAATTCGTGCGGTCGACGCTTCCGTCGGATTCCCTCGAGAGAATCAACGCCATTGTGGGCGAGGTCCTCTCCCGCGAGACCCTGGTAGGGCTCATCGAGAAGCACGCGCTGTACACGGGTCTCCGGAAGTCCAAGACGCTCGCCGAGATCGCCGATCGAATGCGCCCGAATATCTCGATCGAACGGGAAGAAGGCATCGGTTCCCGGCGCCAGCGCCAGAGCGCGACGGTCTTCACGATCTCGTATGAAGCGAGCCGCCCCGATGTCGCAGCGGCAGTCGCGAATGACCTGGCCCGGACCTTCACCGCAGCGAGCATTCGCAAACGTACCGAGCAGGCAGCTTTGACCACGGAGTTCCTGCGTCGGGAGCTGGAGAGCGCGGATGCGGAGCTTCGGGCCCAGAGCCGGACGATCACGGAATTCAAGGAGCAGCACCGCGGCGAGCTTCCGGACGATCTCGGGGCGAACCTCGCCAAGCTCGATCGCCTCCAGCGACAGCGACAGTCCCTCGCCCTTCAGATCGCCGAGTCCGAGACGCGGCTCGCGATGCTATCCGGGGGGGAGGCCGCGCCTCCCGAAGCTCGCCTCATGGCGCTTCGCGCGAGACTCGATGCCCAGCTCACCGTGCAGACGGAGCTGCATCCCGATGTCCTGGCGCTCAAGCGCCAGATCCGATCCCTCGAGGCGCAGATCGCGCGGAACGACGGCTCCGACCCCGCGGAACCGGTCGCCGCACCCCGGGGGACCCTCGCGGAACTGCGGGAGCAGCTCGCCGACACCGGACAGACAATCCTCCAGATCGACGCCCGCGTCGCTCGCACTCCGGCCCGGCAGGAGGCCCTC
>JAZFWH010000201.1:0-2502 GCA_036482635.1 Myxococcota bacterium
CAGATGATAGATGCCCCCGGTGGCCGCTTTCTCGGACTGTTCACGGGGACGCTCCTGTCTGGCTATCGGATCGGCATGGGCGTCTTCGACATCCTGCTGGCCCCGCTGCCGTCGTTGATGATGAGTCCAGTGCCCCGCTTCAAGCTCATCCCGGGCATCGTGCACGACGACGAATAGCGCGCAGCGCCTCCCGGCCCGCTAGCTAGGGGAGCTTATAGAGGGCCCTGCAGTTCTCGCCGGTCACCTTGCGCACGGCGTCGGGTGCCAGCTTTCCCAGCGCGTGCTCGATGGCCTTGCGCGACTCGGGCCAGGTGCTGTCCGGGTGCGGGTAATCGCACGCCCACATGAAGTTTTCGGGACCGAGCAGCGGGATCAGCTCGGGGCCGAAGGGCTCCTCTTCGAACGTCGCGTAGACCTGTCGGCGAAACAGCTCGCTGGGCCGGGTCACAATGCTGTACTCGGGGTGGCCGACGCAGTGCTTCTCGAAGGTGGCGTCCATGCGGGCCACCAGGTAGGGAAGCCAGCCCACCCCGGATTCGGCCAGCACGAGCTTGAGCTTCGGGTTCCGCTCCAGCGCCCCCGAGAAGATCATCAACGCGAACGGCTCGTCGAGCTGCATCGGCGCGATCGCCGCGAAGCCCGCAATCTGCCAGCCACCGCGCATCGGGTCGAGCCGGTTGCTCCCGCCGCCGATGTGGAAGCTGATGGGCACATCCGCCTGCGACGCAGCGGCCCACAGCCGATCCCAGGCGGGATCCGCGACGTCGGTCTCGAACGCGTGGAGCAGCGCCCCGCGATGCCCCAGGCCCAGCGCCCGCTCGAGCTCGGCCACCGCGTCCTCCGGCGAGGTCGTCGGAAGCACGGGCAGCGCGCTCAGCCGGTCGGGCATGTAGCTGTTGAACTCCTCGGCCGCCCAGTCGTTCCAGGCGCGGATCACCAGCTTCTTGAGCTCCGGGTCCGCGATGGGGAAGCCGAACAGCGTGCCCGGCCCGTAGACGATCGACGCGTGGATGCCGTCGAGCTCCATGTCCTGCATGCGCAGCACGGGGTTGCTCGGGCGGAAGCCGTCGTCCTCGACCTCGACGCGGTCCAGGGCGGTGGGAAAGCCCGGCAGCCTGCCGCTGGGACCCATCATCCGCTCCCCGGCGAACCACCAGTGCGAGCCGCCCCGCTCGACCACGCGCGGACCGGCCTCCCGGTGCTTCGCCGCCAGCCGCCGGGTCCAGAGGTCCCTGGGCAGGTTGTAGATGTCCAGGTGGTCGTCACAGGAGTAGATTCGGCTCTCGCCCGCGGAAATGCTCATCGGGCCCTCCGGGTGGTCGTCTCGCCGAGTATACCGATGGAGGCTGGCTTCTCCCTTTCGGAAGGCCTGCATCCACCGATACACTGCGCCCCGTGGCGCTTCCCGGCTTCGAGGAATCGAGCTTCGGCCACGCCGGCGCGACGCGCAGCGTGTACCGCCGCGGCCGCGGTCCGGGCGTGGTGATCGTGCACGAGGTCCCGGGGATCATCCCGGAGGTGGCGGAGTTCGGCTGCGTGGTGGCCGACGCCGGCTTCACGGCCGTGCTGCCGAACCTGTTCGGGACGCCCGGCAAGCCTTTCTCCAACGCCTACATGCTGAGCAGCATGGCGCGCGCCTGCATCAGCCGCGAGTTCCACGTGCTGGCGTCGCAGCGCTCGAGCCCGGTCACGGATTGGCTGCGCGCGCTGTGCCGGCGGGTGCACGAGGAGTGCGGCGGGCCCGGCGTGGGCGCCCTGGGCATGTGCCTCACCGGCAACTTCGCCCTGGCCCTGATGGTGGACGAGTGCGTGATGGCGCCGGTGCTGAGCCAGCCCTCCCTCCCCTTCCCGGTGAGCGCGGCCCACCGCGCCGCGCTTCACCTCTCCGACGCGGACCTCGAGGTCGTGAAGCGCCGCGCGGCCGCCGGCTGCGGCGTGCTGGGCCTGCGCTTCACGGCGGATGCCACGTCGCCTGGCGAGCGCTTCGAGACGCTGCGCCGCGAGCTCGGCGCCGGCTTCGAGGCGATCGAGATCGACTCCTCGCGCGGCAACCCCCACGGCATCCGGCGCACCGCCCACTCGGTGCTGACGCGGGACCTGGTGAACCGCGAGGGTCACCCCACCCGCGAGGCCCTGGACCGCGTGCTCGGTTTCTTCCGCGAGCGGCTGCGCGCCTAGCCGAGCCTCGCTCCCTACCCCACTCCCACCAGCGACAGGCGCTCGCCCCAGCGGACGCGCACCGCGCGCGCGAGCCCGGGAGTGCCACGCAGGCTGGGGTCGTCGCGCACCGCGGCCAGGGCGGCCTCGCGCGCGACGGCGATCAGTCGCGCGTCGCGCGTGAGGTCGGCGAAGCGCAGGTCGGGAAGGCGCCCGTGCTGGCGGGTGCCGAGGAATTCCCCAGGCCCGCGGATGCGCAGGTCCGCGTCGGCGATGGCGAAGCCGTCGGTGGTCTCGAGCAGGGCCGCGAGGCGCGCCTCGCTGCCCTCGGTGACGCCGCGGGCC
>JAZFWH010000202.1:0-8709 GCA_036482635.1 Myxococcota bacterium
CGACGAGCTGGGCGAGGGCGTGGTGGAGCTCGGCGCAGTGGCCGCACAGCACGTCGGCGAACTCGGTGACGCGCAAGGGGGCGTCGGGGGCGCCGATCAGGGCGCGCGCGGGCCGCAGCGCTCGCGCCTCGCTGTGGGCGAACGCGGCGAGAGCGTCGCTCAGCTCCTGGCGGGCGTCCGGCGGCAGCGTCGCCACGAGTGCGGCGAGGTCCCCGCCGCCCGCGAGCGCGCGGGGATCGAATGCGGCGTCCTTCCGCGCGTGTGGCGTGTTCAGTCCCGGATACAGGAGCGCCAGGAAGGCCGCCGCGGCGGTGCCCAGGGCGAGCGCCGCGCCGCGGCGCAGCGCCGCGCCGCGCAGGGTCCGTCTCCCCATCCAGCAGATTGCCGCGTAGGCGAGCACGAGCAGGTAGGTCAGCGCGCAGGTCGGGCAGAGCTGCCCTTCGGCGAGCGAGGCGCTGGCCAGCAGCGCGACGCCCACGGCACCGGCGAGGGCCGTGAGCAGCAGGGCCGGGCCGAGCGCACCCGGCGCTCGCTCGCTCGCGCGTCGCACCAGCGCCCACACGGGAAGCGCCAGCGCCACCAGGCTCCAGACGAGACCCCAGCCCGCCACGGGGAGGCCGGTCGCGTGCTGCACGGCGTTGGCGAAGGCGGAGTCCCAGACGGCGGTGCAGACGTCGCCCTCGCCGAAGCCGCAGAAGGGCTCTCCCCCCCGGCGGGCCACGAGGAGTTCGCGCCACTGGAAGGCGGCCCAGAAAGCGCTCGCCGCCGCCAGCGCCGCGGCCGCACCGAGCAGGCCGGCGCCGGATCGCGGCGACCCGGCGCGGCGCGCCTCCGGACGCCTGGTCTGCGTGCTGCTCATGCCTCCGTCCTGCCGAGAGCGAGACCGCCGTGCCGATCACCGAATGCTCCGATCACTTAGGATAGGGGCATGCGGACGGATCGGCGCGGGTTCTTTCGCCTGGTCGGAAGCGCCGTCGCCCTGCTCGGTGGCCGCCCGCGCGGCGGGGAGCGGAGTACGGCCTACGAGCTGCACCGCGCCACGCGGAACACGGCCCTCGGCGTCCTCGGTGAGCGCCTGTCGCGTCTGCGCGAGTCGGCTTCGACGTTCGAGGCGTACCCGGGTGCCCCTCGCTCGAGGCTCCCGCCGCCCGCGCGCGAACCGTCGCTGTCGCTCGCGGATGCCGTGTCGCGCTACGCCCCGGCGAGTGGCTTCGGCGCCGCCCCCGTCACCCGGGAGGAGCTCGCGCGCCTGCTCTACTTCACCAACGGAGTGACCGGAAAGGTCCTCAGCGGGGGGGCGCCCGTGCATCTGCGCGCCGCGCCTTCGGCGGGCGCGCTGTACGCGGGCGAGGTCTACGCGCTCGTCGAGCGCGTGCGCGGGATCGAGCCCGGGGTTTACTACTACGCCGTGCGCGAGCACGAGCTCGTTCAGCTTCGGCGCGGGTCATTCGCCGCCGACGTGGCGGGCGCGCTCGAGCGGCCGGGCGAGATCGAAGGCGCCGCCGTCGTGGTGCTCCTGACCAACGTCTTCGACCGCTATCGGCGACGCTACGCCAACCGCGCCTACCGCTACGCGCTGATCGACACCGGACACATCGGTGAGAACCTGCGACTCGCAGCCGTCTCTGCGCGCTTCGCCGAGGCCGGCCCGCTGCGTTTCCACGACGACCGGCTCAACGACTTGCTGGGCGTCGATGGGCGCCTGGAGGCGGTTTGCGCGCTGCACGCGCTGGGCCGGCCGCGGGGCGCCGGGCCGGTCGAACGCGGCCCCACGCGCGCACTCGCCGAGCGGCAGGACGCGCCCGAGCACTCGGCGTCTTCGGGCGGCTCGGTGCCGGAGCGCTACCACGAGGCCACCAAGCTCGTGCCGGCAATCGGGAGGGCCGAGCCCGCGGCGCCGGGGCCGATTCCAACCCTTCCCGACGCGACTGGGCCGCCGCTTCCGAAGCGCGCCGTCCCGACGGTCTCCACGGAGACCGCGATCGCGGCGCGTCGTTCGGCCGCGTCGTTTCGCAAGGCGCCCGTCGCCCTCGAGGACGTGAGCTTCGTCCTGGATCTCGCCGCCGGGCATGCGCGACTGCGGCGGGCCGCCGAGGTGGATGTCTACCTGGTCGCCCACCGCGTTTCGGGCCTCGCGCCCGGCTTGTATCGCTATCGCGCGCCGGAGAACCGCCTCGCGCCCCAGAGAGCCGGCGACCTGAGCGGCGCGATGGTCGACGCCTGCCTCGGCCAGGCGAAGGCGGGAAGCGCCGCCGCGGGCGTCCTGATGGTCGGGCGCCTGGTCGACGCCGTGCAACGCGGGGGAGCGCGTAGTTATCGGGAGCTCCTGGTCGAGTCGGGTGCGATCGGGCAACGCGTCTACCTCGCGGCCGAGGCGTTGGGTCTCGCGGCGCGCAACCTGGCCGCCTTCTTCGACGGCCGGCTCAACGGGATCGCGGGTCTCGACGGACGGCGCGAGGCGGTGATCCACCTGACCATGCTGGGGCCCGGCGAGTAGGAGGAGACCCATGGACGCACGCGCGACCTTCTGCACGCTCGCTCGCTACAACCGCTGGATGAACGAACGCCTCTACGCAGCGTGTGCGTCGATGCCGGACGAGCTGCGCAAGCGGGACCGCAGAGCCTACTTCCGCTCGATCCACGGCACGCTGAACCACCTGCTGCTCGGCGACCGGCTGTGGCTGGGGCGCTTCACGGCCCGGCCGTTCCAGGTGCGCTCGCTGGAGGAGGAGCTGTACGGCGACTTCGCGACGCTGAGGCGAGAGCGCGGCAGGACCGACGCGGAGATCGAGGATTACGCCGGCTCGCTCAGCGCCGAGGCGCTCGGCGCTTCCATCCGCTTCACGAGCGTCGTCGGCAGGCGCGAACGCAGCTATCCGCTGTGGGTCGTGGTCCTCCACTTCTTCAATCACCAGACCCACCACCGCGGTCAACTGACGACGCTGCTGAGCCAGTGCGGCGTCGACCCGGGGCTCACGGACCTGATCTGGTTGCCGGGCGAGGCGTGGTCGCAGGAGCCATGACCGGGCGCGGTGCGCCGCTACGACTCCATCTGGTCGTCGAAGATCGCCTGGTTGCGGCCGTAGATCTGCTGGCCGCCGGCGACGTAGAGCACCTCGCCGGTGACGTAGCTCGCGGCTGGCGAGGCCAGGAAGGCGATGCAGTGGGCGACCTCGCGCGGGGTGCCGAAGCGCGGGATCGGGACGCCCTCGAAGACCCGCGTGATGGCGGGATCGTAGGTCTCGACGAAGCCCTGTGTCGCGATGGGCCCGGGTGCCACGCAGTTGAGGCGCACGCGAGGGCCCCACTCGACGGCCAGCGTGCGCGTGAGCTCGAGCACCCCGGCGCGCGCGGCGGCGGAGTGGGCGATTCCAGGAAAGCCGCGCCCGACCACCGCGATCACCTGCACGATGCTGCCGCCGCTTCCGTCCAGCATCTGGTTCCCGAATACCTGGGTCATGTTCCAGGTGCCCGTGAGATTGGTGTCGATCACGGCGTTCCAGCCCTTGGGCTTGAAGGCGCGCGCCGGCTGCGGGTACTGCCCCCCCGCGTTGTTGATCAGGACGTCGATGCGGTCGAAGCGCTCGCGCGCGCTGGCGCCGAGCGCCTCCACCGCGTCGCGGTCACGAATGTTCACGAAGGCGGTCTCGACGCGGCGTCCGGTGGCCGCGCGGATCTCGGCCGCCGCCTCTTCCAGGCGCTCCACGCGCCGGGCCGCCAGCAGCAGGTCGGCTCCCGCCTCGGCCAGCACTTCGGCGACCACCCGGCCGAGGCCCGTGCCACCGCCGGTGACCAGGGCGACCCGACCCTGCAAGAGGTCCGGGGCGAACACCGGCCGGGGCGCGTCGCTGGCTTCGGGCATGAAGGGTACCCATTGTAGTCGAGTCCGCGGCTTGGGATCGCGTCTCCGCCGGGTCTCGCGTGCCGCCGCGCGCCGGCTAGAGTGACGGCGTCCGGAGCGCGTGGAGGAGGCCGGCGGCATGGCGAAGACGACCCAACGGGGGCTCGCGGCGCTTCCCTTCGCGCTGGTGCTCGCCTGTGTCACCTCTCCCCTCGGGCGCACCCAACTGCGGATCTTCCCGGAGACGCAGATGGCGGAGATGGGCGTCGCGGCCTACGACAAGCTCAAGACCGAGACCCCGCGCTCGCGCGACCTGCGCGCGATCGGCACCGTGCGCTGCGTCGCCGACGCGCTGACCGCTGAGCTGAGCGGCCCCGCGGCCCGCATCGACTGGGAAGTCACCGTCTTCGCGGATCCCGCGGCCAACGCCTTCGCGCTGCCCGGGGGCAAGATCGGCGTCTTCACCGGTCTGCTGAGCGTCGCGCGCAGCCAGGACCAACTGGCCACTGTGATGGGCCACGAGGTGTCCCACGTCGTGGCGGGCCACGCCAACGAGCGGGTCTCGACGGCGTACGCGACCCAGACCGGACTCGATTACATCGCGACGCTGAGCGGGAAGTCCTCACCCGCCCAGAAGCAGCTGATCGCCATCCTGGGCGCGGGAGCCCAGTTCGGGATCGTCTTGCCCTTCAGCCGCGCACAGGAGAGGGAGGCGGATCTGCTCGGCCTGGATCTGATGGCCAAGGCCGGCTTCGACCCCGAGCAGAGCATCCAGCTCTGGCGCAACATGGCGCAGGCCGGCGGCGCACAGCCGCCGGAATTCCTCTCGACCCACCCCTCGCACCACACGCGCATCGACGAGCTCGCCAGCCGCATGCCCCACGCCCGGGCGCTCCAGGACCAGGCGCGCGCGCAGGGCAAGCGGCCCAACTGCTCCTGAGCGCGCGGGAGCCGCCAGCCGGGCGGGGGCACGCAGCGGCACGGCGTTGCAGCGCCGACGCCGCTCCCCCATGATGCATGCATGGCGCTCCTCGTCGGCGATCTATTCCGCCGCGGCGCGCAGAGCGTTCCCGCTCGGGTCGCCGCGTCGCTGGGGGATGCCGAGCTCAGCTACGGCGACCTCGACCGGCGGGCCAACCGCCTGGCGAACGCCCTGCGCGGTCTCGGACTCGCGCGCGGCGATCGCGTGCTCTGGTGGGGGGACACGTCTCTGGACGCCGTCGTGCTGTTCGCCGCGCTGGCCAAGCTCGGCGCGGTGTTCGCGCCGATCAACGCACGCTTCGGCGCGAAAGAGGCGGAGCCGGTGGCGGGCATGGCGCGAGCCCGCCTGCTGGTGGCCGACGGCGCCCACGTGGAGGCGGCCGAGTCCGTCGCGAAGACAGCGGGGACCCACCAGTTCGCGAGGCTCGGGGGTGGAGCGGGTCCCGGCCTCGATCTCGACGCTCTCGCGGAGCGCGCCGCGCCCGACGATCCCCACGAGCCCGGTCTCGCCGACACCGATCCCCAGGTTATCTTCTTCACCAGCGGCAGCACCGGACGCCCGAAGGGTGTCGTGCTCTCGCACCGGGCGAACTGGTTGCGCAGCTTCCAGGGTACCTTCCTCGCGGCGCCGGACCGGGAGGTGTGCATGTTTCCCCTGTTCCACATGGCTGGCTGGACGATCGCGCTGCGGGCCTGGCAGGCGCGCGGTGAAGTGGCCTTCGTCTCGTCCCCCAGCGCCGAGGCGCTGCTCTCGGCGGTCGAGCGGCGCCACGCCACGCGCCTCTACTGCATCCCCGCGGTGTGGTCTCGGATCCTCGCCACGCAGCCGGACGCGTTCGACACGCGGAGCTTGCGCGAGATCGACACCGGCACGTCGGCGACCCCCCCGGAGCTGATCGCCGCGCTCAAGGAGCGCTTCCCCGCCACCCGCACGCGCATCTTCTACGGCTCGACGGAAGCCGGCGCGGGCACGGCGCTGTCCGACGAGGACGTGCTGCGCAAGCCCGGCAGCGTGGGTCCCCCGGCTCCCGGCGTCGACCTGTGCCTCAGCGAGCAGAGCGAAGTCTGCGTGCGCACGGATTTCCTGATGGACGGGTACTTCGACGACCCCGAGGCCAGCGCCGCCGCGCTCCGGGACGGCTGGTACCACACCGGCGACCTCGGGGCACTCGACGACGAGGGCTACCTGTACATCGTCGGGCGCCTGCGCGATGTGATCCGCACGGGAGGGGAGACCGTGTCGCCCGCCGAGGTGGAGGCCGTGCTGACCGATCACTCCGGGATCGCGGAGGTCGCCGTCGTCGGCCTGCCGGACGCGCAGTGGGGCGAGCTGGTGTGCGCCGTGGTGGTGCCGCGGCCGGGTGCCCGATTCGAGCTCGGCGACCTCACCGCCCACTGCGCGGGTCGGCTGGCGCGCTTCAAGCAGCCGCGCCGCCTGGAGTGCGTCGACGAGCTGCCGCGCACGGCGGCCACCGGCCAGGTTCAGCGGGCCATGCTGATCGAGCGGCTCGCCTCCCGCTGACGGGGCGGCGGGCCGGAAGAACGGGACGGACCGGAGAAGAGGCGCGAGCGTGGAACGCGAGCTCATGCTGACGGGGATCGGAGGGCAGGGCGTCCAGCTGGCGGCCCAGATCCTGGCGCGCGCGGCCACCCTGGAGGACCGCCACGTGCTGCTGTTCGGTGTGTACGGCGGCGCGATGCGCGGCGGCAACACGGACTCCACCCTGGTGGTGGCCGACGCGCCAATCGAAGCCCCGCCGATCGTGTCGAGCACCTGGTCGGCTTTGGCGATGCACCACGAGTTCTGGGAGCCCGTGCGCGCGAAGCTGCGCCCGGGTGGCGTGGTGCTGGTCAACTCGACGCTGTTCGAAGGTGAGGTGGATGGCTCGACCCACCGCGTGATCGAGGTTCCCGCCACCCAGCTGGCCGCGGATCTCGGCAGTCCGCTGACCGCCTCGATGGTGATGATCGGCGCCTACGCCGGCGCCACCGGCCTGGTCGGGCTCAACTCCCTGGTCGAGGCCATGAAGCAGTCGGTACCGCCCTACCGGCAGCAGCACGTGCAGAACAACGCGAAGGCGCTCGAGACCGGCTTCGAGCGCGCTCCGCGCGGCGCGGCACCCGCCTGGAACGGCGGAGACAGTCAGGGAGGGACGGCGTGACGAGCGTGACGACCCGGGGCACGGTCACGGTGGTGACCGAGCGCTGCAAGGGCTGCGAGCTGTGCGTGCCGGCCTGCCCCCCCGCGGTGCTCTCCATGTCGAGCGACGTGAACGAGATGGGCTTCCGCTTCCCGGAGCTCCGCCCCGGCTGCACGGGCTGCGGCGCCTGTCTGCTGGTCTGCCCCGACTTCTGCTTCGAGGTCTACCAGTACGAGACGCCGCTGGAGACCGAGGTGGGCGGATGACGCGGCGACTGATGGAAGGGTCGGAGGCCATCGCCGAGGCCGCGGTCGCCGCGGGCTGTCGCTTCTTCGCCGGTTATCCCATGACGCCCTTCACGGAGGTGCTGGAGCACTTCGCCCGCAAGCTCCCCGAGGCGGGCGGCGTGTGCATCAACGCCGAGAGCGAACTCGAGGCCGTGGGCATGGCCTGGGGCGCCGTTGCCACCGGGGCGCGCACCGCCACCGGCTCGACGGGACAGGGCCTCAGCCTCATGCAGGAGTCGCTCTCCGAGATCACGCGCGCCGAGCTGCCGCTGGTCGTCTTCAACATGGCGCGGGGGCAGGCCGACTACTTCCAGGCCACGCGCGGTGGAGGACACGGCGACTACCGCCACATCGTGCTCGCCCCCCTGGACATCCACGAGGCGGTGGAGCTCACCCAGCTCGCCTTCCACCTGGCCGACCGCTGGCGCAACCCGGTCCTGGTGTACGGCGACTACCTGCTCGCCCACACCTGCGAGGCGGTCGAGGTGGAACGCCTCGACTTCGGGCCGCTGCCCGCCAAGGACTGGGCCGTCGACGGGACGCTCGGCGGCAGCGGGCACTCGCGGGTGGTGAATCCGCTGGGCTTTGGCAAGGGTGCGGCCGAAGTCGATCCCGAGGGCCTGTGGAAGGAGCTGGCCGCCAAGCACGAGCGCATCGCCGCCGAAGAGGTGCGCTTTGCCTCGGAGTTCATCGACGACGCGGAGCTCGTGGTCGTGGCTTTCGGCACGGCGGCCCGCTTCGCGCGCTACGCCGTGCGCGAGCTGCGCGGCCAGGGAGCTCGCGTCGGCTACCTGCGCCCCATCTCGCTCTGGCCCTTCCCGTACCAGGCCGTCGCCGCGGCGGCCGAGGGGGCGCGCTGCGTGGCCGTGCTGGAGCAGAACGCCGGCCAGATGATCGAAGACGTCCGGCTCGGGGTGCTGGGCAGAGCACCCGTCGTCGCCATCGGCGGGATCTCGACCGACCCCTCGGGCTTCGGCGTGGGAGCGCTGCTCGACGCGGCGGTGATCCGCGGCCGCATCGAGCGAACGCTGCAGGGGGAGGAGGTGCGGATGTGAGCGACCTACTGCCGACGGGAAAGCCTCCGTCGCGACCGGCGCGCCGCGTCGGTCGGGAGAAGCCGGACCTCCTGCTCGAGGAGAATCACCACATGTGTCCCGGCTGCGGGGAGCCGCTGGTGATCCGCATGCTGCTGGAGGCCATCGAGGAGCTCGACGCGGCGCGACGCACGATCGGCGTGGTGGGGATCGGCTGCTACACGAGCTTCTCTCCGATGTTGGACGTGGACATCGTGCAGGCGCTGCACGGCCGCGCCCCTTCGGTCGCCACCGGCGCCAAGCGCATGCGGCCCGACGCGCTGGTCTTCACGCTGCAGGGCGACGGAGACATGGTGAACGAGGGGCTCCAGGAGGTGATCCACACGGCGGCGCGCGGCGAGGCGGTGACCTGCGTGCTGCTCAAC
>JAZFWH010000203.1:0-10906 GCA_036482635.1 Myxococcota bacterium
CGCGCACGCCGACGCGCGTGCGCAGCGGCGCACCCGCCCTGGGGGCCCACACCGAGGAGGTGCTGGAGGAGCTCGGCGTCGGGGCCGGCGAGCGCCGTCGCCTGCGCGAGGCGGGGGTCGTCTAGTCTTTTCGACTCCGCTCGGCTGCGCCTCGCTGCGCGCGGCCGTCGGCCGCTTGCCCGCTGGAACTCCGCTCGGCTGCGGCTCGCTTCGCGCGGGCTTCGCCCGCTTGCGGCTCGCTGCGAAGGGCGTTGCCGTGGTCGCACGCCACGCGGAGCTGGAGGGCGATGAAGGCCGCGATCGCCGCGAAGCAGAAGATGTGATCCCAGCAGATGCTGCGAGCCAGCGCCGCCTGAACCGCCGCGGAGTCGGCGCGCGTGCCCAGCGCGGCGGCGTTGGGGAGGACGCGCAGCATCGCCAGGCCGATCGGGACCCCGCTCAGCAACAGAGCCAGGCCGTGCAGAGCGCGCTGCGAACGCCGGCGCAGGAGCTGGTAGAGGCTGCCGCCCAGGGTGGCGATCATCACGGCGCCGATCAGGTGGCGCCCCGGGTTGGTGTCATCGGTGACCCGCGCGTAGTAGGCCGCGATCGAGGCCAGCGCGTCCTCGGCGACCGGAGCGGCGCTCGCGCCGTGAGCCAGCACCTGAAGGTCGAACGCCAGGTCCATGCACAGGACGCCGAGCAGGAAGCCTCCGCACGCAGCCAGCAGCCGGGGCACGCACTCCTCTCCTCGCGATGCAGGCGGCAAGCCTATCACGCTGCCGCGTTGCTGCTGCCGAGCTGCGCATCGGCGAAGCGAACCTCAGCTCGTGCGCCGCGCATGTCGATACGTCGCCAATGCCCCCGCCCTTCGCCGCGAGGAGACGAAGCGCCCTGCGCGGCGGCGGCCTCGCGCCGCTCGCCGTCGCCCTGGCGCTCGCGACACCGGGTCCGATCCGCGCCGACGTCTACCAGTACCTCGACGACGCGGGACGCCTGCACGTCGTGGACAGCATTCACAAGGTGCCCGACAGGTACCGGCGCCAGGCCGAGGAGCCGTACAGCCGACCCTCGAGCGGGCGCGGGTCCTTCAACACCGGCATCAACGCGCCGCTGCCAACGCCGCGTTCGCCCGCCGAGAGCGGCCCCCAGACGGTGGCCACGCTGGCGCGCGTCGACGTCTACCTCACGTCCTGGTGCGGTTACTGCCGGAAGCTCGAGCGCTTCCTCAAGCAGCACGGCATCGCCTACCGCCGTCACGACATCGAGCGGGACGAGCGGGCCAAGCGCCGCTGGAAGCGACTGGGGGGATCGGGTATCCCACTCACCCAGGTGGGCTCGCGCGTGATTCAGGGCTACGACCCGGACGCCGTGCTGGCCGCGCTGCGCCGCTAGATCAGCGCGCCCGCCCGCCGCGGACCTCGACGAATCGATCCGGGTAGTCCGTGAAGACACCGTCCACTCCCAGCCGGAGCAGGCGCACCATCTCCTCCTCGCTGTTGACCGTCCAGGGGTGGACCACGAGACCGTGGCGATGGGCCGCGGCCAGGAAATCCGCGTCCACCTCGCCAAGGTTCGGCCCGACCCCGATCGCGTAACGGGCCACGGCGGTGAATGTCTCGTCGAGCGGCGCCGCGATCTCGCCCCGTTCGAACAGCTGGACCAACGGCAGGTCGGGGTTCAGCCCGTGCAGCTTCCGGAGACTCGCCGGGCTGAAGGACTGCACGATCACCCTCTGGTCTCCCGGACCGCTCGGGAGCTGACCGCGCACCCCCAGCACGGCCAGCAGCGCCTCCTCCATGCCCGGCGCGGCCTCGGGCTGCTTGGTCTCGATGTAGTAACGGGTCACGTCTCCGTAGCGGGCGAGCACCGCGTCCAGCGTCGCAATCCCCTGCCCGGCGAAGTCCGGCGCCTGCGGGTGACGCTCGGCGAACCAGCGACCGAAGTCGCAGGTCTCGAGCTGGGCCAGGGTCTTCTCGCCGACCACTCCCGTGCAGTTCTCGGCGGGCCCGCGCGCGGTCCGCTCGAGGGTCTCGTCGTGCAGGACCACCAGCACGCCGTCGCGGGTCAGCTGGAGGTCATGCTCGATGTAGTCGGCCCCGCTCTCGACCGCGCGGTCGTACGCGGCGAAGGTGTGCTCGGGAGCCAGACCGGACGCGCCGCGGTGCGCGATCAGGATCGGCTCCGGCCCTCCGGGCTCGCATCCCACCGCCGCGATCGC
The DNA here is from genome assembly GCA_036482635.1 of Myxococcota bacterium. Taxonomy (GTDB): domain Bacteria; phylum Myxococcota_A; class UBA9160; order UBA9160; family SMWR01; genus JAZFWH01. The sequence goes on from JAZFWH010000203.1 coordinate 2,201, forward strand.
GAGAGCGGCGACGATCCCAATGCCGACGATCTCGGTCAGATGTTTCACGGCAGCCTCTCGCTCGTCACGCGACCCGCAGCCGGTAGAACTTCTTGTCTACCTCCATGACCGGGAAGGCTTCGGGCAGCGCCTGCTGCGGAATCTCGGCGAAGCCGTTCTTCTCGTAGAACCGATGAGCCGCCAGAAACCTGGGCGTCGTGCCGAGGAAGATCTCGTGCACGCCACGCGCGCGCGCCCAGGCGAGCAGCGTTTCGAGCAGCAGCGCGGCGGTCCCCGCACTCGGACCCCGGTAGACGCGATCCACGAACATCTTGCGCAGGGCGACCTGTCGGTTGCCGATGTCGAGCAACGAGGCGGTGCCCACGACGCGCTCGTCGTCGAGGGCTACCCAGAAGTTTCCGCGTCCGACCTGGTAGGTGCTGGCGATCTTGCGAAGATCCGGCTGCTCCTCGGCGGTGATGTCGAGGCCGAACTCGCCGCGTTGAATTCCGACAATCAGGCGCAGGACCGCTTCTTCGTGCTCCGATGCGAAGGGAACGACGCGCATGGGCGCCTCCTCAGCCGGCTCGCCCCCCCCGACAGCGAAGCCTCACCAGGCAGAATCCGCTCCCAAGCGCTGCGCGGGCCGGAAACAGCCCACGTCCGCGCGCGATCCTACCACCCGGGCGGAGCGGGTGTCTGTCCTGCCCTACGCCGAGGCCTGCCGAGCGCGCCCCGGGTCGAGCCACTGGCGAAGCTCGAAGCCCGCGCCGCCCGGGCTGCTCAGACGCAGCAACCCGACGCCTGGAATCCGTCGCACGCCGCAGACGGCGAGCAGCAGCAGACCGGCCTGGAAGAGCAGATGCAGGGCGAACAGCCAGAACAGCACTGCGCCGAGTGTGGGGTGCGAGGGCCGCGCGACAGCCGACACGACGAACCAGGCCAGCGGCGAGCCCAGCATGCCCGAGAGGTGCACGACCACCCGCTTCCAGGGCGCCGCCGCGAGGTAGCTGCCAAACTCGAGCTTGAAGCGCGGCTCGCCGTGCCACAGGTAGGCGTACGAGTACTTCAGCCCGAGCGCCAGGCCCGTCGAGACCTTGAGCAGCGGCTGGAGCGTGACGCCCAGCATTCCCGCGGCCGCCACCAGCAGGAATGCGGAGCCGGCCGCCGCACCCAGCCCGAGCAGCAACACGCCCGCGCACGCGCCCAGAGACTCCAGCGCGAGCCCCTGCTGGAAACCGACGCTGCGCGGCTGTTTGCGCCGGTGGAGCTTGTCGCTGACGCGGGTGACGCGGGCTTGGAGGTCGCGAAGCTCGCCGCGCGGGGCGCGGCTGGCCGCCTCGAGAAATCGCTGCCAGGGACCGGCTCGATAGGTGCGCTGGTCGAGCGAGGTCTCGATGGCCTCGAGCCACGCCCGGAGGTCGGACGCCGCGGGCCGTCCGGCTGCGCCTTCACTCACCTGATCGACCCGGCTGGGCGTCCCCCGCGCGGCGGACGTTCTCGCTGGTGGGGACCCACAGCAACCAGCCGATCAGCGCCAGCAGGGTGGCGCCGACAGCGAGCCTGGCCCAGGGGTTCGTCAGGAAGAACGCCACGGAGCTCCCGCCGACGACTGCGATCATCCCGATCGCCCAGACCTTCGCGCCCCGCGGAATGCTGCGATGCGCGCGCCAGTCTCGGATCAGCGGTCCGAACAGCCGGTTCGAGAGCAGCCAGGCGTAGAAGCGCGGGGAGGACCTCGCGAAGCAGGCGGCGGCCACCAGTAGAAAGGGCGTCGTGGGGAGCACGGGCAGCACGGCGCCCAGCCCGGCGAGCCCCACGAAGACGAAACCGGTGACCAGGAGCAAGCCGCGCAGGCCGCCCGGAGCCAGGTGAAGCGCCGTGTCTGCGCCCTCGCGGTCGGCGGCGTCCGGCCGCTCGCTCGAGGGGCGCTGCGGCGTCCCGGTCGGAACGTCTGACACTCGGTTCGATTCCCCGGACCGCAGGCGCGCCTAGTCCCCGGGCTCCGTCTGGGCGCGCGGGTCGAGCAGCCGCTCGAGCTCTTCGCGCGGCAGGACCTTCTGCTCGAGGCACAGCTCGCGCACGGTGCGCCCCGTCGCTTGGGATTGCTTCGCAATCTCCGCTGCCCGGTCGTAGCCGATCACCGGCGCCAGTGCCGTCACCAGCGCCAGGCTGCCCTCGATCAGGGACGCCGCCCGCTCTCGATTCGCCTGCGTGCCCTCCAGGCACTTGTCCACGAACAGGTTGGAGACGTTGGCCAGCAGGCGCGTCGACTCGAGCAGATTGCGCGCCAGCAGCGGGATGTGGACGTTGAGCTCCAGGTGGCCGCACAGACCGCCCACGGTCACGGCGGCGTCGTTGCCGATCACCTGCGCGGCGACCTGGGTGACCGATTCGCAGATCACGGGATTCACCTTGCCCGGCATGATCGAAGAACCGGGCTGGAGCGCCGGAAGCTGGAGCTCACCGATCCCGCAGCGCGGTCCCGAGGCCAACAGGCGCACGTCGTTGGCGATCTTGTACAGCGAGACGGCCACGGTCTTGAGTGCCGCGCTGGCGTGGACGGCGGCGTCCCTTCCACCCTGGGCCTCGAAGTGGTCGGCGGCTTCCCGGTACTCCAGACCCGTGGCCTCGGAGATGCGGGGGATCGCCTTGGCCGGGAACGCGCGCGGTCGGTTCAGGCCGGTGCCCACAGCGGTGCCACCGAGCGCCAGCTCCGCCAGCCCGTCGGCCGCACCCTCGACGCGTTCGATGCCCAGCTCGATCTGGCGCGCGTAGCCGGCGAACTCCTGGCCGAGGCGCACCGGTGTGGCGTCCATCAGGTGGGTCCGCCCGATCTTCACCACGTCGTCGAACTCGCGCGCCTTGCGGGCGAGACAGTCGTGCAGATGGCGCAGCGCCGGCAGCAGATCCTCGTGGAACGCCTGGCGGGCGGCGATGTGCAGCGCGGTCGGGATCACGTCGTTGGAGGACTGGCTGGTATTTACGTGGTCGTTGGGATGGATGCGCGCCGCCTTCTCGCCGAGCAGCTGGCGGGCGCGGTGGGCGATCACCTCGTTGGCGTTCATGTTGGTGGAAGTGCCCGACCCCGTCTGGAAGATGTCGACGACGAAGTGGTCGTCGAGCACGCCGTCGGCGACCTCCTTGGCCGCGGCCTGGACCGCGTCGGCGATCTCGCGATCGAGCGTCCCCAGCTCCGCGTTGGCCGCGGCCGCCGCACCCTTGATGACGCCGAGGGCCTGGATGAAGCGACGCGAGAAGCGCTCCCCGCTCACCGGGAAATTCAGCACGGCGCGCTGGGTCGAGGCGCCCCAGAGGGCGTCCCCCGGCACCTCCATCTCGCCCATGGAGTCGCGCTCGATGCGTGTCTTGCTGCCCTTGGGAGACATCGCTCCGTTCCTCCTGCTCGAGCAGGGGGAAGATGCTCCGAAAAACGCCATCTGGCGAGAGGCGGTATCCTGCGGCTTTCAACGCTTGGGGGCCGAGGGGCCGCGCGGGGATCGCGATGGCCGACCGCGAAGGCGAGGCGCTGCGCGCCTACCACCGCCACACCGTGCACAGCGAGCGGCGGCTGCGCACCAACCGCCACTTCCTCGACTTCGCCAACCAGCCCCTCCCGTTCAAGATCTACTCCGACCTCGAGGCGATCCCGCTGCCCCGCCTGCGCCCGCCGCTCGAGATGCCCGCCCTGCACGCGATCGCCGCTTCGGCGGAGCCCGCGGAGTCAGACGCGGCCCCCGTGGAGCCGCCGGATCTGACCGCCCTCTCCAGGGTCCTGTACTTCTCGGCCGGGATCACGAAGGCCAGGCGCTTCCCCGGCGGCGAGGTCTCCTTCCGGGCCCACCCCAACACCGGCGCCCTCTATCACGTCGACCTCTACGTCGTGTGCCGGGAGCTTCCGGGCCTCGCCGCCGGCGTCTACCACTTTGGCCCGCACGACTTCGCCCTGCGCCGCCTGCGGGAGGGCGACCAGCGCGCCCGACTCGTCGAGGCGAGCGGCGGCGATCCCGCGCTCGCGCGCGCGCCGCTGCTCCTGGTGAGCGCCTCCACCTACTGGCGCAACGCCTGGAAATACCAGGCGCGCGCCTACCGCCACTGCTTCTGGGACAGCGGTGCCCTGCACGCCAACCTGCTGGCCGTGGCCGCGACGCAGCGGCTCGACCCGCGCGTGAACCTCGGCTTCGCCGACGCGCCGGTCGAGAAGCTGCTGGGACTCGACCCCGCACGCGAAGGGGTTCTCAGCCTGGTCGGCCTGGGCGACGACCGCGACCCCCCGCCGAAGGCGCCGCCCGCACCCGAGCTCCAGCTCGCGACCGAGCCGCTCTCGGACCGCGAGGTCGACCACCCGGAGATCCGCGCCGCCCACGCGGCGTCCACCCTCGAGTCGGGCGCCGCCGCCGCCGCGTGGCGCGCGGTGCGCGTCGAACGCGTTCAGCCGGCCGCTCACGGCCCGGTGCTGGGTCTTCGCCCGCGCGCCGACGAAGAGCTCCCGAGCGAGTCCCTGGAGAGCGTGATCCAACGCCGCGGCTCGACCCGCGCCTTCGACCCGAAGCGCTCGCTCTCGGCGGCGGAGCTGGCCACCGCCCTGGAGCGCTCGACCCGCGGCGCACCGCTGGACTTCCTCCACCGCACCGTGCCCACCCTGCTCGACCTCTACCTGATCGTCCACCACGTCGAGGGCATTCCAGCGGGCTCCTATTACTACCGGCGCGAGGAGCGGGCCCTCGAGCCGCTGCGCACGGGAAACTTCCGGCGCGAGGCCGGGCGGCTCGGCCTGTTCCAGGAGCTGCCGGCCGACGCGGCCGTCGATGTCTACTGTCTCGCCGACCTGGACGCCGTGCTCGACGGCCTCGGCAACCGCGGCTACCGGGCGGCCCAGTTCGAGGGCGGACTCGTCGGCGGCCGACTGTACCTGTGCGCCTACGCGCAGCGCTTCGGCGCCACCGGCCTGACCTTTCTGGACGACGAGGTCACGGACTTCTTCTCGCCCCACGCCGCCGGCAAGAGCGTCATGTTCCTGGTCGCGCTGGGCCGCTCGCTGCGCCGGCCCGAGGCGGCGTAGCCCGCGGCTGCGGCGCCGATCGTCGGCGGCGGGCGAATTTGACCCCGGCCGGGCGGTCGGTCAAGATTCGACCCTCGGTTCGGCACCCATTCGGAAGAAGGAGCGACCATGCCCAGCCTCAAAGGGACCAAGACCCACGAGAACCTCAAGGCCGCGTTCGCGGGCGAGTCCCAGGCGAACCGCCGCTACCTCTACTTCGCGCGCCATGCGGACATCGAGGGCTATCCGGACGTGGGTGGACTGTTCCGCGACACCGCCGAGGCCGAGACCGGCCACGCCCACGGCCACCTCGACTTCCTCAAGCCCGCCGGGGATCCGGCGACGGACAAGCCCATCGGCCCGACGGACCAGAACCTGGCCGCCGCGGTCGCGGGCGAGACCTACGAGTACACCGAGATGTACCCGGGGATGGCGAAGGCGGCGCGCAACGAGAAGTTCGAAGAGATCGCGGAGTGGTTCGAGACACTCGCCAAGGCCGAGAAGTCCCACGCCGGGCGCTTCCAGAAGGCCCTCGACGGGCTGGAGAAGCTCTAGCGGCGCACCCCCCCTCCATGAAGCTCCCGCCGCCGGAACAGCCGTCTAGCCAGTGGCAGTATGGCGACGCCGCCTATCGCGACCCGGAGCGGCTCGAGCGCGAAATGCGCCGGGTGGCAGAGGTCTGCCACCAGTGCCGCCGCTGCCTGCCCCTCTGCCCCGCGTTCCCCACGCTCTTCGATCTGATCGACGCGGCAGACGGCGAGGTCCAGGCCGTCGCCAGCGACGGCTTCGAGCGGGTGAACGAGCTCTGCTACCACTGCAAGCTCTGCTACAACCACTGCCCCTACACGTCGCCCCACGAGTGGGACATTGACTTCCCCGCCCTGATGCGGCGCCAGCAGGTCGCGCGCGCCGAGCGCGACGGGATTCCCCTGGCGCGCAAGCTCACCACCCGGACCGACCTGCTCGGAAGACTGGGCTCCGCGGCGTCGCCCCTGATGAATCTCGCCAACCGCAATCGGGCGTCGCGCTGGCTGATGGAGAAGACCCTGGGCATCCACCGCGACTGGGTGCAGCCCTCCTACGTCTCCGAGACCTTCGAGCGCTGGTTCGCCGGGCGCGGACCGCGGGGATCCGGCGAGAACGGCCACGCCGTGCTCTTCACGACCTGCTCGGTGAACTACAATGACCCGATCGTCGGACGCTCGGCAGTCGAGGTGCTCGAGCACAGCGCCGTGCGTGTCGACGTGTGCTACGAGCGCTGCTGCGGGATGCCCTTCACCGACAACGGCGACCTCGACGCAGCCCGCCGCAACGCGGAGCGCAACGTGGCGGACCTGCTGCCCCACGTCGAACGAGGCGCCACCATCGTCGTGCCGGGACCGAGCTGTTCGCTGATGCTCAAGACCGAGTACCCGAAGCTCGTCGGGAGCGAGGCGGCCCGCGGGGTCGCCGCGGCCACGCGGGACCTGATGGAGTACCTCTACGAGCTGGCGCGCGCGAAGCGCTTGAACCGCGAGTTCGAGCGCCCGATCGGCTCGGTCGCCTACCACGCCCCGTGCCACCTGCGCGCCCAGAACATCGGCTTCCGCTCGCGCGACCTGCTGCGCCTGGCCGGGGCCGAGGTGACCTTGGTGGACGCCTGCTCCGGGGTCGACGGCAGCTGGGGCATGCAGGCGCGCTACCACGACGCGTCGATGGCGGTGGCCGCCAAGCTGCTCACGCGCATCGAGGAAGCGGCGCCGGATCACATTGCCAGCGACTGCCCGCTGGCCGCCCTGCGCATCGAGGAGGGCCTCGGCCGCAAGGCCGTGCATCCCGTGGTGCTGATGCACCACGCCTACGGGCTCGGCACGCCGTGAGGCCGATCGGCCTGGACGAGATCGTCGGCCTCCAGGACTACGGCCGACTGCGCCGGTCGTACCGGGACACGGTGATCGCCCACAAGCGCCGGCGACGCGTGGCCATCGGCGAGAAGGTCACACTCGTGTTCGAGGACCGCGAGACGCTGCGCTTCCAGATCCAGGAGATGCTCTGGGTCGAGCGCATCTCGGAGCGGCGCAAGGTCCGGGCGGAGCTCGACGTCTACAACGAGCTGATGCCCGGCGAGCACGAGCTGTCGGCGACGCTCTTCGTCGAGATCGAGGAGCTCGCGGAGGTCCGGCGCGAGCTGGACCGCCTGGTCGGGATCGACGAGCGCGTGCGCCTGGTGCTCGGCGAGATCGCGGACGCCGAGTCCATCCTCGCCCGCTTCGATTCAAAACAATTGGAGGAAGATCGGATCGCTGCGGTGCAATACCTCAAGTTCCCCTTTAGCGAGGCCCAGGCCGCGCGCTTCGCCCAACCGGGCGTGCCGGCGCGCCTCCTCATCGACCACCCGAGCTATCGCCGCCAGTGCGAGATTCCCCCCGAGGTGCGGCAACAGCTGATCGCCGACTTGACGGTCGAGCCCGAGCCGCTGCTCCGACGCGCCAGCGCCGCGCCGGTCGATCCGGCCAGGCCGACGCTGTTCTCGACAGACCGGGTGAGGGCGTTCGGCCGCCGCGAGCGCCCCGACCACATCGTCGTCGAGCCGCTGAAGCCGCTCGCGTCGTTGCTGGACGCGGACCCCGCGCTGCTGACCGAGCTGATGGAGGTCGTGCAAAAGGCGGCGCGCGAGATCCTTCGCCATTCCTCGAACTGCCGGGTCGAGACCGAGCTCGGCGCCGGCAGCGACCGGCTGCGCTGGCACGTCTACGCCGACTGAGCGGCGCCCGGTTCGAAGCGCCGACGGACTCGGCTCAATCGATCAGCTCCAGCACGGCTTCGGGGGGCCGGCCCACCACCGCGCGCCTCCCGCGCACGGCGATCGGCCGCTCGATCAAGCTGGGGTGGGCGGCCATGGCGTCCAGCACGGCCTGGTCGCTGGCTGCCTCGTCGAGGCCCGCCTCCCGGTAGGCGGCTTCACCGCGCCGCACCCACTCCCGCGGCGGACGGGCGAGCCGCCACTGGAGCTCGGCCAGCTCCGCGGCGGACAGCAAGTCCTCCAGGTAGCGGCGTTCGACGAAGGCCACGCCCCGCTCCTCCAGCAGCGCGCGCGCGGCGCGGCTCTTCGAGCAGCGCGGGTTGTGCAGCAAGAGCAGCGGCTCGTTTTCTTCGGGCAGGGCCATGGCCCGGTCTCCGCGTTTTGGGGGGCCCAGCATAGCCCGGGCCGGCCGGGCAGCGCGGCCTTGTCTTGGACCCGAACCAGTGGTGTGCTCCCGGCGATGGCCCGCGACGACCTTCAGGTGAACCGCACACTCGCGATCCCGGCGGCCGAGCTCCGGGAGCGCGCGAGCCGCTCCAGCGGCCCGGGCGGTCAGCACGTGAACAAGGCGAGCACGCGGGTGACCCTGCGCTGGAACGCCGCGCGCAGCGCCGCCCTCAGCCCCGCCCAGCGCAGCCGACTGCTGGCGCGCCTCGAAACGCGTCTCACCCGCGGCGGCGATCTGGTCGTCCACGCCGGGCGTTTCCGCAGCCGGGAGCGCAACCGCCAGCAGGCCCGCGAGCGCCTGGCGGGCCTGGTGCGCGACGCGCTGGCTCCCCGGCGCGCGCGCGTGGCGACCCGGCCCGGGCGGGCGTCCCGCGACCGGCGCCTCCAGGCGAAGAAGCGCCGCGCCGGCGTGAAGCGCCAGCGCGGCCCCGTCTGCCCCGACGAAGCGTAGACCGGG
>JAZFWH010000204.1:0-3283 GCA_036482635.1 Myxococcota bacterium
GCTTCCTCAAGCGTTTTTGAGCCTCCGCGCCGCTCGCGCTGCCAGCGGCCGCGCAGCCCGGCGCTCGTTTCTCCCGACGGCTACCCTCCGCTCCCTTCGGACGAACCAGACGTGAGCCAGAAGACACCCCGCCGCCAGACGCGCGTGCCCTCGGGCCGCCTGGAGCGCTTCGCGCGCATGGGCTGGATGGCCGGCGAGTTCGCCATCGGCGGCTTCGCCCAGGGAGCGCGCCGGCTCGCCGGCGCGGAGCGCCCCGACCTGGTCAGCAGCTTTCTGTCGGGCGCACGCGCCCAGAAGCTGGCGCGCCGGCTCTCGCAGATGCGCGGCGCGGCCATGAAGCTCGGGCAGATGCTCTCGCTCGAGGGACAGGACCTGCTGCCCCGGGAGTTCGCGGAGGCGCTGGCCGTGCTGCGCGCGACCGCGGACACCATGCCCGCCGCGCAGGTCCGCCGCGTGCTGGGTCGGGAATATGGCAAGGGTTGGCGGCAACGCTTCCGTCAGTTCGAGATGGAGCCGATCGCGGCGGCGTCGATCGGCCAGGTCCACGTCGCCACGACGATCGACGGTCGCGAGCTCGCGCTCAAGATCCAGTACCCGGGCGTTGCGAGGAGCATTCACAGCGACGTGCACAACCTGGCGACCCTGTTGCGCGTCACGCGGATCCTGCCGGTCGAGCTCGACATCAGCGAGCTGGTGGCGGAGGCGGAGCGGCAGCTCAAGCAGGAGGCGGACTACCAGCGCGAGGCGGAGCACCTGCGCCGCTACCGGGCGCTGGTGGCCGACGAGCCAGGGGTGGACGTCCCGGGTGTCCACGACGACTACACCACAACCCGCATCCTGGCGATGGACTTCGCGCGCGGGCGACCGATCGAGGACCTGCGCGGCCCGGAGCACCCGCAGAGCCTGCGCGACGACGTCGGGCGGCGCCTGCAGCGACTCACGTTCCGCGAGCTGTTCGAGTTCCGCTTCATGCAGACCGATCCGAATTTTGCCAACTACCTGATCGATGCCGAGACCGACCGACTGGTGCTCCTCGATTTCGGTTCGGCGCGCGAGTTTCCGGCGGAGTTCGTCGATTGTTACGCGCGCCTGACGCGCGCCATGATGGAATGCGATCGCGAGGAGGTGCAGAAGACCGCCGTCGAGATCGGCTATTTGGCGGGCGACGAACGCGAGGACCGCGCCCGCGCGCTCGTCGACCTGATCGTGCTGATCGGCGAACCACTGCGCCATCGGGGGGTGTACGACTTCGAGAGTTCCGACCTGGCGCGACGCGCGCGGGACGCGGGCTTCGACCTGGCCTTCCGGCGGGGGTTCATGCGCGCCCCGCCCCCGCAGACGATCTTTCTGCACCGCAAGCTGGCCGGTACCTTCTTGCTCTGCGCGCACATCCGGGCCCGCGTGGACGCTCGGGCCCTGATGCTTCCACATCTGGAAGGAACGCCCGCTGCCGCGCGGTGAACTGGCGTGCGCCGCCGCCCGGCGGAACTCGGGTCCGAGGCTCCATGGCAAAGCTGACACGGATTCTCTCCATCGATGGCGGAGGGATACGGGGGATCATTCCGGCGCGCGTGCTGGTCTCCCTGGAGGAGAAGCTGAGGGCGCGGGATGGCGATGCCGTCCGCCTCGCCGACTACTTCGACCTCGTGGCGGGAACGAGCGCCGGAGGAATCCTGGCGTGCCTCTATCTGTGCCGAGCTGCGCGTGGGTCGGATCGGCCCCGCTTCAGCGCCGCGCAGGCCCTGGCCATGTTCCGCGACCGGGGGGAGACGATCTTCGAGCTTCCACTCCTGCACCGGGTCCGCTCCTTCGGCGGGTGGATCGACGAGAGGTATCCCGCCGCCGGGCTGGAGCGCACGCTCGGCGAGTTCTTCGACGCCATCGAGCTGAGTGACTTGCTCAGGCCCTGCCTGATCACGGCGTACGACATCTGCCAGCGCAAGGCCGTCTTCTTCGAACAGCACCGCGCTGCGGCCGAGGCCTCGCGGAATTTTCTGGTGCGTGACGTGGCGCGGGCGACTTCGGCGGCGCCGACCTACTTCGAAGTGGCGTGCGTGCAGTCGCGAACGGGCGAGCTCTTCCCCCTGGTCGACGGGGGCGTCTTCGCCAACAACCCGGCGCTGTGTGCGTACGCCGCGGTCCGCAAGACCCGGTTCGCCGCCGCGGCGGGCCTGCCCAAGTCCCCCACAGCCCGGGACATGGTGATCCTGTCTCTCGGGGCTGGGAGCGCCGAGAAGCCCTACGCCCCGGAGAAGGCGAGGAACTGGGGCCGGATGGGCTGGGCGAAGCCGCTGTTCGACATCATCGTGTCCGGCGTCTCGGAGACGGTCGAATACCAGCTCGAGGCGATCTTCGACGCGGTGGATCGGCCCGGGCAGTACCTGCGCATCCAGCCCGACCTGAGCGGGTACGGGCGGGAGGTCACGGAGCTGGACGACGCGTCGCCGGGGAACGCGGCACTCCTGGCGCGGATCGGCGCCGAGACCGCCCGGCGCTTCGACCGGGAGCTCGACGAGCTGGTGGCTCTGCTGCGCGAGCCCGAGGCGTAGGCCTCGACCGCCCGCCGCTCAGAACGCCTCGTTCAGGCTCAGGATCGTGATCCGCTGCCGCACGGTTCCGTCGCCGCCGATTGCGGACGAGTAGACGGCGATGTCGCGACCCGACGGTCCCCAGGCATGGTCCGCGACGATGACGCGTTTCGATTGGTCCGGAAGCTCTTTGTTGAAATCCGTCAGCTGGACGAGGTCTCCCCCACCCGTCAGGGCCCACAGCTCCAATCGCAGCTTGGAGCGTTTGTCCCTGGCGTAGCTCCAGTCGAAGGATCGGCTCGAGGTGAAGGTGACCAGGGAGCGGCCGGGCGAGGGCATCCCGCTGGCGTTCCAGGCCGTCGACGGGACGGCCGTCAGGGCCACGCGGTCGGAGCCGTCGGAGCGCGCCCGGTAGAGGCTCTCCACGAAGCGTTGTCCACCGGGCGTGTGCGAGAACAGGATCGTGTCCCCCAGCATCGCCTGCGCCTCGAAGTAACCCCCCTCGCCGCGGTAGAGGTCCACGCGGCGCTCGATTTCGGCCCGGCCGCCCTCGGGCCGCTCGAAGTCGGCAATGGCGAGATGCCAGCCGGCAAAGGGGTTCTCGGAGCCGGGTGTCCTGCCGAGTGCCGACTGACGAACGCGTCGGCCCGTCTTCTCTTTCACGCTCCAGAAGAGCCGCCGACCGTCGTCAGAGAATCTCGGGTTCAGGGAAGCTCCGAGTGGATCGGCGACGACGATGCGCTGGGCGCGGCTTC
>JAZFWH010000205.1:0-19212 GCA_036482635.1 Myxococcota bacterium
TCATCCTCTCAGCCCCCCGTTTCGCCGCCGCGCGCCGCCGGATACGCAGCCCGCGCGCAGCTTAGCTCACGCTCGCAGGGCCGCGGGGCGCGCGTGATCACCGCCACCATCGCCGCAGCGCGTTCCGAAGCCGCCATGCCCGGCAGCGACACAACCACACCGCCGCGCGCGCCGGATTCGGGGCGCCCGCACTTGGCGGGGGCCCGCTCGCGCGCCTGCTCCCCGGTGTAACCGACCCTGCGAGCGTGTCGTAACCTCAAGCGCGCCGCGCGCGCCAGACGGGGGAGGTGAGGGCCGGGGCCGATGAGAGCAGGTGTTGCCGCCGCATTCCGCGCGCTCCTCGTCGCGGCGCTGCTCGCCTCCGCCGGGGCGGCGGCCGCCGAGACGCCGACCCTCAACGGCTTCCGCCTCGACCCTCGCGGGATCGACGTTCGGGAGATCCTGCCGGGCGGGCCGGGGCGGGACGGGATCCCCGCCCTGGACCACCCGCCCGCCGTCGCGGCCGGCGACTCTCCCTGGCCCGCTGACGCGGCCGTGCTCGGCGTCGTCCGGAACGGCGAGGCGCGCGCCTACCCGATCGCGATCCTGGTCTGGCACGAGCTCGTGAACGACACGCTCGGCGGATCGCCGATCCTCGTCTCCTACTGCCCGCTGTGCGGCACGGGCATCGTCTTCGATCGGCGCCGCGGGGGATCCGACCGGTCCTTCGGTGTCTCGGGTCTGCTCTACCGGTCGGACCTGCTCCTGTACGACCGCGAGAGCGAGAGTCTGTGGTCGCAGATCCTGGGCGAGGCGGTCACCGGACCGTCCCAGGGGCAGCGGCTCGCGCAGGTGCGCTCGCGCATGACGACCTGGGGGCGCTGGCGGGAGGCGCACCCGGCGAGCAGCGTGCTCTCGCGGGACACGGGTCACAGCCGCAGCTACGGTGCGACGCCCTACGGAGACTACGAGACCTCCGAGCGGATCCTCTTCCCGGTGCCCCGGGACCGTCGCTACCACCCCAAGACCCCGACCGTCGGCCTGCGCGTTCCCGGCGGCGCGGCGCGCGCCTACCCCGCCCCCGAGCTCGAGCGGGCCGGCGGGGTCGTGCAGGAGAGCTTCGCCGGTCAGCCCGTGCGGGTCGCCTACGACCCCGAGCTGCGCCGTTTCGAGGTGGAAGCGCCCGCCTCGGTCGAGGTCGTCGAGGGCTTCTGGTTCGCGTGGGCGTCGTTCCACCCGGACACCAGCGTCTACACGGCCGTGGAGGAACATCCGTGAGAGGTATCGCTTCGAAGATCGCGGGATCGGTGCGCATCCCGTTCCTCTGGCCTCTCAGCCTTCCGGGTCGTAGCCCAGGTTGGGCGCGAGCCAGCGCTCCGCCTCGTCCAGCGGCATGCCCTTGCGCCGGGCGTAGGATTCCACCTGGTCGCGGTCCACTCGTCCCACGGTGAAGTAGCGCGCCGCCGGGTGCGCGAGGTACAGGCCGCTCACGCTGGCGGCGGGGTACATGGCACAGCTCTCGGTCAACTCGATCCCGACGGACGGCGCATCGAGCAGAGTGAAGAGCTTGCGCTTCTCCGTGTGGTCGGGGCACGCCGGATAGCCGAAGGCCGGCCGGATCCCCCGGTATTTCTCCGCGATCAGCTCCTCGCTGCCCAGGCCCTCCTCCACTGCGTAGCCCCAATCGCGCCGCGCCCGTTCGTGCAGGTACTCGGCGAAGGCTTCGGCCAGGCGATCGGCGAGCGCCTTCACCAGGATCGCGTTGTAGTCGTCGTGGGCGCCCTCGTACTTGGCGGCGAGCTCCGCGGCACCGATGCCCGCGGTGACCGCGAAGGCCCCCAGGTGGTCCCGCAGGCCGCTCTCGGCCGGCGCGACGAAGTCGGCGAGCGAGCGGTTGGGCTTGCCGTCCGGCATCACGCCCTGCTGGCGCAGCATGTTGAAGCGCAGCAGCTCCCGCTCGCGCGACTCGTCCGCGTAGAGGACGACGTCGTCCCCGACGCTCGCCGCCGGCCAGAAGCCGTAGACCCCGCGCGGCGTCAGGAGCTTCTGCTCGGTGATCTCGCTCAGCAGCTCCTGGCCGTTGGCGAACAGCTCGCGCGCCGCCTCGCCGTACCTGGGGTGATCGAGGATTTTCGGGAACTTGCCCTTCAGCTCCCACGCCGTGAAGAAGAAGGTCCAGTCGATGTAGTGCGCGAGGGTCTCGAGCGAGACGTCTTCCAGCACGCGGCGTCCGACGAAGGAAGGCGCCGGCACGTCCTCGGCGCGCCAGTCGAGCTGCAGGCGGTTGGCGAGCGCCTGCTCGTAGGAGAGTAGCGGCTGCTCCTGCTTGCGGGTGTAGACGTAGCGCAGGTTCTCCTGGGCTTCGACGTTCGACTCCTGGAAGCGGGTCCTCCGCTTCGGGTCCAGCAGGCTCGCCACCACGCCCACCGCCCGCGACGCGTCCTTCACGTGCACCGTCGGGGCGTCGTACCGCGGTGCGATCTTGACCGCGGTGTGCTGCTTGCTCGTGGTGGCGCCCCCGATCAACAGCGGCAGGCGGATCTTCCGCCGCTCCATCTCCCGGGCCACGTTCACCATCTCGTCCAAGGAGGGCGTGATCAGGCCGCTGAGCCCGATCATGTCGCACTTCTCCTCGAGCGCGGTCTGCAGGATCTTGTCGCAGGGCACCATCACGCCCAGGTCGATCACCTCGTAGTTGTTGCAGCCCAGCACCACGCCGACGATGTTCTTGCCGATGTCGTGCACGTCTCCCTTCACGGTGGCCATCACGAGCTTCCCCTGGGAGCGGAGCCCCCCATCTCGCGCCTTCTCCTCATCCATGAAGGGCGTGAGATAGGCGACCGCCTTCTTCATCACCCGCGCGCTCTTCACCACCTGGGGCAGGAACATCTTTCCGGCCCCGAAGAGATCGCCGACGATCCCCATGCCGTCCATCAACGGCCCCTCGATCACGTCGAGAGGCCGCGGCAGCTTGCGGCGCGCCTCCTCGGTGTCCTCCTCGATGAAGTCCACGATGCCCCGGATCAGCGCGTGGGAGAGCCGCTCCTCGACCGGGCCTTCCCGCCAGGAGAGGTCGAGCTCCCTCTTGCGGCCCTTCCCCTTGACCCGTTCGGCGAACTCGACCATGCGCTCCGTGGCGTCGGGCCGGCGGTGGAAGAGGATGTCTTCCGCCCGCTCGAGCAGGTCCTTCGGAATCTCCTGGTACACCCCCAGCTGGCCCGCGTTGACGATGCCCATGTCCATGCCCGCCGCGATGGCGTGGTAGAGGAAGGCGGTGTGGATCGCCTCGCGGACGACTTCGTTGCCCCGGAAGGAGAAGGAGAGGTTGCTCACGCCGCCGCTGATCTTGGCGCCGGGACAGCGCTGCTTGATGATGCGCGTCGCTTCGATGTAGTTGATGGCGTACTCGTCGTGCTCTTCGAGGCCGGTGGCGATGGCCAGGACGTTCGGGTCGAAGATGATGTCCCCGGGGTTGAATCCCACTTCTTCCGTGAGCAGCCGGTAGGCCCGCTGGCAGATCGCGACCTTGCGCTCGATCGTGTCCGCCTGCCCCGCCTCGTCGAAGGCCATCACCACCACGCCGGCCCCGTAGCGCTGGACGAGCCGCGCCTTGGCGAGGAAGTCCTCCTCCCCTTCCTTGAGGCTGATCGAGTTGACGATGCCCTTGCCCTGGACGCACTTGAGCCCGGCCTCGATCACGGACCACTTCGAGCTGTCGACCATGATCGGCACGCGGGCGATGTCGGGCTCGGTGGCGATCAGGTTGAGGAAGGTGGTCATGCACGCCTCGGAGTCGAGCATGGCCTCGTCCATGTTGACGTCGAGGATGTTGGCACCGCTGCGCACCTGGTCGAGCGCCACGGCCGCGGCGTCCGCGAAGTTCCCCTGCTTGATGAGGTTCGCGAAGCGGCGCGAACCGGTGATGTTGGTGCGCTCGCCGATCATCGTGAAATTCGAGTCCGGGCGGATCGCGTAGGTCTCCAGGCCGCTGAAGACCGTCAAGCGCTCCCGGGGCTGCGGCACCCGGCGAGGCGCGACTCCCTCGACGGCGTCGCGGATGGCGCGGATGTGCTCGGGTGTGGTTCCGCAGCAGCCTCCCACCAGGTTCACCAGCCCGTCGGTCGCGAACTCGCGGAGCAGCGCGCTGGTGGTGGCGGGATCCTCGTCGTAGCCCCCGAACGCGTTGGGCAGGCCCGCGTTGGGGTAGCAGCTCACGCGGGTCGGAGCGAGCGCCGCGAGATCGGCGAGAAAGGGACGTATCTCGGTGGCGCCCAGCGCGCAGTTGATGCCGACGCTGAGCGGCTTGGCGTGCTGCACCGAGGCCCAGAAGGCGTCGATGGTCTGCCCCGACAGGGTGCGACCGCTGAGGTCCGTGATCGTCACCGAGATCATCACCGGGAGCTCGACGCTCCGCTCTTCGAAGACCTCTCGGACGGCGACGAGGGCGGCCTTGGCGTTGAGCGTGTCGAAGATCGTCTCGATCAGCAGCAGCTCGATGCCGCCCTCGATCAGCCCGCGGACCTGCTCGGCGTAGGCGTCGCGCAGCTGGTCGAAGGTGAGGTTGCGGAAGGCGGGGTCGTTCACGTCCGGCGAGATCGAGAGCGTGCGATTGGTCGGGCCCACGGCGCCGGCTGCGAAGCGCGGCCGGTCGGGTGTCCGCGCGCTCCAGTGGGCGGTGGCGCGCACGGCGATCTCGGCCGCCCGCACGTTGAGCTCGTGGACGACGGACTCCAGGCCGTAGTCGGCCTGGGCGACGCGGGTGCTGCCGAAGCTGTTGGTCTCGATGATGTCGGCGCCGGCCTCCAGGTAGGCGTCGTGGATCTCCTCGATCAGCGCGGGGCGGGTGAGCACGAGCAGCTCGTTGTCGCCCTGCAGGTCCCGGGGGTGGTCGGCGAAGCGCTCCCCGCGGAAGTCCGCTTCGCCGAGACCGGCCTGCTGCACCATCGTGCCCATCGCCCCGTCCAGGACGAGGATGCGCTCGGCCAGCAGCCGCTCCAATTGGTCTGTCCGGTTCGCGGTGGCCATGGTTCGCCCGTCGCCGTCGCTGCCCCATCGGAGCCGCAATCACTACAGTTTAGGTAAGAATCAGCATATCTCAATAAATCGATTAATAGAGATCCCCCGGGGGAGCGGGGTGCACCTTCGACCCCGCTCAGGGCTCGTCAGCGGAAACTCCGCTCGCCTGCCGCTCGCTGCGCGGAGGCCGACTCTCGAGTCGGCCTCCTAGCCCAGCGGAAAGCCGAGCAGCGCCTCGAGCTCGTCCAGGGCCCGCGCCGGGTCCTCGACCTTGATCGTGGTCATGCCGAGCTGGCGCGCCGGCTTCAAGTTGCGGCCGATGTCGTCCAGGAAGATCGCCTCTGCGGGCTCGACCGCCAGCCGCGCGCAGGTGTGCGTGTAGATGCGCGGGTCGGGCTTGCGCATGCCCAGGCTGCTCGACTCGACGAACACGTCGAAGCTCGGCCGCAGGGCGCGGGTTCCGTCGCCCTCGCCGGCCCAGTTGTTGGTCAGCGCCGCCGCCGCGACGCCCCGGGCGCGGATGCAGCGGACGGCCGTCAACATGCGCGGCCGCGGCACGGCCTTCTGTGCGATGCGCTCCATCAAGCTGCGACCCGAGAGCTGCTCGCCGGCCCGCTCGCAGTCGCGCTCGAAGGCAGCGTAGAAGGCCTCGAGCGACAGCTCTCCCCGCTCGAGCCGCGACCACGCGCCCCCCGCGCCCGTTTCGATCACCACCCGGTTGACGAAGCCCGCGGAAATGCCCAGCTCGCGCTCGTAGTGCGCGATGGCCTCGAGCGGCGAGCCCAGCACGACGCCTCCCAGGTCGAAGATCACGGCCCGGTGTTTCATCGCGAGCACGGTAGCGCGCCCGCGCTGGCTCAGGGGATGCGGACCGCGGTCCCCCGCACCACGGTGCAGAAGTTCTCGAAGGCATACGTGGCGTCGACCAGCGCGTTGGCGCCCGGCGCCTTTTCGAGCGCGTCGTCGACCGCGAGCCTGAATTGCGGCTCCGTCAGTTCTCCACACGTTCGCCCCTCGACCTCCCCCGCCACGACGGTCCTCTCGAGGGGGACGTTCGCCGTCGAGACGGCGCCGAGGAAGCCCCGCTGGTAGGTGGCACAACCCGCTGCGAAGGCGAGGCACACCGCGAGCAGCGCCGTCATTCGATGCGCCCAGCGTCGCCGAAGACGATCGCGCACGAGCGCTGGAAGAGCAGGTACTGCTCGATGCGCACCTTCGTCACCACGTCGGTCAGGACGTTCGCGCCTTCGACCTTCTCGAGCGCCGCGGCGACGGCCCGCCCGGTGTCCGCCAGGCGCGCCTGCCACGGGGGGCGCAGCGTCACCGCGATCAGGTTCTGCGAGAAGCACCACTCGCCTTCCACGCCCCTCTGGAGGATCTCGGGCTTCACCACGCCCCGCCGCGGAGCGACGAGGCTGAACTCCGAGATCGGAGGCGGGCTGGCGCAGCCCGCGCCCAGCAGCAGCGCGCAACCGAGGAGGAACCCGCGGCCAGCGACCCGCAACGCGGACCCGCCGCTCAGCGCCTGGCGGACTGGCCGAACAGGACTTTCTTGGCCTCTTCGTCCATGCCCTGCGCCATGGCCTTGCGGATCTCCAGGCCCACGTCGAAGCCCCGCTGCACGCCGGGGCGCGTCTTCAGCTTGTCGTACCAGCGGTCGACATTCGGAAAGTCGGCGAGCTTCTGGCCCTGGCGTTCGTGGGGCACGATCCACGGCCAGCACGCCATGTCCGCGATGCTGAAGTCGCCGCAGATGTACTCGCGTCCTTCGAGCCGCCGGTCGAGCACTCCGTACAGCCGGCTCGCCTCTTTGGTGTAGCGGTCGATCGCGTACTGGATCTGCTCCGGCGCGTAGATCCGGAAGTGGTGATTCTGGCCGAGCATGGGTCCCAGCCCGCCCATCTGCCACATCACCCACTCCAGCACCTCCACGCGCCCGCGCGCGTCCGCGGGCAGGAACTCGCCGCTCTTCTCGGCCAGGTAGACCAGGATGGCACCCGACTCGAACACGGAGATCGGCGCGCCGCCGCCGGGGGGGTCGTGGTCGACGATCGCGGGCATGCGGTTGTTGGGGCTGATCGCGAGGAACGCCGGCTCGAACTGCTCACCGCGCCCGATGTTGACCAGCTTCGTGTCGTACTCGAGTCCCATCTCCTCCAGTGCGATGCTGATCTTCCAGCCGTTGGGCGTGGGCCAGTAGTAGAGATCGATCATTGCGTTCCTCCGGAATCGCGCATGCGTTCCATGCTGCGGCGGACCGCCTCGACGACCGCGGCCGGCGCCTTGTGCGGCGAGCCGGCGTCGAACGGGGGCTGGGGATCGTATTCGATGCCGAGCTGGATGCCCTGGGCGATCTCGTCGCCGGCGGCGAGCTGAACCATGCGCAGGGCCATGTCGATCCCCGAGGAGACGCCCGCCGCGGTCACCACCTTGCCCTGGAACACGACGCGCTCTTCGGTCGGCTCGGCGCCGAAGTCGCGCAGCCGGTCCATCCACATCCAGTGCGTCGTCGCCCGCAGGCCCTTCAGGATGCCGGCGGCGCCGAGCACCAGGGAGCCGGTGCAGACCGAGCTGGTCCAGCGCGACGTCTCGTGCGCGCGGCGCAGCCACTCGAGGGTCGACTCGTCCTTCATCACGGCTTCGACGCCGAAGCCTCCGGGCACCACCACGATGTCCGGGCTCGGGACCTCGCCCAGCGCGCAGTCGGCGACCAGTGCCAGGTTGCCTTCGCGGTCGCGTTTCGGGCCGGGCTCTCGGGCCAGCATGCGCACCGTCGCCCCCGGCAGACGTTGCAGCACCTCGTAGGGCCCGACCGCGTCCAGGCTGGTGATTCCGTCGAAGAGCAGAAAGGCGATCTCGCTCACGCGGGCTTCCCTTCGTCGCTCCGGCCGCTCTTGCGGCCCGGGAGATATTGGGGGAACGGTATGGGAACGACGCGGGATCCGCACACACCAGGGGAGGGGATGCCATGAAACGGAGGGCGGGGCTCGCTGTGGCGCTGATGGCGCTCGCCGGCGGGCTGGCCGGCGCGGGGCCGTTCGAGGCGTGCGCCGCGGAGCCGAGCGAGGCGATGAACCGGGTCTCGTTCCGGGTCGAGAGCTCGCGGGAGGTGACCAACGACTGGAGCCGCGCCGTGGTCGTCGCCGACGACCAGGACGCGGACCCGGCGCGGCTCGCCGACCGGGTGAACCGCACCATGGCGTGGGCCCTCGACGAGGCGCGCGGGAAGGCCGGCCTCTCGGTGAAGAGCGGTGGTTACCACACGTTCCCGATCCACGAGAAGGGCCGGCCGCAACGTTGGCGTGCGAGTCAGGAGCTGATCCTGGAGGGCGGCGACGTGGCCGCGCTGAGCGCGCTGCTCGGCGTGCTGCAGACCCGGCTCGAGCTGCGTTCGTTCCAGTTCAGCGTTTCCCCGGAGCTGCGGCGCGAGACCGAGAGCGCCCTGATCGGGGAGGTCCTGGCGGCGTTCAAGTCTCGTGCGGAGCTGGTGCGCCAGGGGCTCGATGCCTCCGGCTACAAACTGGTCCAGCTCTCGATCGATACCGGCGCTGCGGGGCCAGTGCGCCCGGTCTTCGAGGCGGCGCGCATGACCACGGCCCGCGCGGCGCCGCCCGCACTCGAGGCGGGTACCGGCCGGGTCGTCGTCCGCGCCCAGGGCACGATCCAGCTGGAGTGACGCAAGCGGGCGAAGCCCGCGCGCAGCGAGCCGCAGGCGAGCGGAGTTCAGCGGTGTGCGGGCGAAGCCCGCGCGCAGCGAGCCGCAGGCGAGCGGAGTTCAGCGGTGCGCGGGCGAAGCCCGCGCGCTATTTGGGGTCGCTGAAGCGGGGATCGCGCTTCTCGACGTTGGCGCGCACTGCCTCCAGCTGGTTCGGAGTGCCGATCAACGAGGCCTGGAGCTTCGCCTCGAGCCGCAGGCCCTCCTCGAGGCCGACCAGCCCCGAGTCGTTGAGCAGGCGCTTGCCGGCGCGGACCGCGTCGGGCGAGCGCGCGGCGATCCGGCGGGCCAGCTCGAGCGCCGCCTCCCGGGGCGCGTCGCTCGCGCGGGTGGCGAGGCCCAGCTCCACGGCTTCCGCGCCGGACACGATGCGCCCGCTCCAGGTCAGCTCCTTGGCGACGTCGAGGCGCACCAGACGCCGCAACGTCTGGCTCCCGGTCATGTCGGGGATCAGGCCCCACTTCACCTCCATCACCGAGAGGCGCGCGTCGGGTGCGACCAAACGGATGTCCGCACCCAACGCGATCTGCAGCCCGCCGCCGAAGGCCACGCCGTGCACGGCGGCGATCACAGGCACCGGCAGGTCCATCCAGGCGTAGGCGGCCTGCTGTGCGAAGTTGGCCGGGCTCTCGCCGCTGCGCTCGAGCAGGCTGGGGCCGCCTCCCTCGCGCGGCCCGTCGGCCATGGCCTGGAAGCTGCGCACGTCGAGCCCCGCGCAGAACGCCCGGCCCTCGCCCGAGAGCACGACGGCGCGCAGGGCCCGATCCGCGGCCAGCGTTCGGCCAGCCTCCACCAGGCCCTGGAACATGGCCATGTCCAGGGCGTTCAGCTTCTCCGGGCGATTGAGCCGCACGTCGGCCACGCCAGCATCGACGGAAATCGCAACTCGATCGGACATCGGATCCTCCCCGGTTCGCGGGATCCAGAATAACGTTTCGACGTGGGGGCTGCGCCGCGCAGCCTGGGCGGGCGCCTGGGTTCACCCCGGGGTCAGGAATCGCCTACGGCCGGGAAGTTCCCGGCGTCGACACCCAGCCCGCCGTTGCCCTTCCGCTCGGCGTGGGATGGGGTGGCCGGGTCGATGGCGGGGTGAGGCCGGGCCGGCTGCTCAGAAGGGGTGTCTGGCTGCGACTCCGCAGCGCTCGCGGCGGCCTTGCGCCGGCCCACCGGGGGCTGCTCGGCGCGCGGCAGATAGACGGTGAAGGTGGCACCGCGGCCGCTGCGCACGTCCACGGAGATGTCTCCGCCGTCGTGCTGAATCAGCTGGTAGGCCGTCGACAGCGCCAGCCGGCCCTCCGGCTCCCGCTCGAGGTCGGTTTCGATCGGCTCGCGCGACGGCTCGAAGACGCGTGAGAGCGCGTCCGCGTCGAGCTGGGAGCCCGTGTCGCTCACCGACAGCGTGACGTAGCCCCCGGCCGCGGCGGGATCGCCGCCACCGCTCTCGAGGCGCCGCGTCTCGACGGTGATGCGCCCGCCCTCGGGCATGGCGTCGCGGGCGTGCAGCACCAGGGTCTGGACGACGGCTTCCACCACGCCTCGGTTCGCCCGCGCCAGCTGCCGCTCGGGGGCGAGCGTCAGGTCGATCTGCACGCGCTGGCCGAGGCGGCTGCGCAGGCGTCGCTCCACGCGGCGCGCGATCGCGTTGAGGTCGACGCCGCCGGTCGGCCCCACCCGCTGGCCCGCGCCCGGTACGGTCGGGAGCGCCTCGGAAGCGGCGCTGCTGTCGTCGCTGGCGTAGAGCGCCTCGCGGCGCTCGATCTGGGCGCCGATCCACTGGGCCATGAGGTTCAGCAGGTCCTTGTCCGTGCCCGTGAAGCGCGCCTTGCGCGCCTCGATCCCCCCGAAGCTGAGCGTGCCGTGAACGGCGCCGCCCACGCGGATCGCCGTGCCCAGGTACGACCGGAAGCAGAAGGCGGCCTGGACGGAGCCGGGTGCGTCCTCGACGCGCTCGAGCGCCAGCGGGCGGTCCGACGAGACCGTGGCGCCAAACGGAGTGTTCGCGAGCTCGAAGCTCGCGCCGGTCTCGACGGGCAGATCCGGAGGGACTTCCAGCGCCACCACCTCGCAGCGCTGTCCGTTCAGCCGCGACACGACCCCGACCGGGAGGGCGAAGCGCGCGCAGCCCAGTCGGAGCAGCGTGCTCAGGTTGTCGTCGAGATCGGACGTGGGCTTGCGCGCGAGCTCGCCCAGCACGCGCACCACTTCCATGCTGTCCCAGTGCAGGGCCTCGGCCCCGTCTCGCTCAGCGACGGTGCGCGCCATCGCCCCGACCGCGGCGAGGCCGAGCACGCTGGCCGCCAGCGCTGCCAGCTCGGCGGCGCCCGCCGGATCCAGAACGAGCGGCGCGTCGGTTCCGAGCCAGAACGCGACGCCCTGGCGGACAGCCAGCAGCATCAGCAGCGCGCTGAGCAGTGCCACGCGCCTCTCCCCGCTGCGGATCCACAGCGTGAGCGAGGCGACCGTCGCAATCAGCAGGATCCCGATCGAAGTCAGAAGTACGGCGCTCACTGCGGCGTCCTCGTCGTAGGGGGGCGGCGGCTCGGCTCGGGATGCAACGCTGTCGCCGGGGAGCTGTCAAGGTAGCCTATCGCACACTCCTCTTGGAAGGCGAAAGTGGCTGCCCTGGCCCGCAAGCGCGTCGTTGGACTCGGACTCTGTGTGGTCGACCACATCTACCTGGTCGACCGGCTCGATCTGGGGGAGCCGAGGACCCGCTATACGGCGCGGCGCGTGGCGCCCGGCGGGATGGTGACGACGGCGCTGACGCAGGCGGCGCGGCTCGGCTGCCGGACACGCCTGCTCTCCTCAGTGGGAAACGACCCCGCGGGGCGATACCTGCGCCGATCGCTGCGCGCCGCGGGTGTGGGAACCGATCGACTGGTGCTCTCGGCCAGCCAGCCCACCACGGTGGCGGTCGTCCTCGTGCAACGGCGCAGCGGCCAGCGCCGCTTCCTCGTACCGGATCGGCGCGCCCTCGAGCGGCGCGCGGCTCGCTTCGATCTCGACGCGATCGACTTGAACGCCGTTCTGCTCGTCGACGGGCACTTTCCCACCCAGGCGTTGCGCGCGGTGCGTCGGGCCCGAAGGCTGGGCGTCCGCGTGATCGGCGACTTCAGCCGGCCCGGCCCGCGCGTGCGCCAGCTGCTTCCGTTCGTCGACTACCCGATCGTGCCGCTCGAGTTTGCCAAGGCGTACGCCGCCGGCGACCCCAAGCGCGCGCTCCGGACCCTGCGAGCGCGCTACGGCGGCACGCCGGTGGTCACGCTGGGAGCGCGCGGAGGTCTCTACCTGGGCCCCGCGGGCGGAGTGCGGCGCTACCGCCCGCATCGCGTTGCGGTGCGCGACACCACGGGTGCCGGCGACGCCTTCCACGGCGCGTTCGCGGCCGCCCTGTGCCACGACCTGGAGCTCGAGGAGGCGCTCGACCTGGCCGCGCGGGCAGCGGCGGTGTGTTGCACGGGAATCGGCGGGACGCAGCGGCTGATGACCCGCGAGGAGGCGCGCGCGCTGCGGGCTCGCTAGGGAACGCGCGTCTCGAGTTGGTCCACGGCGTGAACCAGCGCTTCGTCCCCCTTCATCAGGTGCGCGATCGCGGCGTAGACCAGTCGCTGCTGTGCCACGCGCGATTTCCCGGCAAAGACCTCCGAGGTGACGCGGATCTCGAAATGACGCGCACCGGTCGCGTCCACCTCGGCCGCCGCCCCCGGAATCGCTTCCGCGATCGCGCGGCGCAGCTTCTCCGCCACCTCTTCCGGAGCGCTGGGCGAACTCAGGATCTGAAGGGGCATGGTTCTCTCCTCGTGGCGCCTCCGCGCCGCCGTCAACCGGTCAGCTCCACCAGATCGACCAGAACGGTGAGAGCCTCCTCGAGCTGGGGAGTGTTGGTCTCCTCGTCGGAATCCTGTGCAGCGTCGGCATCTCCGTTGGCCGCCTTCGCCTCCTGGCGCTGCTTCCGGATGTCGGCGAGGCTGATCGAACCGTTGCTGGCGCTGCGCTCGTCGATCTTCTTGCGGATCTCGTCGAAGTCCGAGCTGGTCTGGATGCGCTGGCGCGAGCGCTGGGCCAGCGCTCCCATGACCTCGGGGGTCACCGGCTTCCAGCGCTCGGCGGGATCGAGGCCGTTCGCGTTGGCGAAGCTGCTCAGAAAGGGCGGTACCTGCTGGCCCAGCAGCGCGTAGCGGTGATTCTTCTCGCCGAAATCGTCGCCGCTCAACAGGGACGGGATCACGACGTCCGCCTTGACTCCGTCGTTCTGGGTCGACTTTCCCCCCGGTCGGAAGAACAGCGCCGTCGTGATGCGCAGTGCGCCCTCGCCGGGGGGCAGCGGCGACACAGTCTGGACGGTGCCCTTGCCGAAGGTGTGGTCGTCGCCGGCGATCACTGCGCGCTCGTAGTCCTTCATCGCGCCGGCGAGGATCTCCGCGGCGGAGGCGCTGACTCTGGAGGTGTGGACGACCATGGGTCCCGAGTACAGGATCCCTTCGTCGCGGTCCGAGAGGATCTGCCGCTGTCCCTTCGCGTTCTCGATGCCGACGATCTCCCCCTTGCGCACGAAGAAGCCGGAGATCGTTACGGCCTGCTCGAGCAGACCGCCTCCGTTCCTCGACAGGTCGAGCAGCAGCCCGTCGGCCTTCGCCTCCTTCACCTTGCGCAGCAGCTCCGCGACGTCGTCGGAGCACTGGCGCTTGCCGGCCCCCACGTCGCCGTAGAACGACGGAAGCTCGAGGATCGCCAGCTTGTACTTCTCGCCGCCCGCCTCGCGTTCGACGAAACGCAACTTCGCCGCCTGCTCCTCCAGGTTGATCTTGTCCCGCACGATCGTCACGGTGAAGCGCTCCGCGCGCTCGCCCTGGCGCAGGATCGTGAGATGGACCGGGCTGCCCTTCTTGCCGCGGATCAGGCTCACGGCGTCGCGCAGGGGCATGTCGATGATGCTGATGGACTCGCCTTCTTCCTGGGCGACAGCGATGATCTTGTCCTTGGGCTTGAGGCCGTTGTGACGGTCCGCCGCGCCGCCTGGAATGATTCGCTCCACCACCGCGTAACCGTCCCGCTCGGAGAGCGCCACGCCGATCCCCTCCAGCGACAGCGACATGCTGATGCGGAAGTCTTCGAGGACTTCGGCGGAGAGGTAGCCCGAGTGGGGGTCGAGGGAAGAGGCGAAGGCGTCGAGGAAGGCGGCGAACAGGTCCTCCTCCTCGAGGTCCGCGACGCGCTTGGTCCTCAGCTCGTAGCGGTGGATCAGGTTCTTCTTCGCCTCCTCGAGCGGCGTGTCTCCGCTCAGGTAGTTCGACATCTGGAAGTGGACGAGGCTGCGGATGATCTCCTCGCGCTGCGCTTCCGTGGTGGGATGGCCGCGCTGCTCGGGGTCGAGCACCAGCTCGACCGTCCAATCCACCTGGTAATCGGGCGAGCCGACGATCTCGCGGACCATCACCTCCACCTTGCGGTGGCGGGTCACGAAGGTCTGATGCAGTTCCTTGAGCTGCGCACAGTCTCCCGCCCGGATCCGCTCGAACATTCCCTTCTGTGACTTCTGCAGGCTCTCGACTTCGTCGGCACGCAGCGCGCTGCGCGAGGGATCGAAGCGCCGGATCAGGTTGTCGACGGTGCGCTGTTCGATGTTGGAGGAGACGCGGCGATGTTGGACGTGGTTGTCGAAGTACCTGTGCATCAGCTTGGGGACGGCGGTGCAATCCGGTGAGCCGGAGGCGTCCACCGCGGTCACCGCCGTCCAGGCGGCCGCCAGGCACAGGGTGAGAAGCGGGCGGCAGGTCTTCGCTGTCATCTTCGAGATCGCGGCTCGGCCTCCCATGAATCTTTAACCCACCTGGGGCTGCGATGCGCGGTGGGCGGGTCCGCCGGGCGCGCGCCCCAGACTCCTCCGGGTCGGAAAAAGCTCGGTTCGCCTTGAGGTTAGCGGAGCGGGTGGGCAGGCACGCGCCTACCAGCCGGGCGGGCTCTCGAACCCGCCGATCTCGTCCGCCAGGCGCCGGGCGAAGTCGATCGAGGTGCGGTCCTCGAGGTGCCCGGCCACGATCTGCACACCGACCGGCAGGCCCCCCGGCGTGCGGCCCGCGGGCGCCACCGTGGCCGGCAGCAGAGCGGCCCCGATCGGCCCCACCCAGCCGAGCTGGTCCGTATAGGGTCGCACTTGCCCGTTGACCTCGAGGCGTCGCAGCATGAGCGGCTCGCTGTGGTCGTGGGGGATCGCCGGAAGGATCGACACCGGGCACAGCAGCACGTCGTAGTCGCGGAAGAATTCGGCCCAGGTCGCCCGCTGGTGCTCCCGCTCCTCGTGGGCCGCGCACCAGTCGAGGTGCGACGCCGTCGCGGAGCTGACGAACTCGGCGACCTCGGCGCGCTCGGCCGACTCCGCTGCCCACTGGGCGAGCGCCGCGAGCCGGTCGGCGCCGAAGCTGCTCGCCACGATCGGAGCCAGCAGCCGCCGGTACAGCCGCAGGGCCTCCCCGAGCCGAAGGGCGGGCCGCGCGGCCGGGTCGACGCGCGCGCCCGCCTTGCGCAGGGCCTCGGCGACGGCGGCCAGGCGATCGCGCACGGCGTCGTCCACGGCGCAGTCGGGATCGTCGAGCCAGACCGCCACCCGGTAGTCGCGCAGCGCCGTGCGGCGCGGGGGCGGGAGCTCCAGCCGCCAGCCCCGGGCGCGGTCGCCCGCCGGCCCGGCGAGCACGCCCAGGGCGAGCTCCAGGTCCTCCGCGGCGCGCGCGATCGGGCCGGCGACGTTGATGTCGTCTTCGCTCAGCGTGCCGGGCGGTCCGGGGATGAAGCCGCGCAGCGGCACGATGCCCCAGGTCGGCTTGTGGCCGAACACGCCGCAGCAGTGGGACGGGAGGCGAATCGACCCGCCGATGTCGCTGCCCAGCTCGAGCCCGGACAGGCCGGCGGCGATCGCCGCCGCCGCTCCGCCCGACGAGCCCCCCGGCGAGCGCTCCGGGTCCCATGGATTCCGGGTGGTGCCGTGGAGTGCGTTGTAGGTCTGCCAATCGGCGGCCAGCGCCGGTGTATTCGTCTTGCCGAATACGACCGCGCCCGCCTCGACCAGGCGGCGCACGGCGATGGCGTCCTCCCGGGGTACGTGGCGCGCGTACTCCGGGGCGCCTGCCGTGGTGCGCAGCCCCGCGGTTTCGAAGCAGTCCTTGACGGTGACCGGGAGTCCGTGGAGCGCCCCCCAGCTCTCGCCGCGGGCCAGGGCGGCGTCCGCCGCGTCGGCTCGTTCGCGGGCGCGCTCGGCGTCGAGGGTGACGACGGCGTTGATGCGCCCGTTCAGTCGCTCCACCCGCTCCAGGAAGTGCTCGAGCAGCTCTCGGCTGGAGAGCTCCCGTCGCTGGAGGGCGCCCGCCAGGTCGGCGGCGGATCGGAAGGCCGGATCGGCCATCGGAGCTCTCCGGGGTACGTCGCGCTCGGCGCGCCCCATTTTTAGCGGATTCAGGGCCCGGCGCCTGGCCGCCGCGCGTCGTCCCGGCGCGCCGGTCCGCTACTCTGCGCAGCGATGAGGCGAGCTCTTCCGTTCGTCCTCGCCGTCGTGCTGCTGGTCGCGTTCGCCGCCGGAGGCGCGGCGCGCACCCGGCTGGCGTTCGATTTCTCGCCGGAGTCGATCCAGGCCTACGTGCGGGGCCTGGGGATGATGGGTCCCCTGATCTACCTGGCGCTGCTCACCTTCCGCCACTTCCTGCTGCTGCCCTCGGTGATCGTGCTCACCGCCGGGGGGCTGGTCTTCGGGGCGGCGCTCGGCACCCTGCTCGGTGGCGCCGGCATCACGCTGACCGCCCTGATGGGCTACGCCCTGGCGCGCGGGATCGGGGGCGATTGGGTCCGCAAGCGGTTCGGCGCCCGCTACCAGCGTTACGAGAAGCGCGGCAAGACGGCCTCGCTGATGCTGGCGGGGCTCGTCACCGCGCACCCGATCGGCCCCATGACACCGTTCCACTGGGCGGCGGGCTTCTCGTCAGTCGCCTGGCTGCCGTTCCTGCTGGCGGTGGCCGTGGCCGCCTTCGTGCGCGCCTTCAGCTACGCGTTATTCGGCGCGGCCCTGCTCGAGCCCGGCTCGCAGGCCTTCTACGTGTCCACCCTGCTGCTGGTCGGACTGGCCCTGCTGCCCCTCGCGCATCCGGCCTTCCGCCGCCGCGCTTTCGGGCGCGACTGAGCGGTCGCGCGGGCGCCCGGCGCAGCATCCCGCTCAGTACCGGTAGTGGTCCGGCTTGTAGGGCCCGCCGACCGGTACGCCGATGTACTCCGCCTGCGATTCACTCAGCTGCGTGAGCTGGACGCCGAGCGGTTCGAGGTGCAGTCGCGCCACCTCTTCGTCGAGGGCCTTCGGCAGCACGTAGACCTTCTTCTGGTACTTCCCGGTGTTGGCGTGGAGCTCGATCTGCGCCAGCACCTGGTTGGTGAAGGAGGCCGACATCACGAAGCTCGGATGGCCGGTGGCACAGCCCAGGTTGAGGAGCCTCCCCTCGGCGAGCAGGAGCACGCTGTGCCCGTCCGCGAACACCCACTCGTCGTACTGGGGCTTGATGTTCACCGTGCGAATGCCCGGCACCTTCTTGAGCCCGGCCATGTCGATCTCGTTGTCGAAGTGGCCGATGTTGCCGACGATCGCCTTGTCCTTCATGCGCGACATGTGATCGGCGGTGATGATGTCGCGGTTGCCGGTGGCGGTGACGAAGATGTCCGCGCTGGCGACGGCGTCCTCGAGTGTCGTGACCTGGTAGCCCTCCATGGCCGCCTGCAGGGCGCAGATCGGATCGATCTCGGTGATCAGCACGCGGCAGCCCTGGCCCCGCAGTGCCTGGGCGCAGCCCTTGCCCACCTCGCCGAAGCCGCACACCACCGCCACCTTGCCGCCGAGCATGACGTCGGTGGCGCGCGCCAGTCCGTCGAGGAGCGAGTGGCGGCAGCCGTACACGTTGTCGAACTTGCTCTTCGTGACCGAGTCGTTGACGTTGATGGCCGGGAAGAGCAGCTCCCCGGTCTCCTCCATCCGGTACAGGCGTTGCACGCCGGTGGTGGTCTCCTCGGAGACGCCGCGGATCTTTGCGGCGATGCGGGCCCAGCGCGCGGGGTCGTGTAGCTGCTCGCGGCGCAGCAGCTCGAGGATCACGCCCCACTCCTCCGGATCGCTGTTGGGTTCGAAGTCGGGCACCTTGCCGGCCTTCTCGAACTCCACACCCTTGTGCACGAGCAGCGTGGCGTCGCCGCCGTCGTCGACGATCAGGTCGGGGCCGGAGCCGTCGGGCCACTCCAGCGCTTCGACGGTGCACCACCAGTACTCCTCGAGCGTCTCGCCCTTCCACGCGAAGACCGGGGTGCCCTGCGGCTCTTCGGGCGTGCCGTTGCGCCCGACGGCGACCGCGGCCGCCGCCGGGTCCTGGGTGGAGAAGATGTTGCAGCTCACCCAGCGCACGTCCGCGCCGAGGTCGACCAGCGTCTCGATCAGCACGGCGGTCTGCACCGTCATGTGCAGACTGCCGATGATCTTGGCGCCTGCGAGGGGCTTGCTCTTCGCGTGTCGCTCGCGCAGCGCCCTCAGGCCGGGCATCTCGTGCTCGGCGAGGCGGATCTCGCGGCGCCCCAGGGCGGCGAGATCCAGGTCGGCGACCTTGAAGGGCGGACGCGGCGGGGTGGCGTGGCTCACGGGGCTCTCCATCTTGGGTGTCGGGTCTGGTTGGGTTTGCGGATCGGCGCGCACCCGCCTGCCGGGCCGTTCGAGGGCCCGGACGGTTCGGGGCTTCATCTGCTTATGCGGATGGAGTGTTTGATAGCTTGAGGGCTGTGTCAAGCGCGTGGGAAACAGTGTCCGGGTGAGCCGTTCCCGGCGGAGATGCCGCCCCGGGGACGCGCCGCCGTGAACGCCGCCGAGGGCCTGGTGCGGAGCGCGCTGGCCGCCGGCGTGGACCGTTGCTTCGCCCAGCCGGGCATTGCGGAGCTGCCCCTGCTGGCGGCGCTCGACACCGTGCCCGGGATGCGCGCGACGCTCGGCCTGTGCGGGGGCGTCTGCGCCGCGGCGGCCGACGGCTACGCCCGCATGTCGGGGCGTCCCGCCCTGACGCTTCTCCCGCTGGGGCCCGGCTTCGCCAGCGGGATCGCCAACTTCCACAACGCGCGCCGGGCGCGCAGCCCGGTCCTGAACGTGGTCGGGGAGCACGCCAGCTGGCACCGCGCCGCGGACCCGCTGCTGGCGCTGGACATCGCCTCGCTGGCCCGCCCCGTGTCGAGCTGGCTGGCCCGCTGCGACTCCGCCGAAACGCTCGCCGAGGCGGCGGCCGAAGCCATCGCCGCCGCGCGCCGGGGTGGCGTCGCGACCCTCATCGTGCCCCACGACGTGCAGCTCGCCCCCGCCACCGGGCTCGCCAGGCCGCCCCGCCCGGCCCCCCCGCCCGCGCCGTCCGCGCCGGCGGTCGAGGCCGCGGCCGCCCTGTTGCGCCGGCCGGGACCGGCGGCCCTCTACCTGGGCGGCGCCGGCCTCGGGGTGCGCGGTCTGC
>JAZFWH010000206.1:0-2361 GCA_036482635.1 Myxococcota bacterium
ACGTCGTGCCACCAGATGTCGCGGCCCTCGACCATGCGGGTCGGCTCCTCGGTGCGCCGCACCACCACCACGCGCTCGACGCTCGCCGCTCCCGCTACGGCCTCGTCCACGGCGGGCTTCAGTGCGAGCGGCTTGCCGCGGCGGAAGCCGCCGTCGGCGGTGACCACCAGCTTCGCCCCGGCGTCCACGAGGCGCTCCCGGAGGGCCTCTGCGGAGAAGCCGCCGAAGATGATGCTGTGGGGGGCGCCGATGCGGGTGCAAGCCAGCATGGCGATGGCGAGCTCGGGAACCATGGGCATGTAGAGCGCCACGCGGTCGCCCTTGGAGACGCCCAGGCTCTTGAGCACGTTGGCGAACTTGCAGACTTCGCGGTGGAGCTGCCCGAAGGTCAGGACGCGCGTATCCCCCGGCTCTCCCTCCCAGATGATCGCCGCCTTGTTGCGACGCCAGGCGTAGGGTCCCTCCAGGTGCCGGTCGATGCAGTTGTAGGAGACGTTGAGCTTGCCCCCGACGAACCACTTCGCGTAGGGCGGCTTCCAGTCGAGCACTTTCTTCCAGGGTGAGAACCAGCTGACGTGCTCCTTGGCCATCCGTGCCCAGAAGCGCTGCGGATTCTTCTCGCCCAGCTTGCGGTATTCGGCGACCGTCTTCCGGTTCCAGTTCGCCTGCCGGGAAAATTCCGGGCTCGGCTTGAAGACCCGCGTCTCCTTGAGCAAGGACTCGATGTCGGGCATCTACCGCGAACTCCTCTAGCTGGCGTTGACCCAGGCCTCCACGTCGTCGGGATGCTTGGGGAGGGCGGCGGACAGGTTCTCGTGACCGTCCGGCGTGATCAATACGTCGTCCTCGATGCGCACGCCAATGCCGCGAAGGCTCTCCGGAGCCCGCTCGTCGTCGGGGGCGATGTAGAGGCCGGGCTCGACGGTGAAGCAGATTCCGGCCGCCAGGGGCCGGGGCTTGCCGTCCACGACGTAGGCGCCCACGTCGTGGACGTCGAGGCCGAGCCAGTGGCTGGTGCGGTGCATGTAGTAGCGGCGGTAATCGTCGCCGGCGACGAGGTCGTCCACGCTGCCCGACAGCAATCCCAGGCTCAGCATGCCCTCGACCAGCTTCCGCAGCGCAGCCTCGTGCAGCTGCTCGAGGGTGGCGCCGGGCCGGGCGAGGTCGAGGGCGGCGCGCTGCGCCGCGAGCACCACCTCGTAGACGGCGCGACCGGGCCCGGAGAACTTGCCGCCCACGGGATAGGTCCGGGTGACGTCCGCCGCGTAGCCCTCGACCTCGCAGCCCGCGTCGATCAGCACGAGGTCTCCCCCGCGCAGGGGCCTGTCGTTGCTGATGTAGTGGAGTACCGTCGCGTTGGCGCCGCCGCCGACGATCGTCGTGTAGGCGGGCCCGCGCGCGCCGCGCCGCCGAAACACGTAGTTGAGGGTGGCTTCCAGCTCGTACTCGTAGGTTCCGTCCTGCGCCAGCCGCGCGGCCGCCGCGTGGGCTTCCCGGGTGATCTCGGCGGCGCGCCGCAGGTGCTCCACCTCGTCCGACTGCTTGAACAGGCGCATCTCGTGCAGGGGGGCGCGCGGGTCGATGATCTCCGCCGGCGGGATCAGACCCTGCCGCGAACGCAGGCGCATCTCGCTGAGGGTCTCGGCGATGCGCGCGTCCACCGCGGGGAGCTGACCCAGCACGTGAAACACGCGCTTCACGCCCTCCAGCAAGCGCGGGATCTGCGCGTGGAAGTCGGCGATCGGGTGCGCCTCGTCGGCGCCGAAGTCACGCCGCGCCCCTTCCACGCCCGGGCGATGACCCTCCCAGATCTCCTTCTCGCGTTCCCGCGGCTCGACGAAGAGCGTGAACTCGGGGCCGCCGTCGGTTCGCAGCACCGCC
Organism: Myxococcota bacterium; assembly: GCA_036482635.1. GTDB lineage: Bacteria > Myxococcota_A > UBA9160 > UBA9160 > SMWR01 > JAZFWH01. The sequence continues at coordinate 1,882 of JAZFWH010000206.1, forward strand.
ACCGCGTGGGGATGGTCGAAGCCGGTCAGGTACCAGAAGTCGCTGTCCTGCCGGAAGGGGTACTGAGTGTCGTTAGAGCGCGTGGCGAGTCGGGCGCCCAGGAGGAAGGCGACGGCGTCGGGGCCCATGGCCTCGAGCATTCGCTGGCGTCTCTCCGGGAACACGGGCCGAGTCTACCCCATCGGGATTTGGCGACGCCGGTGGAGCCGCGGCTCGGGCGCGCCGCAGCGGGGAGTCGGCGACCGAGGAAATCGGGGAGTCAGGGAGCGGGGCGGCACACCACGGTCACGTCGGCACACAGCGTCGCGCACACCTGGTCGCCGGCGAGAACGCCGGTGTAGTAGAGCCCCTCCGGGTCCAGGCGCGGGAGCTGGAGCGAGCGCACGGCGCCCGTCGGCTCGACCACGTGCACCCACCCGCTCCAGCGCGTGATCACGGCCCGCCCGTCCTCGGCGATCTTGATGTCCTGCACGAAGTCGA
>JAZFWH010000207.1:0-4183 GCA_036482635.1 Myxococcota bacterium
GGCGCGTCCTCTATAACCGACCGCCGGGCCCTCCTCAACCGTGGCGAAGGAAGTGGATCGCCTCGGCCAGGCGGCTCACGGTGCGGCGCTTGCCCAGCACGGCGAGGGTTTCGAAGATGCCGGGCGAGACGTCGGTGCCGGTGATCGCGACGCGCACGGGCTGCGCGAGCTTGCCGACGGGCAGGTCGTCGTGGCGCGCGCGGACCTCGTCGAAGGCGCTCTCGAGTGCGGCTTCCGACCAGTCCTCGAGGGCCGAGAGCCGATCGTGCAGGTCCGCCAGCGGCCGCTCGATCTGGCGCTTCAGATGCTTGCGCGCCGCACGGTCGTCGTAGGCGATCTCGTCGACCACCAGAAAGCGGGCGAGGCGCGCCATGTCCGCGAGCGTCTTGCTGCGGTCGCGCAGCAGGTCGACCAGCTGTTCCAGCTCCGGCGTCGGCTTCAGCTTCCGCTGGGCGGTGGCTTCGAGGAAGGGAAGGAGCTGGGCGACGAGCGCGTCGCGCGGCAGCGCCTTGATGTAGTGCTGGTTCAGCCATTGGAGCTTGGCGGGATCGGCCTGGGCGCTGGAGCGGTGGACCGAGCCGAGGTCGAACAGCGCGGCGATCTCCTCGCGCGAGAAGACCTCCTGGTCGCCGTGGGACCAACCGAGGCGCGCGAGCCAGTTGCAGGTGGCCTCGGGCAGGTAGCCCTCCTCGCGGTAGCTCTGCACCGAGACGGGGTCGCGTCGCTTGCTCAGCTTCTTGCCGCCGGGGCCGACGATCAGCGGCACGTGGGCGAACTGCGGGGGCTCGCGTTCGAGGGCGCGGTAGATCGCGATCTGGAGCGGTGTGTTGGCGTGGTGGTCCGCGCCGCGGATGACGTGGGTGATGCCCATCGCCAGGTCGTCCACGACGACCGCGAGGTTGTAGAGCGGCTGGCCGTCGCTGCGGCGGATGATCTTGTCTCCGATCTCGCGGGCATCCTGGCCGCTCTCGCCGAAGACCAGGTCGTTCCAGGTCAGGGCGCCCCGCTCGGGCAGCCGGAGCCGGACCGTGTGAGGCCCGCAGTCGGTTCCCAGATCGAGGTCGCGGCAACGGCCGTCGTAGGTCCACTTCGCGCCGGTCGCGATGGCCGCCAGGCGCCGCTCCTCGATCTCGTCGGGGGTGCAGCGGCAGCGATAGGCGCGGCCCTTCGAGAGCAGGGCCTCGATCGCCTCCGCGTGGTCCCCGCCGCGTTCGCTCTGGCGGTGCGGCCCCTCGTCCCAGTCGATGCCGAGCCATTCGAGGCCTTCGATCAGCGCCGCCTCGGATTCGCGCGTCGAGCGCTCCCGGTCGGTGTCTTCGATGCGCAGGACCAGCTGTCCGGCGTGGCGCCGCGCAAAGGCCCAGTTGAAGAGCGCCGTGCGCGCCGAGCCCACGTGCAGGAAGCCGGTGGGGCTCGGCGCGAAGCGCGTCCGCACGCTGGGCATGGCGAATCCAACATACCAGGGCCCTGGCGGGTTGCCCCGCTCCCGGCGCGGCGCGGAGTTGCCGCGCCCGGCGCCCTCTGCTATCCCGAGCGGGCCTACAAGCCCCTGTCCCCACTCATGTTCCGCTGGAACGCACCATGAAGATCCCGGTCGATCGCCTGACGGCCACGCCGACGCCGTTCCGCTTCGAGAGGGGGGGGCCGTGGTGGCGCGAGACGACGTCCGCCCAGCGCGGGTTGCCGGGGGACCTGAAGGCGCCATTCTCCCTCGCGTTGCAGGTGCACCGCATGGGAGAGGACCTCTACCTCGAGGGCAGCGTGGAGGGGAGCGTGGCCCTGGAGTGCAGCCGCTGCCTCGCGAGCTACGGGCACGGTCTGCGCGAGTCGTTTCGGCTCGTCCTGGAGCCGGCGGGCGAGCGGGTGCCCGCCGACCCCGAGGGGGCGGCCCTGCTCGCGCGCGACGGCGTCTACATCAGCGACGAGCTCGAGACGGGCTGGTTTCGAGGAAACGAGATCCAACTGGGCGGATTCATTCACGAGTTGATCGCTCTGGCGCTTCCGGTAAAACCGCTGTGCCGCGAAGACTGCATGGGCTTGTGTTCACAATGCGGAGCCGATCTCGCTGTCGGGAAGTGCGGCTGTCGGGAGGCGAAGGCAGATTCTCCCTTCGCCGTCCTGGCTGCGCTGCGCAGCGGGCGGACGGGAGGACGGAGCTGATGGCGGTTCCCAAGCGCCGGACATCCCGCGCCAAGCGGGACAAGCGGAGGGCCCACGACGCGTTGGGCCCCTCGCCGCGGAGTTTGTGCCCGCAGTGCGGGGCGCCGAAGCTTCCGCACCGGGTGTGCGGCAGCTGCGGCACGTACCGCGGGCGCGAGCTGGTCCAGACCGAGGAAGAGTAAGTATGTCCGCGCTCGCTCTGCTGTTTCCCGGCCAGGGCTCCCAGGTGGTCGGCATGGGGCGGGATGTCTACGAGGCCTCGGACGCGGCGCGCGCCGTGTTCGACACCGCGGACGCCATCCTCGGCTTCCCCCTGTCGCGCCTGTGCTTCGAGGGCCCCGAGCAGGAGCTCCAGCGGACGGAGGTCCAGCAGCCCGCGATCCTCACGGTCGCCGTGGCGCTGTTGCGGGCTTTGGAGGCGCAGACGCCCGTCTCGGCGGCGTACGTTGCGGGTCACAGCCTGGGCGAATACACCGCGCTCGTCGCGAGTGGCGCCCTCTGCTTCGAAGACGCCGTGCGGCTCGTGCACGCGCGCGGGCGGTTCATGCAGGAGGCGGTGCCCGAGGGACGCGGCGCGATGGCGGCGGTGCTCGGCGCCCCGCCGGAACTCGTCGAGCGGGCCTGTGACCTGACGCGCAGCTCGACGGGCAAGGTGGTCACGCCTGCCAACTACAACGCGCCGAACCAGACGGTGATCGCAGGCGACGCGGCGGCCGTGGAGGCGGCCTGCTCGAAGGCGCTCGAGCAGGGCGCCGGGCGCACCGTCGCGCTGGCCGTGTCGGCCCCCTTCCACTGTCCGCTCATGGAGCCGGCAGCCGAGAAGCTCACCGTCGAGCTCGCCTCCGTCCGCTTCCGCGACCCGCGTCCCCCCGTCGTGACCAACGTCGAGGCGGAGCCCAACGGCGACGGCGCCCGCCTGCCCGAGCTGCTCGCGCGCCAGATGACGGCGCCCGTGCGCTTCACCGACATGGTGACGCGGCTGGTCGACCTGGGGGTCACACGCGCGCTGGAGGTGGGACCGGGACGCGTGCTGTCGGGCCTGGTGGCGCGCAATGCGCGCGCGGTCGAGCGCGCGGCGCTGGGCGGCTGGCAAGAGCTCGCCGCCGCGGCGAGCTTCGTCGCGGGCGCGTCTGCGGGGAACGGGGCCGGCCGATGAGGCCCGCGCTGCGCGGGCCTGCGACGCCGCGGCGCCCGCGTCATCGGAGCGTCGTGCGCGGAGGGTTGCGAGCATGAAGCTGGAAGAGCGCGTTTCGGAGATCGTCGCCGAGCAGCTCGGCGTCAGCAGGGACGAGCTCGTCTCGGAGGCGTCGTTCATCGACGACCTCGGTGCGGACTCCCTGGATATCGTGGAGTTGGTGATGGCCATGGAAGAAGAGTTCGACGTGGAGATCCCCGACGAGGACGCGGAGAAGATCCAGACCATCGGGGAAGCCATCAGCTACCTGAAGGAGCGGGGCGGGGCCTGAAACATGACCGCCTCGAAACCGCTTCGCCGCCGGGTCGTCGTGACAGGGTTGGGTTGCGTGACCCCCCTGGGCCCCGACGTCGCCACCACCTGGAAGGAGGCCGTCGAGGGACGCTCCGGTGTGGCGGAGATCACGCGCTTCGACGCGAGTGCGTACCCGGTGCGCATCGCGGGCGAGGCGCCGGCAGCGCTCGATCTCGGGGATCTGCCGCGCAAGGAGGTGCGCCGGCTCGACCGGGTCGTGGCGCTGGCTCTCGCCGCCGCGAACGAGGCTGTGGCGCAGGCCCGGCTCGAGCCGACGGACGGAACGCGCGATCGCATCGGCGTCGCGATCGGCTCGGGAATCGGCGGGCTCGAGACGCTGCAGGATGCCTACAAGAAGCTCCTGGCCGAGGGGCCGCAGCGGGTCTCTCCCTTCACGATCCCCATGACGATCTGCAACATGGCGGCCGGCTACGTCGCCATCCGGCACGGCCTGCGAGGTCCCAACCTGTGCCACGTCAGCGCCTGTTCGAGCGGTTCCCACGCCGTGGGAGAGGCGGTGCGCGTGATCCAACG
>JAZFWH010000208.1:0-56722 GCA_036482635.1 Myxococcota bacterium
CGGAGCGTCTGGCGGAGCTGCTCCGCGCGGCGCTGCCGCTGGCCGACACCCGCACCGAGCCCGGTACCTAGAGCCCGGGGACCCTCCTCTCACTCGGCCGTCGCCTTCCGGTACCATGCGCCCCGACTGTGCGTGCGCATCGCGCCCGCGCGGACGCTGGAGGGCGCCCATGCGCAGGTTGCTCGTCATCCTGGGAATTGTCGTGGCGGCGGTGGTCGGCGCACTCGCCATCGCGGTCTTCAATCTCGACTCCTACATCAACGAGAACCGGGATTGGATCTCGGAGCAGGCGCAGTCGGCGCTGGGCCGCGAGGTGAGCTTCGGCGAGGTCAGCATCTCCCTGGCCGACGGCCTGGCCGTACGCGTCGCGGACCTGCGGGTGGGCGACGACCCCGCCTTCTCGAAGCAGCACTTCGTCACCGCCGACGCCATCGACGTGCAGGTGGCGATCCTGCCCGCGCTGCTCGGGGAGATCGAGGTGGGCCGGGTGGTGCTCCGCTCGCCTTCGATCACGGTGATCCAGACTTCGCGCGGACTCAACACGGACAGCCTGGGCGGCGGCGGGAAAGCGGAGAGTCCGGGCGCCGCGCCGGGCAGCCCTGCTCCCTTCGTCATCGGCGTCGTCGACATCAGCAACGGCACGCTCCGCTTCATCGACCGCACCGTCGATCCGCCTGTCGAGCGCGCGATCGAACGGCTCGACTTCCGCGCCACGGACGTGAGCCTCACCGGTCCGATCGTCTTCGAGATCGACGCCGCCTTGCTCGGCGCGCAGCGACAGAACGTCCACATCGCGGGAGAGGTCGCCGACCTATCGAACCCGCAGGCGAGCTTCGTGCTCACCTCCGACGCCCTCGAGCTGGCGCCCGCCGACGCGGGCGCGCCGCCCGGCGTGATCCGCAACCTCGAGCTCAAGGGGCGCCTGTCGCTGCCCAAGTCGGGTCCGCACGTAAAGGCCACCGTGCGCTCGTCCGGCGGCAGCTTCGCGGGTGCGGAGTACCAGAACCTCGCCGTCGACCTGGAGCTGCGCGGCCAGCGCGCGGTGCTCGAGAAGCTGTCGCTCGAGGCCTTCGGTGGCAATCTCGAAGCCTCCGGCACCTACGACATGCGCGACCCGAAGCGGCCGCGCTTCGATCTCCACTCGACGCTCGCGGACATGAACCTCCGGGCGGTCGTCGCGAGCCGCTCGTCGAACGCGGCGCGGCTCGTCGAGGGCACGCTGGGCGGCGTGCTGGACCTGAACGGCGCGGGGTCGGTGTGGGACGAGATCAAGCGAACCCTCACCGGCACGGGCGCGCTCGAGCTGGCCGACGGCATGCTGAAGGACGTGAACCTGGCCGAGAGCGCGCTGCGGGGCGTGACGGGCGTCGCGGGGCTCTCGGGCCTGTTGCCGCCGACGCTGCGGGCCAAGTACCCCCAGGTGTTCGGGGTCGGCGACACGGTCTTCGAGACGGCCGTGGCGAAGCTGAGCGTCCGCGACGGCTGGGCCTACCTCCGCGACTTCCAGCTGGCCGCGCGGGACTACGCGCTCGGGGGCGACGGCAGGTACTCGCTCGACAACCGGCTCGACCTGGCGACCGTCCTGACGTTCTCCGCGGCCCTGAGCGAGGACCTGGTGGACGCGGCCAAACCGATGAAGTACCTGCGCGGCGCCGACGGGCGCGTGCAGCTCCCGGTGAAGCTGGTGGGCCCGCTCCCGTCGGTGCAGCCGGTGCCGGACCTCTCCTACGTTGCGCAGGTCGCGTCGCGCCAGGCCGTGGGAGCGCTGCTCGAGAAGGCGCTGAAGGACTCGTATGTCGAGCCGGAGTCCGGCGAGCCGAGCGGGCAGCCGACGGCCGAAGACGCCGCGCGGGATCTGATCGAGAAGGGACTCGGCGACCTGTTCGGCCGCTGACGGCGCCGGGCGAGGGGGATTTCGAGATGGGTGAAACGCGAGTCGGCGTGATCGGAGCGGGCGTGATGGGAAGCGGCATCGCCCAGACGCTCGCCACCGGCGGGTTCCCGACCGTCTGTTGCGACCTGGCGAAGGACGCCCTGGAGAAGGCGCAACGGGACGTCGTCTCGGGCCGTTACGGTCTCGAACGCGGCGTCGAGCGCGGCAAGCTCACCCGCGAGCAGGCCGACGCGGCCCTGGCCCGGCTCTCGTTCACCGACTCGTTCGAGGAGGCCGCGGCGGCGGACCTCGTCGTCGAGTGCGTGCCCGAGCGACTGGACCTCAAGCTGAAGCTATTTCGCGACCTGGACCGGGCGGCCGCGCCGGGCGCCGTGCTGGCATCCAACACCTCGGGGTTTCCGATCGCCGCGCTGGCCGCCGCCACCGAGCGTCCCGAGCGCGTGATCGGCTGGCATTGGGCCTCGCCGCCGCCGGTGATGCGCTTCGCCGAGCTCGTCGTCACGCCGGCCACTGGCGAACAGGCCGTCGCCCTGGTCCGCGACACGGCGCGCGCCTGCGGCAAGAACCCCATCGTGGTGAAGGACGCTCCGATGGCCTGGGGCTTCGTGGCCAACCGCGTCTACTTCGCCATGATCCGCGAGGCCCAGCGCGTGGTGGACGAGGGCGTGGCGGGCCCCGAAGACGTGAACCAGCTGATGGTCGACTGCTTCAACTGGCCCGTCGGGCCCTTCGCCATGGTCAAGGGGGCGACTAGCGGCTGGAAGTGAGGCCGCCGGGTTCGCGCTCCGCGTCGTCGCCGGCGGCCAGACGGTTGCGCAGGAGCTTGCCCGTCGCGCTGCGCGGTAGCGCAGCGACGCGCTCGAAGCGCACGGGCACCTTGTAACCCGCCAGCCGCTCGCGGCAGAAGCGGGCGAGCTCGTCGGCGCCCAGCGCGCAATCGGGGCGCAGCACCAGCCACGCGGCCGGGCGTTGCCCGAAGCGCTCGTCGACGACGCCCGCCACGGCAGCCTCGAGCACGTCGGGGTGTTCGAGCAGCGCCGCCTCGATCTCCGCCGGGTAGACGTTCTCGCCGCCCGACGCGATCAGGTCGGAGCGTCGCTCGATCACGAACAGACGCCCGCGCGCATCCAGCCGGCCGATGTCTCCGGTGTGGAGCCAGCCAGCGCGCAGCACCCGCGCCGTCTCCTGCGGGCGGTTGGCGTAGCCGCGCATCACCGCGGCACTGCGCACGAGGATCTCGCCCTCCTCACCCGGGCCCGCCGTCCGTCCGCCGGCCAGAATGCGCAGCCGCGTGCCGGGCAGCGGCTCGAGCCCCGCGCGCGCCGGGTCGGGATCGCTGCCCGGGCGGAGCGTCGCCACCTGGGACGACGCCTCGGTCAGGCCGTAGCTGGGCGCGATGGGAAAGCCGAGCGCGGCGGCGCGCTCGAGCAGCGGCCGGGGTACGGGCCCGCCGCCCACCAGGACGCAACGCAGTGTCGGCGGCGCCGGACGTCCGCGGCGCGCGTCGAGCAGTTCCGAGAGCATCGCGGGCACGAGCGACACGCAGGTCACGGCCTCGCCGTCCAGCGCCCGATTCACCGCTTCCGGATCGAAGCGCTCGTGCACGAGGGCCGGGATTCCGTGCAGCGCGCAGCGCAGCAGAATCACCAGCCCTCCCACGTGGAAGAGCGGCAGGCAGGCGAGCCAGCGGTCGTCGGGCCGAACTCCCAGGTGCCGCGAGCTGGCCTCGACGCTGGCGCGCAGGTTGCGATGGGTGAGCAGCGCCCCCTTGGGCCGCCCCGTCGTCCCGGACGTGTAGAGCAGCGCGAACGGCGCATCGAGACCCGCGCGCGGCTTGAATCGGACTGGCGAGCCCGCCGCGGCGTCGGGCAGGCGCAGCGCCGTGACACCGCCCGCCGCGCGGGCCGCGGCCTCGGCCCGCGCACCGAGGGTCCCGCCGTCGTGGAGCAGGAGCCCGGCCCGCGCGTCGCGCAGCTGGAAGGCGAGCTCGGCCGTCGTGAGCCTCAGGTTCAGCGGGAGCAGTACGGCGCCAGCTCGATCGATGGCGTGGACGAGTGCGGCGAAGCCGAGCCCGTTGGGAAGGAACGCGGCGGCGACCTCCCCCTCGCCCAGCCCCCGTGCCGCGAGCCACCCGGCGAGCGCGTCGGCGCGCGCGGCCAGCTCCTGGCGCGATGCGCTCCGCCCCGCCGCGCAGAGCGCGGGCGCGGCGTCCGGCGTGAGCCAAGGGCGCGGAGCGCTCACCCGCGAAGCTCCCGCGTCGGCGTCGTCGCGCAGCGCCGCAGCGCAGCGGGCTCGGGCGCGACGCCCAGCCCCGGGGCGTCCGGCACCGCCAGCGCGCCCGCCTCGACGCGTGCGCCGGGCGCGAGGTCGTCGCGCAGCAGCTCGCCCGTCGCGAGCCCCGCGTCGGGGAGCGGACCGGGCAGCGCAGCGGCGAAGTGGAGAGCCGCGGCGCGTCCCAGCGCCGAGTCGAGAAAGGAGGTCACCACCACCGGCACGGCGGCGCTGCGAGCGCGCGAAGCGATGCGCCAGGCGGCGCGCAGTCCACCCACGGCGGCCGGCTTGACCACGAGGCGGTGCGCGGCGCGCCGTTTCAGCAGCTCGACTGCCGTCGCCTCGTCGCGCACGGCTTCGTCGGCCGCGATCGGGAAGGGCGAGGTCGCGCACAGCCGGGCGAGCCCGTCGCGCTCGTCCGCGCCCACGGGCTGCTCGAGGAACTCGACACCGAACGGGGCCAGGGCGCGCAGCCGAAGCGCCGCGTCGGCCTCCTTCCAGGCGCCGTTCGCGTCGAGCCGCAGCGCCACGCCGGGACCCACCGCCCGCCGCACCGCTTCCACCCGCGCCAGATCGAACTCGAAGTCGTGCGCGGCGAGCTTGAGCTTCAGGGTGCGAAAGCCGCGAGCCACGGCGCGGCGCGCTTGGTCCGCGGCGGCCGCCGGATCGATCGCGCCGACCAGGGCGTTCACGCGCACGCTGGCGCTCGGCGATCGCCCCTCGCGCCGCGCCAGCCAGCGAGCCACGCTGACGCCCTCGGCGCGCGCCACCAGATCGTGCAGGGCGGCGTCGGCCGCCGCCCGCGCCGCGGGTGCCGCCGGGGCCAGGCGCTCGAGCCCGTCGAGCCAGCTGTCGGCGTCCAGCTCATCTCGGGCCAGCAGGTCGCGAGCCAGACCTTCGAGCGCATCCCACGTCCGTGCCACGGGCTCGAGCCCGAAGCCGGGCAGCGGCAGCGCTTCGCCCCAGCCGACCGCGCCACCCCGTGCCTCGAGCTCGAGGAGCACGCCCTCGCGCTCCCGAAGCCGGCCGTGGCCCGTCTCCAGGGGCGACGCCAGGCGCAGGCGGAATCGGGTCAGGCGCGCCGCGACGAGCCTCACAGCAGCCAGCCCACCGCGAAGAGCGCGGCGAAGGCCAGCTCGAGCCGCGCCGTGGCGGCGAGCACTTCGTTCAGGGCGGCGCCGCGTTCGCGCACCACCCGGCGCGCGAGGCCCACCGCGAAGGGAAGCGTGGCCAGCGGCAGCAGCACCGTCAGCGGCGCCGCGCCCGAGCTCCAGAGCAGGACACACGTCGCGTAGGCCGCGATCAGCAGCGCCGCGTACTGGGCGCGGGCGGCTCCCCGGCCCCAGCGCACGGCCAGGGTGCGCTTGCCCGCGCGCGCGTCGCTGTCCAGGTCCCGGAGGTTGTTGACGACCAGGATCGCCGTCGCCAGCGCGCCGATCGCGATCGAGGCGACCGGCACGCGCGGGGGCAGGGAGAGCGCCTGCACCCAGTAGGTGCCACAGACGGCGACCACGCCGAAGAAGACGAATACGGCCAGGTCACCCAGACCGTGGTAGCCGAGCGGGTACGGTCCGCCCGTGTACGCGAAGCCCGCCGCGATCGAGAGCACTCCGACCAGGGCGATCGGCCAGCCCCCGATCGCCACCAGGTAGAGGCCGACCGCCGCCGCGCCGGCGAAGGCCGTCGCCGCCCCGCGGCGCACGGCAGCGGGTGCGAGCCAGCCGAGCTGGGTCGCCCGCGGCGGACCCAGACGCCCTTCGGTGTCGGCTCCCCTCTCGAAATCGAAGACGTCGTTGGCCAGGTTCGCGCCGATCTGCAGCAGCAGCGCAGCGGCCAGCGCGGCCGCCGCCGGAAGCGCGGCGGCGTGGCCGTCCGCGGCGGCCAGCGCGGTCCCCAGCGCGACCGGGGCCAGCGCCGCGGGCAGCGTGCGCGGGCGCGAAGCCAGCCACCAGGCTCGCCAGCCGGCCGGCGCCGGGTGCGCGGCGTCTAGGGCCGCCACGGAAACCGCGAGAAGTCGGGCTCGCGCTTGCCGAGGAAGGCGTCGCGGCCCTCCTGGGCCTCCTCGGTCATGTAGAAGAGCATGGTGGCGCTGCCGGCGAGCTCCTGGATACCGGCCTGCCCGTCGCAATCCGCGTTGAAGGCGGCCTTGAGACAACGGATGGCGATCGGGCTGTGGCGCAGGATCTCGCGCGCCCAGCCCACGCCGGTCGCCTCGAGCTCGTCGAGCGCGACGACCTCGTTGACGAGGCCCATCTCCAGCGCCTGCCGGGCGTCGTACTGCCGGCACAAGTACCAGATCTCGCGCGCCTTCTTCTGGCCGACCACGCGCGCCAGGTAGGAGGCGCCGAAGCCCGCGTCGAAGCTGCCCACGCGCGGGCCCGTCTGCCCGAAGCGGGCGTTGTCGGCCGCGATGGTGAGATCGCACAGCAGGTGCAACACCTGCCCCCCGCCGACGGCGTAGCCGGCGACGAGCGCGATCACCGGCTTGGGAAGCGTGCGGATCACGCGCTGCAGGTCGAGGGCGTTCAGGCGCGGCACGCCCTCCTCGTCCACGTAGCCGGCGTTGCCGCGGACCTTCTGGTCGCCCCCAGAGCAGAAGGCCTCCGTCCCCTGGCCGGTGAACAGCACGACGCCCACGGTCGGGTCGTCGCGCAGGCGCGAGAAGGCGTCGATCAGCTCGAAGAGCGTGCGCGGCCGAAAGGCGTTGCGCACCTCCGGCCGCGCGATCGTCAGCTTCGCGATGCCATCCTCGCTCTGCTCGAAGCGGATGTCCTGGTACGTCTTGACGGTCTTCCAGTCGACGGAGTTCATGGTGTTCCTTCCGGTTGAACGGTCGACGCCGAGGCGACCCGGGCCGGCGTGCGCCGGCTGGCCTCCACATCGGCGAGAAAGCGCCGCGCGATGCCGAGAAAGGTGGCCGGGGCCTCCAGGTGGCAAGCGTGGCCGGCGCCCGGCACGAGCCGCACGCGGGCGTTCGGCAGGCGGCGCGCCAGGTCCGAGGCGATCGCGACGAACTTCGCGTCCTGCGAGCCGGCCACCAGCCGCAGCGGCGTTCGGATCCGCTCCAGCAGCGGATGCAGCGCTGGCTGCGCCCCCGCGCCCATCCCGCGCAGGCTGTTCGCCAGGCCCCGCGGACGGTTCGCCAGCCGCTGTGCCCGGGCGCGCGCGAGGGCCGCCTGCCCCAGCCGCCGCTGCCCGGCGAAGAGCGGCCGGCCCATCCACTCGTCGACGAAACGCTCGAGTCCCTCGCTCTCGATGCGCGCCGCCAGCGCCTCGTCTGCGCGCCGGCGCGCGGCGCGTCGGTCGGGATGCTCGAGTCCGGCGCTGGCACCGACCAGCAGCGCCGAGCGCACGCGTTCCGGGCGCCACGCGCACAGCGCCAACGCCACGCGACCGCCCATCGAGTAACCGATCACGTGGGCCGTTCGGACGCCGAGCGCGTCGAGCGCGGACGCGACCTGCTCGACGCAGCTCTCCATCGTGTAGGCCGCGACGCTGTCCGGGGCGTCGCTACCCCCGTGCCCCACGAGATCCAGCCGCAGCGTGCGGTAGGCGTCGCTCAGACCGGTCGCGATGCCCTCCATGCTGTCGGCGCAGCCCGTGAAGCCGTGCAGCACGAGCAGCGGCGGTCCCGCCCCCGAAAGCGTGGCGCGCAGGCGCAGCCCGGCCGCTTCGACCCCGACGCTCTCGGCGCGGCTCACCGCGTCCCCCCCCGGCCAGCGCCGAGGGCGCGAGCCACCGCGGCGTCGATCGCGCGGTGCTGCGCGACGTCGGCCTCCGGGTCGATCGCCAGCGAGATCACGGAGACGCCGCGCGCGGCGAACGAGTCCTTCAGGGCCGTGCGGAAGTGCTCCCAGGACGAGGCGCGCGTGAAGCGCGCGGAGTAGGCCCGCGCTACGGCGCCGAGATCGAGACCGTGGGGCGTCCGAAAGTGCTCTTCGAAGCCGACCCGCTCCCCGTACGCAGCGACCGGGAGGTAGGAGAAGATCCCGCCGCCGTCGTTGTCGAGCACGACGACGGTCGCCCGGATGCCGTAGCGGTGGGCGGCGAGCAGCCCGCCCGCGTCGTGGAGAAAGGCGAGGTCCCCGGTCAACAGCAGCGTGGGGCCAGTAGCGGCCGCGGCCGCGCCCAGCGCGCTGGACAGCATTCCATCGATGCCGTTCGCGCCGCGGTTGCAGAGCACGCGCAGCGGCTTGGCGCTGGGGCGCAGGAACGCGTCGAGATCGCGCACCGGCATGCTGTTCGAGACGTAGAGCAGGGCCCGTTCGGGCAGCGCGTCGCCGAGCTCGCGCACGGCCCGGGCGCTGAGCAGCCGCTCGTCCTGTGCCAGCGTCTCGTCGATCGCGGCCTGGGCGCGGCGGTCGGCGTCGGTGAAGGTGTCGAGCCACTCGTCGTGGCGGCGCGAGCTCGTGCCGAGCCGGCGCACGAGTGCGGTGCACAGCGCCTGCGGGTCCACGCGCAGCGTCGCCGACGCCAGATGGCTGGGGTCGTGCCAGACGCCGTCGGGATCCACCAGCACCACGTCTGCCGGGCGCTGGCGCTCGAGCCACAGGCGGAACGCCTTGCTCGTCGGGTTGTCGCCGAAACGCAGCACACAGTCGGGGGCGAAGCGCGCCGCGGTCGGCTCGTCGCGCAGCAGGAGGTCGGCGCTCGCGATCAGCGGGGCCTGGCCCACGTGCGCGCCACGCCGCAGCTGGGAGGTGGGCTCGGCCAGCAGCGGCCAGCCGAGCGCGCCGGCGAGCTGGGCGACCGCGGCGGCCGTGTCGGGCGTGGCGTCGAGCGGACCGCAGGCGACCACGCCCCGCTCGCGCGTGCGCAGCAGCTGGGCCAGCGAGGCCGTCAGCTCCGGTGTGGGAGCGGCCGGGCCCGCGACCGCCCGGAGGTAGGGGCGGCCGGGGCGGCCATCGACCGCCAGCGGCGGGAGGTCTTCGGGCACGTCCCCGGCCACTGCGACCGGCTCGAGCGGCTCGCGGAAGGGGAGGTTCAGGTGCACGGGGCCCGGCGGCTCTCCGCTCGCCTGCGCTGCCGCGCGGCAGGCCAGCGCCCGCGCGTAGCGCAACGCGGCCTCGCCCCGTTCCGGGACGGCGACCTCGACGAACCAACGCACGGCCGTCCCGTACAGGCGCAGCTGGTCGATCGTCTGTCCTGCGCCCCATTCGCGCAGCTCCGGCGGCCGGTCCGCAGTGAGCACCAGCAGCGGCACCCGCGCGTGGTGTGCCTCGATCACCGCCGGGTGGAAGTTGGCGGCCGCGGTGCCCGACGTGCAGACCAGGACCACCGGCCGGCGGCTGGCCCGGGCCAGGCCCAGGCCGAAGAAGCCGGCGGAGCGCTCGTCCAGGTGGGACCAACAGCGCAGCTCTGGGCGCGCGACAGCGGCGGCGACGAGCGGCGTATTGCGCGAACCCGGGCACAGGCAGACGTGTTCGACGCCGCAGCGGGCGAGCTCTTCGAACAGCGCGCCGGTGAAGGCGTGGGCGCGGTTGGCAGTCCCGACCACCGTCACTTCAGAGCTCCACGAGCGCGCCGAGCATGGCGCGCAGCTTGAGCTGCGTCTCGCGCAGCTCGTCCTCGGGCTGTGAGCCGGCGACGACACCGGCGCCCGCGAACAGCCGCGCGCTCTCGCCGCACAGCAGCGCCGAACGCAGGCCGACCCAGAACTCGCCGCCGCCGTCGGCGCGCGCGAAGCCGACCGGGCCCGCGTACCAGCCCCGCTCGAGCCGCTCGCGACGCGCGATCCAGGCGAGCGCGGCAGCGCGCGGCGAACCGCCCACCGCCGGCGTCGGGTGCAGGCGGCCGACCAGCTCCAGCACGTGCTCCGGTGCGCGCAACGCGCCGCGAATCGGGGTCTCGAGATGCTGGATTCCGTCCAGGCGCGCCAGGCGCGGGACGTCGGGCACGTCGAGCTCGCTGCACGCGCCCGAGAGCGCGGCCGCCAATGAGCTCACCACCAACGCGTGCTCCGCGCGCTCCTTCGCGCTGCCGGCCAGCTCGCGGCCCAGCCGCTCGTCCTCCTGCGGGCTGCGTCCGCGCGGTGCGGAGCCCGCCGTCGCCGCCGTCTGCAGCGAGCGCCCGTCGAGTCGCACCAGCAGCTCGGGCGTCGCTCCCAGGAAGGTCCCTTCGGGCCGCGCGACCGCGAAGGTCGCGCAGGACGGGTAGGCGCGGCGCAGCTTCGCCAGGATCGGCGCGGCGTCGAAGCCCCCGCGGCGCGCCACGCGAACGGCCCGGGCCAGCACCACCTTGGCCAGCGACCCGCCGGAGATGGCGCGCAGGGCGGCGGCCACGTCGTCGCGAAAGGCCGCGTGCGTACACTCGACCGCCGCGCGGTAGCCGGCTTCGGCGTCGGCGGCCCCGGCCTGCGCAACCGCCGTCGGCGCGGACGCGATCGCCGCGCACCAGCGCTCGAACGCCGCCCGTGCGAGCGCCAACTCTCGGGTGGCGTCCGCGCCCGGGTCCACCCGGTGCGTCGCGACGCAGACTGCGCGCGCACCCCGCTTCGCGACGATCAGCTCGGGGAGCACGAGCCGCCCGGCGGGAAAGCCCTTCCAGTCACCCGACGAGGACGACTCGTCGGCGAAGGAGAAGCCACCGACCAGCAGGGGCTCATCGGCCGACGTCCCCGCCCCGGCGATGCGCTGGCGATCGCGCGCCAGCGCGCGCGCTTCGCGGGCGGCCGCCCCGAAGCGCTGCGCGCCCGCCAGCTCGATGGCGTGGGACGCACCGAGTCCGACCACCTGAAGCCCATCGGCGGGCCGCTCCCAGAAGAAGCGCTCCGAGGCCGGCGAGGCGGCAAACAGCTCCAGGCCATCGCGCGGCGCGACCGGCAGCGGAAGCGACACCCACTGGGCGCGGCCTAGACTCGCGGCGCGCCGGGCCGCAGCAGCCACCGCGCCCGCGAGCTCGGGACCGGCGCCCGCGGCGCTCACGCCGCTTCCTCCCGGATGGCCGTGACGAGCTGCGCCGCGCCGAACAGCAAGCTGCGGCGCGCCACGTCGCGGAACCCGGCCCGGGCCAGTAGCCGCGACAGCTCGGCGGGAGCCGGGAGGTAGCTGGTCGACTGCGGCAGATAGGCGTAGGCCGCGCGGTCCGACAGGAGTCCGCCCACCAGCGGCACCACGTTGTCGAAATAGAAGGAATGGCCCGCGCGCAGCCAGCGGCCCTGCGGGCGATCCACGTCGAGCAACGCCACGCGCCCGCCCGGCGCCAGCACCCGCGCGAGCTCCGCGAAGATCTCCTCCAGCGACACGAAGTTGCGCAGGGCGAAGCCGCACACGGCCGCCGTCGCGAAGCCCTCGCGCAGCGGAAGCCGGGCGCAATCGGCCTGGACGAGCTGCGCCGGCACGCGGCGCCGCCGCGCACCGGATAGCATCTGGCGCGCGAAGTCGACGCCCACCACCCGCGCGCCGCGCTGCGCGGCGAGCTCGGCGAGATCGCCCGTTCCGCAGGCCAGGTCGAGCACCCGATCTCCCGGGCCCAGCCCGATCGCCTCGACGGCCGCGCGACGCCAGCGCCGGTCGAGGCCGGCGCTGAGCAGACGGTTCAGCCGGTCGTAGCGCGGTGCGATGCGGTCGAACATCGCGCGCACCGAGGCGTGCTTGCCCGCGGCGGGGGGGAGTGCGTTCAGCGCCACCCGACCTCCACTTCCAGGCGCGCGTTCTCGGTGGCGGAGAGGGCGGCCTGCAGGGCTTCGTGCTCTCGCTTGCCGCGCAGCCGGTTCAGCGCCCGGTTCACCAGCGTGCGCTGGAAGTGCAGCGCCACCAGGCGCGTCACCCCGGGCAGCATCTGCTGGAAGGCCGCGGTGACGGCGGCGTCGTCCACCGGGTCGCCCTCCCGCTTGCGCACGTGCTCGTCGAACAGATCGATGGCCACGTCGCAGAGCTTCTGGATGTGGCGGGCGTGCTCCACGGCCTGCTGGAGCAGGACCTGCATGGGGAGCCCCGAGTCGAGCAGCGCCAGCCCGATGCGCGCCATCTCGAGCTCCGACTCACCGAAGCGCTGCTCGCCGCCGACCTGCAACGGCTCGACCAGGCCGGCGGCCTCCATCGCGCCCACCAGCGCCGGCGGGATGCCCGCCTCCGCGGCGAGCTCGGCGCGTGTGAACGTCCGCTCTCCGACGCGTTCGCGTGTCAGTGCCTCCAGCAGCTGGGGGGTGTCGCTCTGTTCCGGACTGAGCAGGCGCTGGATCTGCGCCAGCGAGAAGCCTTCGCGACGGCGCTGCCGGATCTGCTTGAGCCGCGCGAGGTGCTCTTCGCTGTAGATCCCCACGCGCCCTCGCTTGCGCGGAGCGGGTAGCAGACCCCGCGACTGGTAGAAGCGGAGGGTGTCGACGCGCACCCCGGCCGCGGCGGCCAGGGCCTCGACTCGATACTCCATGCAGAGATTCTAAGAGTAGTTACTTCAAGTGTCGAGACGCTCGGGGCAAACCAGCAGCTTCTTCCTTAACCAATAGTACTCATTACGAAATCTCTCTCTGGAGGGCGGGCCTCAGGCCCAGCAGACGGCGACCTTCCGGGGGCCCTCGTAGGGCAGGCGCCCGTGCGAGACCGAGTGGTTGTCGATCGCGATCACGTCGCCGCGGCGCCAGGGCTCGATCACCATCTGGCGCCATACCGTGTCGCGCACGGCCTCCATGTCCGCCGCCGGGATCTCGCGCCCGTCGAGGTACGTGCAGTGCATCGACTGCTCCTCGGCCGGCTTTTCGCGCAGCGCGGCCTCCAGCGACTCCGCCATCCGGTGCAGTCCGAGGTGGCGCTCGGTCGGTCGCAGCTTCGCGATGCGCGCGTACTCCGCCGCCGCGGTCGACAGGTGGAAGGTCGTGCTGTGGTTGTGCCAGACGCGTTCGCCGGTCAGCGGGTGATCGCGGTACACGGGTTGTGTGCTGACCAGCCGAAGTCCCTGGTTCTCGAGCCAGGTGGGCTCGAAGCCCTGGTCCTTGCACTGCGCCTCGACGGCGCCCCGGTCGGTGGTCAGGAACATCTCGTTCCAGCGCTTGAGACGCAGCGGATCGGTGTCCTCACCCTCGCCGGGGCCGCTGTAGTTGCGGATGATGCGAATCCCGCCCTCCGTGAAGCGGCGCCGCAGTTCGGGGTCGAGGTCGCGCCATACCACGCGAAAGTCGCACAGCGGAGTCTCGCCGCTGCCCTCCGCCGGGGGCTCGAGACAGCAGAAGAACACGCGGCGCGGCGGGTGGGCGCAGAAGCTCATCTCGCAGTGCTGCGGAATCGGGTAGAAGTTCGGCAGCTCGCTGGCGCTGAACACGTACTCGCTCAGACTGTCGCGGGGTGACGTCCCCAGGTACTCGTTCTTGAGGTCGTCGTCCACGGCGCGAGCGACGGCCTCGAAGTCTTCGGGCCCGCGCACCTCGAAGCCGCGGAACAGCAGCGCTCCGTGCTGGGTGAGGCTCTCCTGCACCCAGCCGGCGTTCTCCCCGAGCCAACCCACGAGCGAAGCCACGTCCCGCCCCGAACCTCGCGGCCGGATCGCGAGGGGCAGCTCGCCGCCGATCTCGTAGGGTGCGTCGATCGCGCTGGCCATGCCGCCCAGGATACCCCGTCGCGGCGCTCAGCCGCCCGGCGATCGGCGCGCGCGCCGCTCCGCCGGCAGCTCGTCGAGGACGTGGAAGCGCACCTGGCCGCGCGCCACGACGCGCTCGTCGGCGCTGCGCCGGATCACGACCGACCAGAGCTGGTGACTGCGGCCCACGTGGAGTGGCTCTCCGACGGCGACCAGCTCACCCTCGCTGTGGGAGCGCAGGAAGTCGGTGGTGTTGGAGACACCGACCACGCCCTTCTGCCCGCGCTCGCGCGCCGCCATGCCCGCGCCGTAGCTCGCGACGCCCTCGACGATGGAGCAGTAGACGCCGCCGTGGGCGATGCCGTAGGGCTGGTGGTGCCGCGGGCCGATCTCGACGCGCGCGCGCACCCGCTCCGGCCCCGCCTCGAGCACGTCCATGCCCAGGTGCCGGCCCCAGCTGTCCTCGCGGCGCGGATCGCCCCCCGCCGGCGCGCCGCCGAGCTTCTCCCCGCTCTCACCGCTCATCGATCTCCTCCTGCTCGCGCGACTCCGCTCAGAATCGGTACTCGCTCATGGGATGGGACTCCACGCGATCCAGCGCGATCAACTCGCGACAGCTCTCCACGCTACGCGCCAGATTCGCCCGAACCCTCTCTTGCGAGCCGCCGGCAGCGTAGAACACCAGGGGATCACTCTGCGCCTCGACCGAAAAGCCCTCCTCGACGATGGCGGCCCAGGGCGGCGGCTCGCGGATCCATGCGTGGGAGCGGCTCGGCACGCGAGTGGCTGGCTGCGGCCGTAGCGCACTCGAACGCGCCTCCGCTCTTGCAGCTCTGGATGGCGAGCGACACCGCGAAGTCGGTATTGTCGCACCGCCAGCCCTGCACGTGGCCTTCGGTCGTGGCGGTCAGGCTCAGGGCTGCGAGCGGATCGGCCATCCGGTAAAGCGGCCGGCGCTCGAGGACCTCGCCGATGAAATGCTCGAGCGGGTCCCAGTGAACCAGGGCGCGCAGCGGCGACGCCGCCGGGATCAGGTCGTACGCGATCGCCCAGCTGAGACTGTGCTCGCGCACGCGTCGGGGGTGACCCTCCGGACGCGACTCGTCGGGCAGCTCCGGGCCGGCCGGTTCCGGGCACGCCACGCCTCGCGCTCCTCGCTCTCGCCGTGTCGCGCCAGCCTGGGAGAGATCCCGGGGCCCCTCGAGCGAGGTCGAGCGGAGCGGCGCCACGGCGTCCGAGACGCGCCGCCGCAGTCAATCGGACCCCGGATCCGGCCGATGGGAAGGCAGCGGGCGGGGCGTCGCCCGGAGAGGAGGGGGCCGTGAACCCGCTGGAGCTCGCCGCGGCCACCATGGCCGCCATCGCGCTGTGGCGGATTCGGCGCAAGGGTGCCCTGCAGCGGCGCATCGCCGAGCTCGAGCGGCAGCTCAGCGAGCTGCGGCGCCGGGTGAGTCTGGCGGAGCCGTCCATCTCGCCCGAGCCGGAGCCCGCGAGGGCGCAGTCGGTCAGCCCGCCCGGAGCGGGCAGCGCAGCCGCCCCGCCGCCGGTCTTCGAGCCGCCGCCCCCCGCAGCGCGACCCGCCGAGCCGCCGCCCTCGCCCCCGAGACCCCCCGCCGTGCGAATCGACTGGGAGCGCTGGCTGGGCGTGCGCGGTGCCGCCGTGCTGGGCGGTGTGGTGCTGGCGCTGGCCGGGGTCTACTTCTTCAAGTACTCGATCGAGCACGGGCTGATCCCGCCCTGGCTGCGGGTCGTCACCGGCACGCTGCTCGGGGTGGGCTGCATCGCCGCGGCCGAGTGGAAGGCGCGCGCGCGCTACGAGGCGGCGGCGAACGGGCTGATCGGCGGCGGGATCGTCGTGCTCTACTCGGCCTTCTGGGCGGCGCGCAGCCTGTACGGTCTGGTCGGTTCTGAGCTGGCCCTCGTCGCGATGATCTCGGTGACGGCGACCTGCACGGCTCTCGCCTACCGCCACGCCTCCCTGGTCATCGCGCTGATCGGACTGATCGGAGGCTTCCTCACTCCGCTGCTGCTCTCCACGGGCCAGGACCGTCCGATCGCCCTCTTCTCGTACATCCTGCTGCTCGACGCGGGCCTGCTCTTCATCGCGCAACGACGCGGCTGGCCCCTGCTCGCCCTGCTGAGCCTGGTCGGGACGCTCGTCTACCAGGCGCTGTGGATCGGCAGCCGCATGCAGGCCGGCCAGCTGCTGCTGGCGATCGGCGTCCTCGCGATCTTCGCCGTGGCCTACGCCTACGCGCTGCGCGGGCTTCCCACCGCTGGCCGCCGGCAGTGGTTGGTGACCCAGGCGGGCGGCGCCCTCTTCCCGTTCGTCTTCGCCCTCTACCTCGCCGGACGGTCGGACCTGGGCGAGCACTTCTATCCGGTGGCGCTGCTGCTCGCGCTGCTCTCGGGCTCCGCGGCCTGGCTCGCCCGCGCGCAGCAGCGCGCCTGGCTGGGGCTCGGCGCCGCCTGCGGCTCCACCGCGGTGTTCGCGGTCTGGCTGATCGGGCGCCACCTCGACGCGGCGCTGGCCTGGGAGGCGGCCGCACTGTGCTTCCTGCTGGCCGGCGTGTTCCACGTCTTCGCGGAGCTCGACCGGCGCCCGGCCGGACGCGCTGGACCGGCGCCCGCGGCGATGGTGACGTCGCTCGGCTTGCAGGCGCTGCTGATCGCGGCCGCCGCGCGCAGCGCCGACGCGGACCTCTGGCCGTGGCTGTGCGGCTGGCTGCTGCTGGCTGGACTCTCCTTCCGCCATGGCACCTTCCCCCGGCGCGGCGCGCTGCAGGTCGCCGCCGCGGCGCTGCTGGCGGCGGGCCTGTGGCAGTTCGCCTGGTGGCACCAGGGCGAGCCGGGCGCGCCGAGCTTCGCCACCCACTGCGCCGTGCTGATCGCGGTCGCGGTGGTCGCGCAGGTGTCCGCGCTGCGGCGCCGCGAAGCCACGGGGAAGCGTTGGAGCGAGCGCGCCGGTGCGACCTTCGCCGTGCTGGCGTCCATCTCCCTGGCGGCGAGCCCGTCCTTCTACGACGCGCCGCTGCTCCCGCCGCTGAGCGCAGCCCTGCTCGGCTTCCTCGCGGCGCTGTCGGCGACGCGGATTCCGTCCGGGCGCTGGCTGTTCGCGGCAATGCTCTCGACAGCCCTGGTCCACAGCGCGTGGACCTTCGCGCAAGCCACCCCGGAGGCCCCGGAGGCGGCGCTCGCCCTGGCCGGCCAGGCCGTCTCGCTGCTGCTCTTCGCGTCCTTCCCCTTCGCCGCGCTGGCCCGCTTCCGCACCGAGCGCTGGGCCTGGTACGCCGCGGCGCTGGCGGCCCCGGCCTGGTTCCCCTCGCTGAAGGTGCTGTACGAGGCCAGCTTCGGAGCGCAGACGATCGGCCTGCTGCCGGTCCTGCTGGGGGCCCTCGCGCTCGGCTCGGCCTGGCAGGCGAAGCGGCGGCGCGACGCCGCGGACCCGCTGCTCAAGAGCAACCTCGCCTGGTTCCTGGCGGTGGCGTTCGGCTTCGCGACGCTGGCGATCCCGCTCCAGCTCGAAAAGGAGTGGATCACGATCGGCTGGGCGCTGGAAGGTCTGGCGGTCACGCTGCTGTGGCGCCGGCTGGACCACCCGGGTCTCAAGTACCTGGGGCTGGCGCTGTTCGCCGGCGTGACCCTCCGCCTGGTCGCGAACGAGGCCGTGCTGGGTTACTACCCGCGCCCCTCCTGGCGCGTGTTCAACTGGCTCTTCTACACGTACCTGGTGCCGACCGCGGCGATGATCTGGAGCGTGCGCGTGCTGAATGCGCACGAGATCTCCCGGGCGCGCCCCTGGGAGCGGCGCGTCTACGCCGGCGGCCGCCCGCTCGGCGCGGCCGGCGTCGGACTCGCCGCGATCGCCGTGATCTTCGTGTGGCTCAACCTGGCGATCGCCGACTGGTTCGCCAGCGGCGCGACGCTGCGCGTCAGCTTCGAGCGCATGCCCGCCCGCGACTTGACCACGTCGCTCGTCTGGGCACTGTACGCGCTGGCGCTGCTCGCCGCGGGCGTCCGGGCCAGCAGCCGGGGACTGCGCTGGGTGAGCCTGGGCCTGATGATGGTGGCGGTGGCGAAGGTCTTCCTCCACGACCTCGGCGAGCTGGACGATCTCTACCGGGTGGGTTCGCTGCTCGGCCTGGCCGTCTCGCTGATCACGATCTCGCTCCTGTACCAGCGCTTCGTGGTACGCGAAGCCACACCGGGGGACACATGAAGCTCCGCATCGCGTGTGCCGTGGGCTGTCTGATCGCCGGCGCGTGGGCGGCGGGCGCCGCGACGCGCTCTCCGGCCGCGCTCAAGCGCCTGTTCCCCCTCGAGGCGGAGATCCTGGCCGAACAGACCGGGCTCGTGCGACTCATCCTCACTCCGGAGGTCCTGGCTGCCGCCCGCCCCGACCTCTCGGACCTGCGCGTCTTCGACTCGCGGGACCGGGAGCTCGCCTTTCTGCTGGACAGCGGCGGGAGCGCCGTCGAGGTCGAAGAGCGTTTCGAGCCGCGCGTGCTGGGTCTGAAGCGCGAAGAGCGGGAGCCTGAGCGGGGCCTCGCGACCACCGTGGAGAGCTACCAGATCGAGGCGCCGCCCGAAGCGCCGGAGCACGGCAGCTGGGAGCTCGCCTTCCGGGTGCGCGAGGAGCGCTTCGTGCGCCAGGTGACGATCGCCGCGCTCGCTGCGAGCGGCCGCGAGGAGACGCTCGTGGAGGCAACGCCCCTGTTCCGGCTGGACCCGGCCACGCACCTCACGCGCATCCCCCTGCCCGCCTTCGAGGCCAGCGCCCTGCGCGTGCGGATCGAGGGCGCCGAGGGCTTCTTCCTGGAGCCCCGCTTCGCCTTCGAGAGCCGGCGCACGCTGGGCCCGCTCGAGCGCAGCGTGGTGCCGCTGGAAGAGCTCTCGCGGGAGCAGCGCGACGGGAAGACCGTGGTCGAGCTGACCCGACCCGGCGGCATCGTGCCCGACCGCATCCGCCTCGAGACGAGTACGGGCTCGTTCGACCGGGGGCTGACCGTGTGGGACGAGCAACCGGGCCGCGCCGACACCCGGCTCGGCGCGGGCCGCGTGTTCCGCGTCGCCGCGCCCCGCGCCGTCGACCGGCTCGAGCTGGCGGTGCGCAGGGCAAAAGGCGCCACGCTGCGCATCGAGATCGAGGACGGGGACAGCCCCGCGCTCGAGGAGATCCGCTTCTCGGGAGTGGTGCGCCAGCCCGTGCTGATCTTCGAGCTGAACGAAAGTCCCGGGACGCTGCGCTTCGGCGGCGGGCGCGCCCACCGGCCCCGCTACGACCTCGCCTCCCTGCTGCTGGGCGCGCGGCGTTCCATGTCGGGCCCCAAGGCCGAGGCGGCCGTCCGGCTCTACGACCCGGCGGAGCTGCCCGTGGTGCAGCTCGGCCCGGTCCGTCCCAATCCCGCCTTCGACGCGACGCCCGCCCTGAGCTTCGCGATGCACCCCGGGGCCGAGATCGATCCGGGCGCCTACAGCCACCGCAGGCCGGTCGAGATCGCGCCTTCCGACGAGGGACTCTCGCGCCTGCGCCTGGCCCCCGAAGACGCGGCGCTCTCGCGCGCCGACCTGGCCGACGTGCGCATCGTGGGCAATGACTCGCGGCAGTGGCCCTACCTGATGAAGCGCGACGCGTACTCGCAGCGCCTCGAGCTGGAGATCGACGAGGTCGAGACGCACAGGCGCACGACTACCTACCGGCTGGCCCTGCCGATCGCCCCCCTGCGCGTGGACCGGCTCACGCTGCGCTCCCCGGCGGCGTTCTTCGACCGACCCTACCGACTCGAGGGCATCGACGAGGACGGAGAAGCGCGGCTGCTCTCGCAGGGCCGCCTGGTGAAGGGCGCCCGCGACCCGAAGCCGGTGCGCATCTCGTTCGCCCGTCAAAGTGTTTACGCCTTCGAGCTCAGCATCGAAGACGGCGACGACGCGCCGCTGGTGTTCGATGCGGTGCGGAGCCGCACGCGGCTTCCGGAAATCTTCCTGGTGGCGCCGGCCGGCCACTATGCGCTGCTGGTCGGCAACCCCGACGCCTCGCCGCCGCGCTTCGAGCTGGAGCGCGTCCGCGACGTGGTGCTGGCGGTGAGCGGCAATCCCGCCACGACGCAGCCGCTCGAGCCAAACCCCGCCTACAGCCTCGCCGCGCGCCTGCGCTCGGAGGGGGGCGCCAGCGAGCTGCTGCGCACCGCGGTCGTGTGGGGAGTGCTGTTGGTGGCCGTCGCCGTACTCGCCACGCTCACCTGGCGCGTCGCGCGGCAGGAGCCCTCGGCCGCACCGCCCGACGGTGAGCGCTGAACGCGGCCGCCACGAGCCCGCTGAACTCCGCTCGGCTGCGCCTCGCTGCGCGCCCTTCGGGCTTGCCCGCTGAACTCCGCTCGGCTGCGCCTCGCTGCGCGCGGGCCGACTCTCGAGTCGGCCTGCTAACCGCTGGCAGGGGGGGGCGCGCCCCGCTCGTCGGGGAACACCGGCTCGCCGCTGATCGCCTCGAGCTCGCGCCGGTGGGTCTCGGGCAGGAACAGCACGCAGACCCCGGCGAGCACCGACGCACCGGACACCCAGCTCACCACCCGCGCCAGGTCCGCGAAGGACTCGGTGGCCAGGCCAACGACGAACAGGCCGCCGGAGAACCCGAACGCCTGGACCGCGATCATCAAGCCGCCGGCGCTGCCGCGGTGCGAGGTCGGGAAGAGCTCCGCGGCGAGGGCGCGCACCACGACGTCGCCGGCCGCCATGCAGAAGATGTAGAGCCCCCAGCAGACCACGAGAAACGCAGCGGGGCCGTTGAAGAAGAGCACCGCGAACAGCGGGGCGAACGCCAGACCGCAGAAGCCGATCAGGCGGCGACCGCTGCGGTCGCTGCCGCGCCCGCCCACCACGTTGCCGAACAACCCGATCAGCCCGCCCCCCACCACGAGCAGCGAGTACTCGCCGGGAGCCCAGCCGTGCTCGACCTGCACGAAGTAGCTCGTGTACTGGAACACGGCGATGCTGCCCATCGAACCGAACAACCCGGCCAGGCCGACGACTGCCGCGCGGCGGGGGTGCGTGCGCACGAGCTCGACCAGCGGCTTCGCCCAGGCGCGCAGCCCGCGCTCGTCGCCGAGCCGCTCGGCGGCGTGTCGTTCGAAGCGATGCGTCTCGCGCAACGCGCGCCGGAAGAACGGCAGCAGCGCGAGGGGCGCAGCGCCCAGCGCGTAGAGCGCGCGCCAGCCGTAGGGCAGCGCCTCGATCGCGGCGTAGAGCCCCACGCCCAGGCCGTAGCCCACGCCGCCCAGCACGCCGAGCATGCCGATGGCAGACCCGCGCTGGTCCGCCGGGAACTCCTCCACCAGGATCACCACCGCGAGGGTTGCCCCGGTCAGCATGAACGCGCGCGTCATTATCTGGAGAGCGACGAACTGCAGCGGCGTCTGGCTGAAGCCGGTGGCGCAGGTACCGACGCTCATGCCGAACAACGAGAGCAGGAACATGCGGCGGCGCCCGGCGCGGTCGGCGAACGGGATCAGGAACAGGGCCCCCAGACCCCCCAGCCGGATCGCGCCGGTGTAGAAGCCCGTCTCGTCGGCTTCCATGCCGAGCCCCGCGGCGATCTGGGGCAGGGCGGAATTGATCAGGCCGATGTCGTAGTTCTCGAAGACCATGCCCAGGGCGACCAGTCGCAGCACGCGCAGCGGACCCCGCTCCAGGGCAGAGTGGCGCCCAAAGAAGAGGTCGAGAACGAGATTGCGGCGGGGCGGCGGGTCCGCGGCAGCGTGGGCGGGGTCCGGGGGGTCGGCCATCGGCCCGACGTTAGGCGCTCAGTCCACCCAGTGCCGCAGGTTGCGCACCACCGACGACGACGCCCAGCAGCAGACCCAGCAGAATCCCGGCGGAGAGGCTCACTCGGGCGCGCTCCGCCTACGCCAGTCCGTACAGGCGGGCACAGTAGAAGCGCCCCTCGCAGCGCCACGCGTAGCAGCCGACGCCCGGCAGCTGCGCGATCTGCAGCGCCCGCTCCCGGTAGGGCGGCTCCAGGTACTCGAGCCTCAGGTCATGCGGCTCGATCACGTGCATGTCGGAATCCATGATGCGAAAGCCCTGCTTGGCCACGAGCACTCCCTCGCGACGGAGCCGGTCGACGAGCCTTGCATGCTGCCACAGCGCGCGGGCAGCGACTCTGGAAAACGCGGCGCGCTCGGCGCCCCGCGCTGTGGATCGGCCCCGGGCGCTGTGCTTCCCTGTGGTGCCATGCTCGATCCCCGCTGTCTCGCCGATCGCCGCGACGAGATCGTCGAAAGCTGCCGGCGACGGGGGGTCTCCGCGGACGTCGACGCCGCCGTCGCCGCTTACCAGGGGGTGGCTGCCCTCCAGACCGAGCTCAACGAGCTCAATCGCCGTCGCAACGAGCACCAGACCCGCGGCGTGGGAAAACACCCGCCCGCCGAGCGCGAGGAACACGTCGCCGAGGGCCGGCGTCTCAAGGACGAGGTGGCGAGCGCGGAGGGCCGACTCGCCGACGCGCAGGTCGCCCTGAGCGACAGCCTCGCGGACCTGCCGAACTTCGTGCACCCGCAGGCGCCGGTGGGTGGCGAGGACGACTTCCGGGAGCTGCGGCGGGTGGGCACGCCCAGAGACTTCGACTTCGCGCCCCTGGACCACCTGGCCCTGGGCGAGCGCCTGGAGCTGTTCGATTTCGAGGCCGGCGCGAAGGTGACCGGGCAGAAGTTCTACTACCTGAAGAACGCCGCGGTGCTGCTGGAACTCGCCTTGCAGAGACTGGCCCTCGACATCGTGATAGAGGAGGGCTTCACGCCGTTCAGCACGCCGGACCTGGCGCGCCGGGCGGTCGTCGATAGCTTCGCATTCAGCCCGCGCGGCCCGGAGACACAGATCTATTCGGTCGAGAACACCGACCTGGACCTGATCGGTACGGCCGAGATCACGCTGGGCGGAATCTACGCCGACGCGATCCTGGAGGAGGCCGCCCTGCCCCTCAAGCTGGGCGGCATCTCCCACTGCTACCGGACCGAGGCCGGCTCGCCGGGACGGGAGAGCAAGGGCCTGTACCGCGTGCACCAGTTCACCAAGGTCGAGATGTTCGCCTTTACGCGCCCCGAGGACTCGGAGGCCATGCACGACCACCTGCTCGAGGTCGAGGAGCGCATCTTCCAGGCCCTGGAGATCCCCTACCGGGTGATCGACGTGGCGACGGGCGACCTCGGCGCCCCCGCGTACCGCAAGTTCGACGTCGAGGCGTGGATGCCGGGCCGCGGCGAGAGCGGCGCGTTCGGGGAGGTGACGAGTGCCTCCAACTGCACGGACTTCCAGGCCCGCCGCCTGAAGGTGCGCTTGCGCCGCACCGGCTCCAAGCGCAACGAGCTGGTGCACACCCTCAACGGAACGGCCCTGGCGGTGCCGCGCACGATCATCGCCCTGCTGGAGAACCACCAGCGGGCCGACGGGTCCATCGCGTTGCCGAAGGCCCTTCAGCCGTACCTGGGCCGCGAGAGCATTGAAGGCCCCTGAGCCCAGACTCGTCCTCGGCACGGCGGGTCACATCGACCACGGCAAGACGGCGCTGATCCGGGCGCTGACGGGCGTCGACACCGATCGCCTGCCCGAGGAGAAGGCGCGGGGGATCACGATCGACCTGGGCTTCGCGCCCCTCGACCTGGAGGGTGGACTGCGCCTCAGCGTCGTGGACGTCCCGGGCCACGAAGGCCTGGTGCGCACGATGGTGGCGGGTGCCACGGGCATCGACCTGGTCCTGCTGGTCGTGGCGGCCGACGAGGGCGTCATGCCGCAAACGCGCGAGCACGTGGCGATCTGCGAGCTGCTCGGCATCACCCGGGGCGTGGTCGCGCTCAGCAAGGTCGACGCCGTGGACCCCGACATGTGCGAGCTGGCCGCCGAGGAGGTCGCCGAGTTCCTGAGCGGCACCGGGCTGGCCGGCGCACCGCTGGTGCGCGTCTCCGCCACGACCGGCAGCGGGCTCGAGGAGCTCCGCGCGCAGCTCGCCACCGCCGGCCGGGCCGAACCGCTCACGGCCCGCTCCGGGCCGCCACGCCTCTGTGTCGATCGCAGCTTCGCGGTTCGGGGCTTCGGCTGCGTGGTCACGGGGACCCTGGTGGGAGGCTCGTTCGCGGTGGGGGACTCGGTGGAGCTGCTGCCGGCCGGGCGCGTGGCGCGCATCCGCGGCCTCCAGAGCCACGGGGTGGCGGCACAGCGCGGCGAGCCCGGCGCGCGCTGCGCGCTGAACCTCCAGGGCGTCGAGGCGCGGGAGGTCGCGCGCGGCGACGTGGTCGCGGCGCCGGGCGCGCTCGCGCCCACGCTCTGCGCCGACGTGAAGCTCTGGTGGCTGGACGTGGCGCCGCGGGCCGAGCGGCCGGCGGCGGTCGAGCTGCTCACCGGCACGGCCGAGCGACGCGCGCACGCGGCCCCGATCGGCGCGGAAGCTCTGGTGCCGGGCCGCGCCGGCTACGCCCGCCTCCAGATCGAAGGGGACCCGCTGCCGCTTCTACCCGGCGATCGCTTCATCGCGCGCGGCTTCGCGCGCACCGCCATGGGCGGCTCGACCCTGGGCGGCGGCGTGGTCCTGGACGTGGCCCCGCCCCACCGGCGCCGCAGCGATCCGGCACTGCTCAGCGACCTCGAGGCGCTCGCGGACAGGGACGCGCAGACGGATCTGCTGGTGCGCATCCGCCGCACCGGGCTGGCCGGAGTCGATCGCACCCGGCTGGCCCGCGAGACGGGCCTCGCCGCGTCCGCCCTCGACGCGGCCTTCGCCGAGCTGGCCGGCGCGGGCAGCGCGGTGGCGACGCCGAGCGGCACCTGGCTCGCGCCCGCCGCACTCGAAGAGATCGAGCGTCGCCTGCTGGCCGCCCTCGACGCGTACCACAAGGCCGAGCCGATCCAGCCCGGCATGACCGCCGGAGCGCTGCGCGGCCGGCTGCCCGAGAACGTCGCGCCCGACGCGGCCGAGCTCGCCCTCGCGCGGCTCGACGAGCGCGAGGTGATCCACGTCGATGGAGACGTGGTGCGCCGCGCCCGACATCGGCCCACCCTCGGAGCGGCCGACCAGGCCCTGGTCGGCCGGCTGCTGGAGGAGGCGCGGGCCGCGGGCCTCGAGCCGCCCGCAGTCCGCGAGTGGGCCGGGCGAGTCGGCGCCAGCCCGGAGCACCTGCGCGAGCTGCTGGCGCACCTCGAGCGCGAGGGCCAGCTGGTCCGCGCACCGGGCGACCTGTGGTTCGACCGCGCCGCGGTCGACACGCTGCGCGAACGCGTCGAGGCCCATCTGCGCGAGCACGGCCGGCTCGAAACACCGGCCTACAAGACCCTGATCGGCACCACGCGCCGCACGGCGGTGCGTCTGATGGAGCTGTTCGACGCCCAGCGCGTGACGATCCGCCGCGGCGACGCGCGGCTGCTGAGGTCACCCCGGGAGCGCTGACTCCAGCCCGCCCCGCGCTCGCCCGCGAGCCGGACGGCCCGCGGCGGGCGCGGTGCCCGCCCGCTACGACGCGAAGAGCGGCTCGAGAGACTCGCGGGCCCAGTCGAGCAGCGGGATCTCTCCGAAGAAATAGATCGATCCGTCGTTCGGGAAGATCCCGAGGAACAGCACGGCGACCGCGCAGACGATCAGGACCAGGGCCTCGCCGGTCGCGATCTCCATGCGGGGCGCCTCCTCGCCAGGTTCCCGCATGTACATCAGCACCGGAATGCGCAGGTAGTAATAGACGGAGACGACGCTCATCAGCACGCCCAGGATCGTCAGCCAGATGACGCCCGCGTTCACCGCGGCGGCGAAGATCGTGAACTTCGCCATGAAGCCCGCGGTGCCGGGGATGCCGGTGAGCGACACCATGAACAGGGTCATGAGAGCCGCCAGTCCGGGCCGCGAACGCGCCAGACCCGCGAACGACTCGATCCTCTCGCAGTCCTTCCCATGGTTCGCGAGGGCAACCACCACGGCGAAGGCTCCCAGGTTCATGAACATGTAGACAATCAGGTAGAAGACCACGGCGGAGTAGCCCGCTGGCGTTCCCGCCACGAAACCGATCAGCAGGTACCCGGCGTGCGCAATGCTCGAGTAGGCGAGCAGCCTCTTCACGTTGTCCTGGATCACCGCCATCACGTTGCCCACCACCACGCTGAGCGCTGCGATCACCCACAGCACGTTGGTCAGGGATGCCTCCAGGGAGCCGAAGGCCAGCAGCAGCAGGCGCAGCAGCGCCGCGAACGCGGCGGTCTTGACGGTCACCGACATGAAGGCGGTCACCGCGGAGGGGGCTCCCTCGTACACGTCCGGAGTCCACTGATGGAAGGGCACCGAGGAGATCTTGAAGGCGAAGCCGACGATGACGAGGCCGACGCCGATCAATGCCATCGGATTGGAGGGGTCGAGGCCGGCCCGAATCTCCGCGAAGGACGTCCCTCCGCAGGTCCCGTACAGCAGTGCCATGCCGTAGAGGAGGAGCGCACTGGCGAATGAGCCGATCAGGAAGTACTTCAGCGCGGACTCGTTGCTGCGCAGCTTGCGTCGGTCGAAGCCGGCCAGGACGTAGATCGGAACGCTCATCAGCTCGAGTCCGAGGAATACGG
Organism: Myxococcota bacterium; assembly: GCA_036482635.1. Lineage (GTDB taxonomy): Bacteria > Myxococcota_A > UBA9160 > UBA9160 > SMWR01 > JAZFWH01. Next base: position 26,255 of record JAZFWH010000208.1, read on the forward strand.
TGAGCAGGTCGATCGCCGTGACCATCAACATCATTCCAGTGGTCGCCAGCAGAATCAGCGCGTAGTACTCGCCGTGGTTGATGCGAAGCTCGGCGAGGTACGAAATGGAGAGCGCAATGGAGAGCAGTGAGGCGAGCGCGACGACGGCGCTGATCAGGGCAGAGAAGCGATCGAGCTGGAGCAGCGGGTGCGACGCGTTGAATACCTGGGTCGTTCCCCCGACGAACGCCCCCCAGGCCGCATACAGGGCGAGGGCCAGGAACGCCATCGACGCGAACCCGAGTACGCTGCCCACCCAGATGTCGGTGGCCTTCCTGCCCAGGACCGTGCTCGCACGCGAGAGAAAGACCTCTCCCATCAGGATCGCCATGGAGCCGATCGCAACGATGACGATCGGTAGAACGGCCGTCAGGTGTAACTCCGGCGGGGTGATCACGGCGGCTCCTCCACCTCGGTCGGCTCCGCGGCGGCCGGCGGCGGCGGCTCGGCGGGCTCCGCTTCGGCCTCCATTTCCACCCCTGGCGTCGGGCCCACCGCGCGGCGCTCCTCCACTTGACGCAGCAGCTCGATGACGGACGGCTCGATGCGGCGCAGGAAGGTCTCCGGATGCACGCCGATCCAGAAGATCGGAATCAGCATGGCCAGCATCACGACCTTCTCGCGCACCCCCAGGTCGACCAGGCTGCGGTTCTCGGAGATCTCGACGGGACCGAACATCACGCGCCGGTACATCCACAGCATGTAGACGGCCGCCAGAACCACGCCCAGCGTCGCCAACACCGCCGCCAGCGGATGGGCCAGGAAGGCACCCAGCAGGATCAGGAACTCCCCGACGAAGCCGTTGAGCATGGGAAGTCCGATGCTGGACATGACGACGATGCCGAAGAAGGCGGCGTACACGGGCATCGGCTTCGCCAGTCCGCCGAAGTCCGAGATCTGGCGCGTGTGCCTCCGCTCGTAGAGCATCCCGACGAGGACGAAGAGTGCCCCCGTCGATACGCCGTGATTCACCATCTGGAGCACGCTTCCGCTCACGCCCTGGGTGTTGAAGCAGAATATCCCCAGCATCACGAAGCCCAGGTGGGCGACGGAGGAGTACGCCACCAGCTTCTTCACGTCGGACTGGACCATCGCCACCAGCGACCCGTAGAGGATCCCGACCAGCGCGAGGCCGACGATCCAGGGCGTGAACTCGACGGCCGCAGCCGGGAAGAGCGGAAGCCCGAAGCGCAGGAAGCCATAGGTCCCCATCTTCAGCAGCACGCCCGCCAGGATCACCGAGCCCGCCGTCGGCGCCTCCACGTGCGCGTCGGGCAGCCAGGTGTGGAAGGGGACCATCGGGACCTTGATCGCGAAGGCCAGACCGAAGGCGGCGAACAGCCAGAACTGCGTGCGCCACCAGACCGCCTCGCCCGTCAGCGGAATCTGCGTATCGAGTAATGCGGGCAGCTGGCTCCCGGGCGGGGCCACGAGGTCGAAGTTGAGTCTGCCCGTCTGCTCGTAGCTCAGGTAGTAGACCACGAGCACGGCCACGAGCATCAGCATCGACCCGAACATCGTGAACAGGAAGAACTTCACGGCGGCATAGATGCGCCGCGGACCGCCCCAGATTCCGATGATGAAGTACATCGGTATCAGCATCAGCTCCCAGAACAGATAGAACGCGAAGAGGTTCAGGGAGACGAAGGCGCCGAGCATGCCGGTCTCCAGGAACAGCATGAAGAACACGTAGGTCCTGACGGATCGCTCGATGTCGTTCCAGGAAGCCAGCAGCACGATCGGAACGAGGAAGGTCGTCAGCACGACCATCAGCAGGCTGATGCCGTCGATCGCCACGAAGTAGTTGATCCCGTAATCGGGGATCCAGGGAACGTGCTCGGTGAACTGGAAGCCGGTCCGGGTCGGGTCGAAGGCAGTGAAGAGACGGAGGGAGAGCAGGAACGTGAGCGTGGTGCTGCCCAGCGCAACCGCGCGCCAAAGCGGGGCCGGCAGTCCCGCAGAGCCCCGCAGCGACGCGAGCGCGCTGGTGGCCAGCAACCCCACCCCGGTGGCGAGGGGGAAGAAGGTGATGAAGCTCAACAGGTATTCGTCGAGCAATCCCATGACGAGCTAATTCACCAGGTAGGCCACGATCGCGATCGTGCCCAGCATCATGACGAAGAGGTAGCCCTGCGCGAGTCCGGACTGGACGTACTTGAGGCCGTTGGCAGCCAGCGCGCGAACCGTCCGCGCCGTGCCGTTGACGCCCCATTTGTCGATCAGGCCGGCGTCGATGCCGCGAAAGAGCACGCGGTCCGACAGGGTCACGAGTGGCCTGACCAGGGCCGCGTCGTAGACCTCGTCGACGTAGTACTTGTTCAGGAGCAGGCGGTGGACCCAAGAGAAGCTGTGGGCCAGGCGCCCGGGCAGGTCGGTCCGCTTGACGTAGAGCCACCACGCGACCAGCGTCCCGAGCAGTGCGGCGGCTACCGCGATGGCTCCCAGCCTGTACTCGGTGCTGTGGGGCACGTCGTGAAGCGGCAGCGAGAGCACCGGGGCGAGGAAGTTTGCCAGGCTGTTCGAGTTCTCCACGGGACCGAGGATCGGTATGTACTCGCCGTACGCCTGCGGTAGCCCCGCCAGGCCGCCGACGGTCGCGAAGAAGGCGAGCACGTAGAGCGGGTAGATGACCACCTTGGCGGGGTCGGCGATGCTTGCGCGCAACTCGGCCGGCGCCCTGCACTTCCCGTAGAAGACCAGGAAATGCAGTCGGAACATGTAGAAGGCCGTGAGCACGGCGGTTCCCACGCCGATCCTCCACAGCCATGCGTGTCCCGGCACGTGGGAGGCCCAGGCGGCCACCAGGATCGAGTCCTTGGAGAAGAACCCCGCGAAGCCCGGGCAGCCGATGATGGCGAGCACGCCGATCAGGAAGACCATGTGCGTCCGCGGGATGCGCCGCGCCAGCCCGCCCATCTTCCCGATCTCCTGCTCGTGGTGCATGGCCAGGATCACGGCGCCGGCGCCCAGGAAGAGCAGTGCCTTGAAGAACGCGTGGGTTCCGAGGTGGAAGATGGCCGCGTCGTAAGCGCCGCAGCCGGCGGCGAGGAACATGTAGCCGAGCTGGCTGACCGTCGAGTACGCCAGGACCTTCTTGATGTCCGTCTGGGCCACGGCGATGGTCGCCGCCACCAGGGCCGTCAGCGCCCCGACCCAGGCCACCACGGCCGACGCCTCCGGCGCCGCTGCGTAGAGGAAGCTCAGCCGGCAGACCAAGTACACCCCAGCGGTGACCATGGTGGCCGCGTGGATCAACGCGGAGACGGGCGTCGGCCCGGCCATCGCGTCCGGCAGCCAGACGTAGAGCGGGATCTGCGCCGACTTTCCGACCGCGCCGAGGAAGAAGCACAGGGCGACGACGTTCACCAGGCCCCACTCGGGTCCCCAGGGCAGCCACGCCGGGACCTGCAGCGTCGCCCCCGCGATCGCCTCGAAGTTGCGCTCGATGTCGAGGAACGAGAACGCGGGCGTCCCCGCGTCGGCGAGAGCCGCAAAGAGCAGGAAGATCCCCACCAGCACGCCGAAGTCGCCGATCCGGTTCACGACGAAGGCCTTCGTCCCGCAGTAGGCGTTCCAGCGATCGCTGTACCAGAACCCGATCAACAGATAGGAGCAGAGCCCGACGCCTTCCCAGCCGACGAACATCAGCACCAGGTTGTCGGCCAGCACCAGCAGGAGCATCGAGAAGGTGAAGAGGTTGAGGTAGCAGAAGAAGCGCTGGAAGCCCTTGTCCTCGCGGTGGTCGTCGGCCATGTAGCCGACCGAATAGATGTGGATCAGCGACCCGACACCCGTCACGACCAGCGCCATTACCGCCGACAGGGGATCCAGCCGGAAGGCGACCTCCGAGCTGAAGGCGTGGTTGCCCACACCCGCGCCGATCCAGGTGTAGAGTTCGTCGACCAGCAGGCGGGCGTCCGGCGGGAGCGACAACAGGCTCGCGAAGGCCATGCAGGAGATCAGGAACGAGAGCAGCACGGATCCGCAGGACATGCCGATGGTGAGCCAGCGGGAGGCCGGTCTGCGCAGCACCCCGAGCATCACACCGTGGAACGCCGCCGTGATCAGCGGAAGCAGCGGGATCCAGCGCAGCAGCTCGCTATGCGTCGCTCCGCTCACCACTTGAGGAGGCTCACTTCCTCGATGTTCACTGAGTCGCGGTTGCGGAACATCGCGATCACGATGCCCAGGCCCACCGCGACCTCCGCCGCCGCCACGCAGATCACCACCAGCACGAACACCTGGCCGTCCAGCTGGGGAGCGGCGCTCGAGCCGGGCCAGGCCCGATTGAAGCCGACGAAGGCCAGGTTCACGGCGTTGAGCATCAGCTCGATGGACATCAGGATCACGATCAGGTTGCGCCGGGTCACCGCGCCGATGACGCCGAGGACGAAGAGGATCGCCGAGAGCCCGATGACGTGGTCGAGCGGTAGCATGACTCAGTCGATCTTTCGCTTGGCGAGGATCAGCGCGCCGACGATTGCCGCCAGCAGCAGCAAGGCCACCATTTCCACCACCAGGATGTAGTCCGTGTACAGGGCGATTCCCAGCTGTCGGTAGCCGCCGTAGCCCTCGGGAAGCGGAGGGGTGACCGGCAGCGATCCCTCCAGTAGGCGCAGCAGCTGGGCGAGCACCACCACACCCAGCGCGGTGGCGAAGATCTTCAGCCACCTCTGACGCGACGGCGCAAACTCGTCGCTGCGCAGGTTGAGGAGCATCACGACGAACAGGAACAAGACCACGATCGCCCCGGCGTAGACGATGATCTGGATGACCGCGATCAGGTGGGCTCCCAACAGCACGTAGATCCCCGCCAGCGCCACCATCGTGACCACCAGGCTCATGGCGGCCGCCACCGTGTTGCGAACGTTGAGGATCATCCCCAGCGCCGAAATCACGGCCATGATCGAGAAGGCGTAGAAGAGCATCACGCTGGCGGACACGGACCTATCCCTCGAACAACAGGATGATCAGGCCGGTTGCGAAGATGTTGACGATGGAGAGAGGCAGCAGGATCTTCCAACACAGGTCCATCACCTGGTCGTAGCGGAAGCGGGGAAGCGTCCAGCGGATCGCCATCTGAAACCAGATCATCGCGATCACCTTCGCGAAGAAGGTGATCACGTGGAGCACCAGACACACCCCCGTGGCGAAGCCGATGCCGAACACGGGGGTGATCGCTCCGATCAGGGTCTCCTGGGGCAGGTATGGGACCGACCAGCCGCCCAGGAAGATCGTGGCGATCAGCCCCGCGATCACGACCACCTCGATGAACTCGGACAGGTAGAACAGGCCGAAGCGCATGCCCGAGTACTCGAGGTGGAAGCCGGCGATGATCTCCGACTCCCCTTCCGGCATGTCGAAGGGGGGGCGCTTGTTCTCCGCCATGACGGCGGTCAGGAAGATCAGGAAACCTAGCGGCTGGAAGAAGATCCCCCACGAGGGCAGGCGAATCCAGTCGAACCAGGCCGGGGTCGAGATCCCGAACAGGGAATCCAGAAAGCCGAGCACCCGGAACGTGCTGTCCTGCGCGATGGCCATGTCGGGCAGCTTGAGCGTATGGAACACCATGAAGACGCCGACGACCGAGAGGCCCATGGTGACTTCGTAGGAGATCATCTGTGCCGAAGCGCGCAGGCCCCCGAGCAGCGACCAGTTGTTGTTGCTCGACCAGCCCGCGATGATCGTACCGTAGGTAGCGATCGATCCGATCGCGAAGATGTAGAGCAACCCCCAGTCGGGATTCGCGACCACTAGACTCAGCGTGAGCTCTCCAAACTGGTAGACCCCACCAAACGGAATCACCGCGTACGCGATCACGGCGGGCAGCGCAGCGATCATTGGGGCGATCAGGTGCATCACCCGGTTCGCTCCCTGCGGGACCACGTCCTCCTTGCTGAGGAGCTTCAGTACGTCGGCGATCGGATGGAAGAGGCCGATCAGTCGGATTCCCGCGATGTCGGCGCGGTTCGCACCGATGCGGTCCTGCATGACCGCGCTCTGCTTGCGCTCGACCCAGGTGATCACGGGAGCGAAGGCGCCCACCACGACGATCAAGATGAACAGCGTCTTGATCACGACCTCGACCGGCATCTAGGCGTGCGCCCCCTCCGCGGCGTCGCCGCCGTCGTGCAGAGGCAGTCCCTGGTCGCCCACCGAATCCAGGTCGATGCCCGCGAAGGCCGGATTCGCCGACCCCAGACTGCGCGATACCGCCCGCACGTCGTAGGCGCCCTCGAAGCCCTGGAGGCGCAACGCGGCGCCCAGCGCGTGGATCACCTCGCCGTCGCTTCGCGCATCCCAGGCTGGCTCCACCGCAGGCGTGACGCGTTGCACGCGGTCGCTCCAGTTCGTCAGGGTGCCGTGCTTCTCGGCGGCGTGACGCACGGGGAACATCACGTGCGCGACCCGCTGCAGGGCCGACTGGTCCGTGTCCAACGCGATCACGGTGTCGATGTCGGCGAGCGAGTCCACGCCGCCCAGGAAGACATCGTCCAGCACGTCGTGGCCCATCACGACCACTGCCGCGACGTTGCAGCTCCGCACGCGCTCCAACACCTGCTCGGGGTCGCCGAAGCCGAGCGCGCGGGCTCCGGCGGCGTTCGGGGCCTTCTCCTGCTTGATGAGCAGGTCGTCCGCCTCGCCGCGAATCACCGCGGCGCCGGAGGCAGTCGCGCCGAGCGCGTCCAGGAAGCGACGGAAGGTGAGGAGGTCTTCGTTCGTGGCGTGGGCTGATGCGATTCCGGCCAGCGCGTCGCCGCCCATCGCGTCGACGATGCGCCGCAGGCGCACGGCCGCCTCCTCGATGCCGGCTTCGAAGCTACGCGCCTCCGGCACGCCATCCGGCCCGCGCACCAACACCTGCTTCAAGCGCCGCCCGGACCCGATCTCCCGGTAGCTCATGCGCCCCGAGTCACAGATCCAGGTGTCGTTGACCAGGTCGTTGCGACGTGGCACGTACCGATACACCTTGTTGTTCGCCACGCCCAGGTGGACGTTGCAGCCGTTCGCGCAGCCAGTGCAGACGCCGGGCACGTCCTCCAGGAACCACACGCGAATCTTGAAGCGGAAGTCCTTCGTGGTGAGCGCACCCACGGGACACAGGTCGGCGACGTTCATCGAGTAGGGATTGTCGAGACTCGTCCCGGGGAAGGTCTCGATCACGGATTCGTCTCCGCGCCTGAAGATCCCCAGCTCCCGCGTACCGGTTACCTCGGAGCAGAAACGCGTGCAGCGCCTGCACAGGATGCAGCGCTCCTGGTCGAAGACGATCGTCGGCCCCAGGTCGACGTTCTTCTGGAGCGCACGGCGGGGCTCGCGGCTGCGGGACTCGGCGACCCCGTACTCGAACGCGTAATCCTGGAGCTTGCACTCGCCCGCCTGGTCGCAGATGGGGCAGTCCAACGGGTGGTTGACCAGCAGCAGCTCCATCACCCCTTCGCGCGCGGTCTTCACCCGCTCGGAGTCGGTACGGACCACCATGCCGTCCGCCACCGGCGTGTTGCAGGCGATCTGGAGCTTGGGCGCGCCCTCGACTTCGACCTGGCACAGACGGCAGGAACCGTCGATGGAGAGCTTCGGGTGCCAACAGTAGTGGGGCACATCGACGCCGTTCATCAGCAGCCCCGCGTCGTCCAGAGCCTGGAGGATGGTGCGGCCCTCGGAAACCTCGATCGTCTGGCCGTCGATCGTGATCTTCGGCATCTACAGCCCGAAGCTCTCGGCGAACGTGCACTTGCGCTGCCTGACGTGCTCTTCGAAGTCTGCTCGGAAGTGTCGCAGCAGCCCCTGGATGGGCCAGGCGGCGGCGTCCGCGAAGGCGCAGATCGTCTGGCCCTCCATCTTCGCAGCCAGGTCGAGGAGCAGGTCCAGGTCCTCCTGCTGGCCCGCGCCTCGCTCGATCCGGTCGACCACCTTGTGGATCCAAGCGGTACCTTCCCGGCACTGGGTGCACTGGCCACAGGACTCGTCGCGGAAGAAGTAGGCGACGACGCTCGCAACCCGCACCATGCACGTGGTGTCGTCCATCACCATGATCCCACCCGTGCCGAGCATCGTCTTGCGCTCGCGAAGGAACTCGTTCGCCATGGGCACGTCGAGCTCCTCGGCCGGGAGGATCGGCATCGACATGCCGCCCGGGATCACTCCTTTGACCTTGCGCCCGCCCGGCACTCCCCCCGCGTGCTCGTACACGAGCTCGTGGAGCTTGGTTCCCAGCGGCAGCTCGAACAGCCCGGGCCGCTGTACGTGGCCGGAAACGCCGAACAGAGTCGTTCCCGGGCTCTTCTCGGTTCCGATCGAGCGAAACCAGTCGACTCCCCTTCCGATGATGTGAGGAACGTGAGCGAAAGTCTCCACGTTGTTCACGGTGCTGGGCATGCCGAAGGCGCCGTACTGGGCGGGGAAGGGCGGCTTCTTGCGCGGCTGCCCCTTCTTGCCTTCGAGCGATTCCAGGAGCCCCGTCTCTTCGCCACAGATGTAGGCTCCGGCGCCCCTTTGCACCACGACGTCGTGGCGGAATCCGCTACCCATGACGTCAGCGCCCAGGTAGCCCTTGTCGTAGGCCTCCGCGACCGCGCGCTCCACCTCGTCCGCCGCTTGCGCGTACTCCCCGCGGATGTAGATGAAGGTCTTCTCCGCGCCCGTGGCCCAGGCGCCGATCAGGATGCCCTCGAGCATGAGGTGCGGGCCCCGCTCGAGGATGATGCGATCCTTGAAGGAGCCCGGCTCCGACTCGTCGGCGTTGCACACCAGGTACTTGGGTTGGTCGGTCTCCTTCGGCATGAAAGACCACTTCATGCCCGTCGGGAAGCCGGCGCCGCCACGCCCTTGGAGCCCCGCGGCCTTGACCGCCTCGATCACGTCTTCGCCAGACATCTGGGTGAGCGCCTTGCGGGCCGCCTCGTAACCGCCGTGGCCCTCGTAGCCGGGCAGCGTCCCGAAGGCGTCGTCCCCGAAGTGCTCCGTCAGGTAGTTCGTGACGTACGGGACCTTCAGCATCGGTTCCGTCCGTCAGTCGAGCGCGTCGAGGATCCTCTTCGCCTGCTCGGCGTCGAGGTACTCGTGGTACTTGTGATCGACCCGCATCATCGGGGCGTACGCGCACGCGCCCAGACACTCTTCGTGACCGAGCCCGATGCGGCCGTCGGGCGTCGACTGCCCCACCGTGATGCCGAGATGGGATTCGAGCTGCCGCAGCAGCGTGCGTGCCCCGCGCAGCGAGCAGGGCAGATTGCTGCAGACCCGCACGTGATGACGCGGCTGGGGCGTGTCGTAGAACATGTTGTAGAAGCTGATCACTTCCATCACTTCGATGGGGCGGATGTCGAAGATCTCCGCTACCGCCTGGGCGGTTTCGGGGGCGACGTGACCGAGCTCGCGATGGAGGATGTGCAGCGCCGGGAGCAGGGCGCCGCGCTTCTCGGGGTACTTGGCGATCTCCCGATCGATCTCCGAGCGGGCCTCGTCCGAGATCACCATTCCAACCCGCCCTTCATCCACTCGTAGACCAGGCCCACGGCCAGGGGAATGGTGAAGACGAACATCGCTCCGAAGCCGTACCAGCCGAGGTCGCGAAAGACGGCGCCCCACGGATAGAAGAAGATCGCCTCGACGTCGAAGATGACGAAGAGGATCGCCACCAGGTAGAACTTGACTGCGTAGCGCTGGTGGGGAGAGACGATCTGCTTCTCGCCACACTCGAATGGCTCCTGCTTCTCGTCGAACACGCGGCGCGGGCCGATCAGCAGGTGGACGCCGAGCATCGCACCGAGCAGGACCAGTCCCACGACGAGGATCAACAGGATGCCGGCGTACTCGGCGAGCATCGGGATCCTCCGCACGACTCGAGAATGTGGCGAAACGGCCCGAGGCCCCACGAGAGCGGCGCGGAAGGTAACGAGGGGCCCCGGGGGCGTCAAGAAATAGAACGCGCCGAGAGCGTCCACGGCGATGCTCTACACTGTCCGCGTGGCCGTCCCCGTCGGCGTGCTCGGCGCCGGAAGCTTCGGAACCTGCCTCGCGCTGGTCTGCGCGCGAAAACACGACGTGACGCTCTGGGCCAGAAGGCCGGAGATCGCGGAAGCGATCAACCGCGACCGGCGCAATCCGGAGTACCTGAGCCACATCGAGGTCCCCGAGAGCGTGCGCGCCACCTCCGACCTGCGCGACGCCCTGAAGGATCGCGAGGTGGTGATCTGCGCGGTCCCCAGCCACGGCGTGCGCGAGGTCCTGGGCCGGGCGTCCGGGCTGATCCCCGAGCACGCGATCCTGGTCTCGACGGTGAAGGGAATCGAACCCGAAACCTGCCTCCGGATGGACCAGGTGCTGGAAGAGGTGCTGGACGCCCGCCACCACCCTCGGCTGGTCTTTCTGTCCGGTCCGTCGTTCGCGCGGGAGATCGCGGAGGGCCGCCCCACAGCCGTCACCGTGGCGTGCCGGGAGGAGGCCTACGCGATCTCGATCCAGGAGTCCATCTCCTTCCCCTGGTTCCGCTGCTACTCGAGCACCGACGTGGTGGGCGTCGAGCTCGGAGGTGCGCTCAAGAACGTCATCGCGATCGCGGCGGGCATCAGCGACGGTCTGGAGTACGGCGACAACGCCCGGGCCAGCGTGATGACCCGGGGGCTGCGCGAAATCGCGCGGCTGGGGGTGGTGCTGGGCGCCGATCCACTCACCTTTCTCGGCCTGGCCGGCCTCGGCGACCTGGTGCTCACCTGCGCGGGGAACCTGTCGCGAAACCGCAGGGTAGGGATGGAGCTGGCCCGTGGACGCAAGCTCTCCGACATCGTGGCCGGCATGAGGGAGGTGGCCGAGGGTGTGCGCACCACGCGCGCCGTCTGCACCCTGGCGGAGCGCCACGGCGTCGAGATGCCGATCGCGCAGATGGTGAACGCCGTCCTGGACGGAGAGCTGGAGCCGCGCGCGGCCGCGGAGCGGCTGATGCGTCGCCAGCTGACCAGCGAGAACGAATAGCGATCGCGTTCCCATTTCTACCCCGAGCTCCCAGGGCGACGGGCCGGGCCTTGCGGGCGGGCCGGCCCTCGACAAGCCTCGGCGATCCGGGCTAGGCTTCAGGCGAAAACGAAATTCGTTTTCAATTTACGCCGCCCCCGAGATCCCGGCCGATCCATGCCCGTCCTCCCCGAACCCGATCCGCTCCCCGCGGCCCGCGCCGACGATGCCGCGGCCGCGATCCCGGGCGAGGCAGCCCAGGGCGACACGCCCGCGCGGGCGGTGCCGCTCGCCTCACTCGAGCCCGGCGCTTCGGGCGTGATCCAGGCCCTCGACGCGACCACACCCGCCGGGCGGCGGCTGCTCGACCTCGGCTTCGTACCGGACACCGAGGTGGCGGTCGTGCGGCGCGCGCCGCTCGGCGACCCGGTCGTGTACGAGCTGCGCGGCTACCGGATCTGCCTGCGGCGTCCCGAAGCGACGCGGGTTCTGGTGCTGCCGAGGGCGCCGAAGCCGCGAGCCGCCTCGGCGCGAGACGAGTGAGCGAAGCCTCCTGGGCGGCGCCCCTGCGCCTCGGGCTGCTGGGCAGCCCGAACTCCGGCAAGACCACGCTCTTCAACGCACTCACGGGGATGCGCGCGAAGGTCGCCAACTATCCCGGAGTCACGGTGGAGCGGCGGGAGGGGGAGACCGCCCTCGAGGGCCGGCGCGTCGCCGTCATCGACCTGCCGGGCACCTACAGCCTGGACCCGCTGAGCCCCGACGAGGACGTCGTGCTCAAGGCGCTGGAGGGCAAGCTCGCCGACGCCCCCGACGCGGTGGTGGTGGTCGCGGACGCCTGCTCGCTCGAGCGCTCGTTGCTGCTGCTGGGCCAGGTGCTGCGCCGCAACACCCCCACGTGCCTGGTGCTCACGATGACCGACGAGTTCGACGCCCGGGGCGGGCGGCTCGACTACGCGCGCCTGGAGCGCGCGCTCGGCATTCCCGTGCTGGGCGTGGTCGGCCACAAGGGCCGCGGCCTGGTCGCCCTGCGGCGACTCCTCGCCAGGCCGGAGGGCTGGAGCCGGCCCCACCTCGTCCCGCCCGAGGACGCCGTGGGGCGCGCAGCGTGGGCCGACTCCATCCTGGCCAGCGTCGTTGCACAGCGCCCGGGCGCGAACCGCGTCACCGACGCCATCGATCGCGCGCTGCTTCACCCCGTGGCGGGAACGGCCGTCTTCGCCGCTGCGATGGTCCTCTTCTTCCAGCTCATCTTCGCCTGGGCACAGCCGGCGATGGACTTCATCGACGCGGGCGTCGGGCGGGGGTCGGCGGCGGTGCGGGCGCTGCTACCGGCTGGCCTGCTGGCGGACTTCCTCGCCGACGGGCTTCTCGCCGGGGTGGGCTCCGTGATCATCTTCCTGCCCCAGATCGTCCTGCTGTTCAGCCTGCTCTACCTGCTCGAGGACGTGGGCTACCTGGCACGGGCCGCCTTCGTCATCGACCGCGCGATGGGCCGGGTCGGTCTCGAGGGTCGCGCCTTCGTGTCGCTGCTCTCCTCCTACGCCTGCGCCGTCCCGGGAATCATGGCGACGCGCACCATTCCGTCGCCGCGCAATCGCCTCGTCACCATCCTGGTGGCGCCGCTCATGACCTGCTCCGCGCGCCTGCCGGTCTACGCGCTGCTGATCGGCGCCTTCGTGCCCGCAGTGACCGTCTTCGGACCGCTGGGGCTGCAGGGCCTCACGCTGCTCGGCCTCTACCTGTTCGGCCTGGCGTCGGCGCTGGGCGTCGCCGCGATCCTCAAGCGGACCATGCTGCGCGGAGACTCGATGCCCTTCTACATGGAGCTCCCGCCCTACCGCGTACCGACACTGCGCCTGGTCGCGTCCCAGGTCTGGGGCAGCGCCTGGGCTTTCCTGCGCCGGGCCGGGACGATCATCCTGGCCGCGTCGATGGTGCTGTGGGTGCTGCTCACGTTTCCACGGGTGGAGCCGCCGGCGGAGCTGAGCGGCCGGGAGGCCAGCCTCTACGCGCTGGAGCGGAGCTTCGCGGGCAGGATCGGGCACGCCCTGGAGCCTGTCATCGAGCCCCTGGGCTTCGACTGGAAGATCGGGGTCGGCCTGCTCGCCAGCCTGGCCGCGCGCGAAGTGATGGTCGCGACCCTGGGGCAGATCTACGCGATCACGGAAGACGGCGGCTCCCTGCGCGCGGCGGTCCGCGCCGACGTGGATCCGCGCAGCGGCCGGAAGGTCTTCAGCGGCGCGACCGTAGCCTCCCTGCTGGTATTCTTCGTGTTCGCGCTCCAGTGCGTATCGACGCTCGCCATCATGCGCCGGGAGACCAACTCGTGGGGCTGGCCCGCCTTCGCATTCGGCTATCTGCTCGCGCTCGCGTACGCGGCCAGCTTCGTCACCTACCGCGTCGCGGCCGCGCTGGGCGGCAGCGCGTGAGGGACGCGGCCCTCGGCGCTCTCGCCCTGTTCCTGTGTGCGGCCCTGGGCGGCGGGTGCGCCACGCGCAACGTCCGCGAGGTCGCGTTCGAGTCGAAGGGGACGAAGGTCGAGTTGCGCACCCAGAAGAAGGGCACCCGGGTGGTCGAGCGAAACTTCGACCATCCGGCCACGATCGCCGGCGCCCGGCTCGCCCACATCCTCTCGCGCATCGACCTGCGCATGGAGGCCAAGAAGGGCTCCAAGCGCGCGCCGGCCGTGCCCACCGAATCGCTCTACGTGATCGCCGACGGCCTCTCGCAGGCACTCAGCAAGGCGAATTCGAACCAGGAAATCGCGGTCCTGTCCATCTACAAGACCAAGCGCTTCGGGATCTTCGACCGCAAGTACCTGACCAGCTTCGTCGCGTACGTGCAGGAGGACCTGCTCTACATCCACTTCTCCGCCTCGGACTGGAAGATCAAGACCCGTCACAAGAACGAGAAGCTCCCCCAACCGGCAATCGGCGAGTCGGTCATGCGCTTCCGCCTGCTGCCCTCCAAGGCCATGGCCCAGGTCGATTCGACCTCGCTCGCCGTGGACTGGCGCGACGAGATATTCCGCAGGCCCACGCGCACGCGCATCACCGGGACCGGCCGCGTGGTGCGGCGCGAGATCCTGATGGAGAGCGAGCAGGAGCTCGAAGACGTCTCCAACGCGCCGACGATGCCCGAGCACCTCTCGCCGAGCACGCTGCGAGACCTGGCGGACGCCGAGGAGGGCAGGCTGAAGGGCGAGCTCAGCGAGGCGGAGTACCGGGCTCGCCGCCGCGAGATCCTGAAGGCCGCCGGGGCGCCGCCGCCCCCCGAATAGCGGCATCCCCGGCGCGGCGCCCCCCGCGCCGACGCCCCGAAGGCCCGGCAGCCGCGCTGCGTGTTCGCTGCATCTTGTCACGCGGGCGCGGTTCCATACCCTGTTGGGCTTGCTCCGCCGGACCCGGAGCCCGCTGGAGACCCCCCGATGAACGTCCTGCTCGAGATCGGCGCGATCGCCCTCGTCGCCGTGCTGGTGGCGCGCTTCGCCCGGCCGCCCTGGCGCAACCGCACCCTCAACCTGCTGAAGGTGGTCGTCACCTTCGAGGCCTTCCGGCTGCTGCTGACGCATCCGGTGACGATGGAGGACGGCAGCAAGGTCGTCGCGTGGCGGCTCGTGGTCGACACCGTCGGCGGGATCGAGCTCAGTACGTTCCTGGTGTTCTGCGCCGCCGCGGCGGGCATCAAGTTCATCGGCATCCTCGCCTCGATGTACCGCTGGCAGGTCCTGCTGCGCGGGCAGGCGATCGAGCTGCCCTTCCGCCACATCTTCGGCTCGTTCCTGATCGGCCGCTTCATCGGAACCTTCCTGCCCAGCACCGCGGGCCTGGACGGCTACAAGCTGTACGACGCCGCGCGCTTCAGCGGCCGAACCGTCGAGGTCACCGCCACCACGGCGCTGGAGAAGGTGATCGGCGTCACCGGTATCTTCTCGTCGTTCCTGATCGCTCTGCCCTTCGGCTTCTCCCTGTTCGGTGACAACGCGGCCCTGATCGCTGGGGTCACCGTGCCCCTCTGCACCGGCCTGATCGGGGCACTCATGCTGGTGCTCTGGTTCCCCGGCATCATCCAGTGGTTCCTCGAGCACCTGCCCATCCCGGGCAAGGCGCGCCTCGAGGGCCTGGTGATGCGCGTCTCGCACTCGGCGGCCGCCTACCGCGGCCGGAAGCGGCTGGTGCTGCTGGCCTTCGCTCTCTCGTTCGTCGTCCACTTCACGACGGCCACCATGTACTGGTTCACCGCGCTGGCGATCGGAGCCACGCAGGCCGAGTTCTGGCCCACCGTGCTCGGCTCTTCGGTGCAGATCCTGGCGACCGTCCTCTCGCCCTTCACCATCGCCGGCGAGGGGATCCGGGAGGCCGCGCAGTACTTCCTGCTCGGCAACGTGATCGGCCCCGCCAATGCGATCGTGTCGGCGGCCCTGGGCTTCTGGGCGGCCGAGGCGCTCACGATGCTGGGGGCGTATTTCTGGTGGTTCCGGCCCAGGAACTACCACCCGGCCTTCTGCCGCGTGAACGGCGTCCAGGTCGACTACGCGGAGGCGGCGAAGGCGGCCGTCACGCTCGAGACGGACGAAGAGCGCGAGCGGCGCTCCGAGCGAGCGCTGTCGGCGCCGCCTCCCCTCTGGCAACGCGTGCGCCTGGGCGCCGCACTCGGCCTGGCAAGCGGCCTGTGCGGCGGCCTGCTGATCGGCGCCGCCGAGTCGCTCGTGATCGCGCTGGGCGGCCTGGGCGGGGACGCCCAGGTGCTCTGGTACGGGCCCCTCGCCTACGCCGCGCTGCTGGGCGGACTCGGCTGCGCCGGCGGCGCGGCGCTGGCGGTCCTGCCGGTGGACCGCGAGGAAATCCGTGGCTGGACGCCCTCGCTGGTCCTGCTCGGCACGCTCCTGCCGTTCTCGCTGGCCATCTCGCTGTTCCGCATCCGCCGCGACGTGTTCCTCGAGCAGATGCCGCCGCTCCCGGTCCTGGCCGCGCTGCTGGGCGCCGCCGCGGCCGTGGCGCTGCTGCTCTTCCTGCTGGGCCCGCGCCTGTTCCGCACCCGCCTGGGCGACCTCGTGCGACCGCTCCCCGCGCTGGCCGCGCTGGGCGTCGTCGTCGCCGGCGGCGCCGTGGCGGGGCGCGTGCTGATGGGGAGCGGCGCCGATCGCCAGGCCCCGCCGCCGGTGCCCGCGGAGCTGCGCGAGCGGCCGAACGTGATCCTCGTGATGGTCGACACGCTGCGCGCCGACCACCTCTCCTGCTACGGCGCGCAGGACGTGAACACCCCGGCGCTGTGCAGCCTCGCCGGGGACGGCGGGGCGATCTTCGACGCCTACGCACACGCCTCCTGGACCAAGCCCTCGGCGGCGACGCTGCTCAGCTCGCTGCTGCCCTCGACCCACGGCGCCATCTCGAAGCCCGCGGCGCTCTCCGAGCAGGTGGAGATGCTCGCGGAGCCCATGCAGCGGAGGGGCTATGCGACGGGCGGCATCGTCTCCAACATCAACCTCGCACCGAGCTTCGGGTTCGACCAGGGCTACGACGAGTACCACTACCTGGCCCCCGACTACCTGGCCGGGGCGAAGGAGTCGTCCTCGAAGCTGATCCTCTACTCGATCGCGCGCGCGGTCTGGTTCAAGCGGAAGGGCGGCCTGCGAGTGGGCGACTTCTACCAGGACTCCGCCACCGTGAACGGCGTGGCCTTCGACTTCCTGGAGCGGCACCGCGACGCCCGCTTCTTCCTCTTCCTGCACTACATGGACCCGCACGACCCGTACTTCGTTCACCCGTACGACGGCCAGGCGATCGCGCGCGTGTCGAACCAGCACCCGGACGCCGCACTCGCCGCCGAGATGCGGCGGCTCTACGTCGGCGAGATCGAGTACCTCGACGCGAACTTCGCCGCCCTGCTCGAGAAGCTCCGCGAGCTGGACCTCTACGACGACACGCTGATCGCGCTGGTGGCCGATCACGGCGAGGAGTTCCAGGAGCACGACGGCTGGTGGCACGGACTCACCCTCTACGACGAGCAGATCCGCGTGCCCCTGCTGATCAAGTGGGGGGGGCGCGAGCGGTCGGTCGTGGGCGACGCCGGGGATCGCGTCGTCGGTCTGATCGACGTGGCGCCGACCCTGCTGGCCCGGGCCGGCGCCGAGATCCCGCCCGCCATGCAAGGCGTCGACCTGGCGGCCGAACCGCCGCCGGGAGATCGCATGGTCTTCGCCGAGGAGGACCACGAGGGCAACGTGCTGCGCGCCGTGCGCACCCGCGAGTGGAAGCTGATCGAGGTGATGGAGCAGCCGAGCCCGCGCGGCCTGAAGGCGCAGGAGCTCTACCACGTCGCCGAAGACCCGGGCGAGAGCCGCAATCTGCGGGCCGAGCGAGAGGAGATCGCGAGCGAGCTGCGCGCCCACGCCGAGGCCCAGGAGAAGCTCGCCAGGAGCCAGGCCACCGGCGCGGGCGAAGCGCGCCAGCTCACGGCCGCCGAGGAGGAGGCGCTCCGCGCGCTCGGCTACATCGACTAGAGCCTCTCACGAACCGCCATCCACAGGCGCCCCCGCCGATCGCGGCGGTGGGGCCCTCAGGCGGGAGACGCCTGATCCTTCCACATCGACTCCGCCAGGCGACGCAGCCCCTCCCCGATCGACACCGCGGGCTCGTAACCGAGGTCACGACGGGCAGCGCGGATCTCGAACCAGTGCGCTGTCGATAGCTGGCGCGCGACGAAGCGAGTCAGCGGCGGCTCACTGCGGATCCGCAGCAGGCCGTAGACGAACTCGGCGAGCGCACCGATGCCGTAGGCGACGGACGACGGAATGTGCCGCGTCACCGGGGGCAGCCCAGCTGCGGCCAGGATACCGTTGGTGATCTCGGCGAGAGGCAGCGGCTCTCCGTTGCTGATGAAGTAGGCCTTGCCCGCACAGGCGGCGTGGGGTTCCAGACGATCCGCCGCAAGGATGTGGGCATCCGCTGCGTTGTCGATATAGACCGTGTCGATCATGTTGGACCGCTTGCCAATCAGGCACAGCCGCCCCGCCCGACCGCGGGCCACGATGCGGGGAATCAGATGGTTGTCGCCCGGACCCCAGATCAGATGGGGACGCAGGACCACGGTGCAGAGCTTCTCGCCGTTCGCCGCGAGCACTCTCTGCTCGGCAATTGCCTTGGTTCTCGGATAGTGAGCGGAAAACTCCTTCGCGTAGGGCAGCGACTCGTCACCGCCCTCGATGTCGCCGCCTGCGTGAACCACACTCGGCGTACTGGTGTACACGAGCTTCGTTACACCGTGAGCGCGGCAAGCCGCCAGCACGTTGTCGGTCCCGACGACATTGGTGCGGTGGTATTCCTCGTATGCGCCCCATACTCCCGGCAGCGCCGCCACGTGAAAGACCCGCTGGCAGCCTTCGACTGCGGCGGACACCGCCTCGGAGTCGCAGAGGTCTCCTCGTCGAACCTCGACGCCAAGCTTCTCGAGCTCCGGGTACGTGCCCCGGGAGAAGCTGCGCACGTCGTCGCCCCGTGCGAGCAGCCGCCGCACGATCGCACCACCGAGAAAGCCCCCTCCGCCGGTGACGAGTGATCTCATGAGAGCTTTCGCGCCGCCCAGATGGCCAGCTTCTCGCGCCCGATCTTGGCATTGTGGCGGATGTCGACGGGGAATCCGCGGTGGTACAGCACGCAGCGGATGTCGCGGGTGTGCTCGTGCTCGGCGCCCAGCGCCAGCAGGTCACGCGTGAGCGTTGTGTCGGGCCGCACGCCCTTCTCGAGCTCCACGCACAGCACCGGCCGGGTCTCTCCGTGGATCCGCGCTCCCACCAGTGCCGAACGATAGACCCTGGGATCCGCGTTGAAGACTGCCTCGCAGGGAACGGTGAAAAACGTGCGCGAAGTGGTTACCACGCGCTGGGTCTTGCGTCCGCAGAACCACAGCCGGCCCTGTTCGTCGAAACGGCCGAGGTCACCCATGCGATGGGAAAATCCTTCGCCCCGAGCGTCCCGGATCTTGGCCAATCTGGTGGCCCGCTCCCTTCGGAAGTAGGCGCGGGTGACCGGCGGACCTTTCACGACGATCTCCCCCACCTCGCCGGGAGGAACGCATAGGGCGTCGTCCCAGGTATCGATCGGACCGTCGTCGATGCGGATCAGGCTGACTCGCACAGGCGCCACCGGACGACCTACGCAGATGCCTTCGCCTTGATCGCTTCGCTTGCGCGTTTCGCCCAGCACCTCGTCGCTGGCAATCGAGGCGACGGGCAGCGACTCGGTGGCGCCATAGGGAGTGAAGATCTTTGCGTCCGACTCGAGCAGAGTCACGAAACGCTCCATTACCGTTGCGGAAACCGGCGCGCCGGCGGAGATCACCCGCCTGAGAGAAGGCAGCTTCACCCCGTGTTCCGCTCCATAGCGCCCCACGGTGTTGAGCAGGGCCGGCGAAGCGAACATGTTCGTGACACCGAAATCTTCGATCGCCTCGATGATCTTCCGAGGGTCCACCCGCGCCGGGCGGGTCGGATCCATGTCGGGCACGATCGTGGTCATACCGAGCGCCGGATCGAAGAGTGCGAACAATGGGAAGGTAGGTAGGTCGATCTCCCCGGGACGGATGTCGTACAGTGTCCGGATCATCTCTACCTGGGCGGCGAAGTTGCCGTGGTCGTAGACCACGCCCTTGGGCACCCCCGTGCTGCCGCTGGTGAACACGATGGCCGCCACATCGCGCTCGCCGACCGGAGGAATCGGCTGCGGGGGCCGCTCGCGCCCGATTTCCTTCACCTGCGCGAGCGTATGGCCGCCCCAGAACAGGCGGCGTCCCAACGTGATCCGCGTCTTGATGGTCGCCCGGCCCCAGCCCAGAGCCACCCGTGCGGCGTGTGCCAGGGGGCTTCCGATGAAGGCCGCAGGTTCGGCCTCGCCCAGGCAAGTCGCGAGGCTTGCAAGGCCAATGCCCGGGTCGACCATGACCGGGACGGCGCCAGTCTTGAGCAGCGCGAAGGTGAGCGCAAAGAACTCCAGACTGGGGCGGACCATCAGGACCGTGCGCACACCGCGGCCCACACCCACCGCGTCCATGCCCCGAGCGATGAGATCGCTCTGGGCGTCGAGCTGGGCATAGGTGTAATGGGTGTAGCGGACCACGCCCTGCCGATCGCGGCCCTCGGGGTGGACGATGGCCAGCGCATGCGGCTGCTTTGCCGCCATCCGAGGCAGGAACGAGGCGATGCTGGCGAAGCTCTCGCTCATTCGCTCGGGGGGTCGGCCAGGAATCGCTCGACCAGCGCGAGGATCTCGTCGCTCGCGTCTTCCAGCACGTAGTGGCCACAGTCGGGGAAGCGGTGCACCTCAGCGTCGGGAAGATGTTGCTGCCACACGTCGAGGAAGTGATGGTCGAACACGAAGTCCTTCTCGCCCCAGCAGATGAGCACCGGGGTGTCGGCAAACGACCCGAGCTTGCTCTCGACCTCGCTGATCAGATCGTAGCCACGGTCACCGGCCCGAAGAGGAATGTCCTGGACGAAGCGAAGCGTCGCGATGCGATTCTCCCAGGAGTCGTAGGGGGCGCAATAGGCGTCCCGCACTTCCTTGGACAGGCGCCGTCGCGTGCAGCACACCCAGGCCGCGCCCCGGCTGAAGGCATTGAAGCGCCGGACCATGAACGCGGCGAACGATGTGTTGCGCACCCACCACAGCGCCGTCGGCAACTTCTTGGCTTTCGGCAGGTGGAAGGCGGCGGTATTGAGAAGCACCAGGCGGCGAATGCGATCGGGGTGACGCACGGCCCAGGACATCCCGATCATGCCGCCCCAATCGTGCATCACCAGCGTCAGCTTCTGGTCGAGACCCAGGTCGTCCAAGAGTGCGTCGAGATCGTCGACCCGACGCTCGAGTGAGTACTCGTAGCGCGTGTCGTCGGGCTTGTCGGACAGGCCGCAACCGATGTGATCCGGAACGATGATCCGATACCGGTCGCGCAGGCCGCGCACCAGGTCGCGGTAGTAGAACGACCAGGTGGGGTTTCCGTGGAGCATGACGACCGGCTCGCCCTTGCCCTCGTCGAGATAGTGGTACCGCAACCCGCCGAGGTTGAAATGGCGGCCCTCGAAGGGATACAGCGAGGTCGAGACTCGCATTCCTACCAGAGGATGCCGGCCGCCGCACAGTTGATGCCGCTCCCGATCCCACCCATCAGGACCTTGTCTCCCTTTTTGATGCGCCCCTCATCCAGGGCCTTCGAGAGCACTGTCGGCACACCGGCCGGGCCGATGTTGCCGAACTCGGGGTAGATGAGCAGGCACTTGTCGGGAGCGATGCCGAGGGTCTCGACGAGCTGGGAGGAGTGCACCTTGCTGATCTGGTGCATGGCGAACTCGTCGATATCGTCACTGGACCAGCCCAGAAACTTCTGGCCCACCGACCAGGCCTTCGATGAAACCTCGAGGCCCGCGAGCAGGAGCTTTCTGGTATCGGTCTTCATCTCGTCGACCTGGCCGGTGCACAGCCGGTTGTGCGAGGTGGCAGCGACTTTGACCCCCCCCAGATAGCGCGGCGCTTCGGGGCTGAATTCCGAGCGCGTGAGCACCATCGCCGCCGCACCCGATCCGAGGGTGAGGGCGGCGAACTGCTCGCGAAACATCTTCTCGTCGCTATCTTCGCGATTGAGGCGTTCGATCGTCGTCTCGGTGATGTAGCGACTGCTCTCGCCGTCCACCACGAGCCCGTACTCGATCTCACCGCGCTCGATCATATTTCCGACGATGTCCATGCCGTTGAGAAAACCCAGGCAGGCGTTGCCGACGTCGAAGTTGATGCAGTGCTCTCCGAGCTGGAGATTCCTGTGAACCAGACAGGCCACTGAAGGCTCGAT
This sequence comes from Myxococcota bacterium, assembly GCA_036482635.1. Classification (GTDB taxonomy): domain Bacteria; phylum Myxococcota_A; class UBA9160; order UBA9160; family SMWR01; genus JAZFWH01. The sequence goes on from JAZFWH010000208.1 coordinate 48,089, forward strand.
GTAATCTCGACATACAGATGTGTTGATGACAATCCCGATGCGATCCCGGTTGATGCCGGACTCCTCGATCGCCCGCTCGGCGGCCATGGAGGCGACCTCGCTCGGCTCTACTCCTGGATCCCAGAACCGCCTTGCGCTGATTCCGGCCAGCGCCTCGAGCATGCCCGGCCGGATGTCGAGACGGTCGAGAGTCGGCATGAGCTGTTCGTCGAGCTCAGCGGAGGTGATCCGATGTGGCGCGTCGTAGTGGCGAACGCTGGCGATCGAAACGTGCTCGAACTTCAAGATGAATGTCCTCCCCGGCGCAGGTCGGTTCAACAGGGAACGGCCGAGGAGGGATCGGCGCGTCGTGGACCAATCACGTATCGGCGAATTCGCCACCGGCGTTAGCCTTCTCGCAGCGGCTGCGATGAGACGGACCAGACCGAGTGTATTTCCCCCCGCTTTGACAGAACGAAAGAATTCTGACCCGCTCCGATCAGATCACGTCAGGATCTGGTCGGGACCTCATCGCGGAGGCGAAGCAACCGAACCCGCCATTGGGGATGATTCAGCGTCTCGATGTGTCCAACTCCGGGCACGCTCCAGAGCCGCGCGGAGGGACCGACCGCGCGCCCCTGCAGCCGCACCGCGTTGAGACCTTCAAGTTCAGCACCGATCCGAACCTCGAGGACCAAGATGGCCGACATTGTCGGTCTGCACCTCGATCCACCGGAGCGTGCCCTCGTCCTCTGCGTCGACGAGAAGTCTCAAATCCAAGCTCTCAACCGGACGCAGCCTCGAAACCCTGTTGCAGTGACGATCCGCCCCCAGCGCGAAACACGGTGCGCCGCGCAAGAGTCACATCGCAGCGCAGGGAGAGGGAGACCCTGGCCATCGTCCGCTACCACCAGGTCGTCACCCGCAAGTCCAACGACGAGGTCTTTCACGACCAGATCGGATACTGGACGTGGGATCCCGCCACCAGGATGATCGCGCAGTCCGTCAACATCCCGAGAGTTGTCGCAGTGCTCGCCGGAGGTTCGTTCGAAGGCGACGCGAGCGGATCCGAGGTTGTCCTCGACGTGTATGCGAAGAAAGGTGATCCCGACTGGGGGATCATCGAGTCGCCCTTCATGCGAGACAACGCGAGCACGGTGGCGCTCGAACACCGCCTCGATGTCAGCGGCGACTGCATGAGCTACTCGGAGACGACGTCGCTCGACATCTACGGCCGCAAGTTCGATCACAACGACACGAAAAAGCTGACACGGACCTCGGGCTGACCCCAGCTACTTCGCCTACGGTCCCAAGAACCTGAGATCCCCGGGGGTGTCGTCATGACCGGAGGTTCTCGGACCTCGAATCCCAGTTGAAGCACGAGCTCACGGCCGCCGAGGAGGAGGCGCTCCGCGCGCTCGGCTACATCGACTAGAAGCTGTCTCAGAATCCGGTATCGACAGCTACCCAGATTGCCCGTGGAGCCGTGACCAGCCGCCAGGGGGTTGCCCGAGCGCTCCGCTCCCGCTGTGCGGGCGCCTCGCGCGCTATTTCGACACCCGGGTGATCTTCGAGCCCTGGATCCCCACGCCCCCCATCAGGCCCTTCTGGTCGAAGATGAAGGCGTAGACGTCCTGGGTGAGCGTCGTGCTGGTGAGCGACTTCGCCCCGCCCTCGTCCAAGACGACCAGGCTCGGGCCCGCGCCGAGCTCGAAGCCCCCGCTCTTGTCGAGGTAAGCGAGCGCGGAGTCGCTCATGAAGAAGAGTGCGTAGCCAAAGACCTGCGCGCCGGCCTGGAAGCCGTAGGAGGCCGCCACGGAGTTGTAGAAGCCGGCGACCTTGCCACCGCGGAAGAGCGCCCCCTCGCCGAGCTGGCCGCCGAACATGAAGCCCGCCTTCACCATCTTGGGGAAGACCAGGACGCCATGGGCCTTGTCCCGCAGCAGACGCGCGCCGGGGTTCTTGCGGTAGAGTTTCTCGAGGGTGGCGCGGGCGTCGCGCTCGATCGACTGGCCGCTGGCGGCCGTGGCCGGCACCGGTGCGGCCGGGCCGAGGACGAGCGTTGCAAGCAGCAGGGCCACCACGGGCCCCGAGAGCCGGGTGATCACGGGTGCTCCTCTCCAGGGGCGTCCGCTCCGGAAGCCCTTCTCCATGCCGCCCCTCATTGCTCGATCACCGGGATCGATGCGGCGAGCTCGTAGAACATGACTGCGTAGATCTTGGTCTCGATCTGGTAGAAGCGCATCAGCGTGCGGCCCGGCAGCGCCTCGGCGAAGAGCTCCACGTACGAGTGCCGGAGCGCCACGCGGTCGCGTTGGACGGCGAGGTAGGTGTCGACGAGCTTGCGCGCCTCGTCGTCCTTCGTGCTCCCGAAGGTCCGCTTGTAGTCGTCGATCACCTGGAGGAGGCGATCGCCAACGACCGTGAGCTCCGCCTGGTAGCGGTCGTAGACTGGCCAGAACGCGCGGGCCTGCTCGTCGCTGAGCGCGAGGTTCACGGCGACGAGCGCCTTCTTGTTGCTGCGGAGCGTGTCCCGCAGGATTTCCATGCTGGCTTCGTCCGCCTCCCCGGCGCCGGCCGGCGCCGCGGCAAAGACGAACGGCAGCAGAACGGCGAGGACCCAGCTGGTTTTCGACATGGTTGGTGTCTTCCTCTTTTCCACTCCGGGCCTGCCCGTACCCCCACCGAGGCTCGAAGCGGACGGAGCACACGCTATCTCCGCGAGCCAGCGTCAGCCAGCTCCGGGCCCGACCACCCCGCCGCTGCTGGCAGCGCTGGCGCGCGGCCCGGTACCAAACTCCGCTCGGCTGCGCGTCGCGGCGCGCGAGCTGGGCCCGCTTGCTAGCGGCGGGAGGCGTGGACCTCCGGAAGCCGCTCGGCCCAGGGGTAGGCCTCCCCGAGCTGCCCGGCCACGCGCAGCAGCAGATCTTCGCGGCCCGTCGCGGCCACCAGCTGCACGCCGATCGGCGCAGGAGCTCTACCACGTCGCGGAAGACCCGGGCGAGAGCCGCAATCTGCGGGCCGAGCGAGAGCAGATCGCGAGCGAGCTGCGCGCCCACGCCGAGGCCCAGGAGAAGCTCGCCAAGAGCCAGGCCACCGGCACCGGCGAAGCGCACGAGCTCACGGCCGCCGAGGAGGAGGCGCTCCGCGCGCTCGGCTACATCGACTAGAGCCTGTTACGAACCGCCATCCACAGGCGCCCCCGCCCCGAGGAGAACGTCCTCTGCGGCGTGGGCCAGGGGGGCTGGAAACCTTCCTCGCCCCCCCGCCTACGGTCCTAAGAGTCCTAAGAACCCGAGATCCGCGGGGAAGTTGTCATCACCGGAGGTTCTCGGACCTCGAAACCCGGTTGAAGTGACTATATCCCCCAACATGGTGGAGCAGGGCGAGTCGCCCTGTCTCCCGCCCGCCCGCCTCGAGGAGCTCGGCTACAAGATTCTCGCCTATCCGCTCACCCTGCTGTCGAGCGCCGCCCGGGCGATGCGCGACGCCCCGACCGCCCTGCGCGTCGGGGCTCCCCCCGCCGATGCGCCGCTCGACTTCTCGGAGCTCCAGGAGGTCGTCGGCTTCGACCACTACCACGCTGAGCGAACCCGCTACGAGTGAGTGGTCCGCGTTGCGAGAGGATACGGACGACACCCTCTGCGCATCGATCCAACCACACGTGGTCTGGAGCGAGCGGTCATTCCAGTCGCGGAATTCTGCTGGGACAGCCAGGTCGTTCCTCGGGAGGTCTTTCGCTGCGCAGCCGGGATGTCGCGATCTCACAAGACTTTTACATTTCTTGCCAGCCCCCGGGTCGAATCCTTCTATAGACTTCCACCTCTCTGTCCCCCCCCAAAAGAGACAGACGAGAGAATCGAAGCACGCTGATCCGATGGCTCGCCTTCCGGCATCTTCTCGCGGCCCGGGCGATCCGCGCGCCGTGCGGGAGTTCGACTTGGAAGCCAGTCTGGAGCCTGGGAGCATCGAGGGAAGCGGTCGCATTACCGCGACCGCCGCTCGCCGGGGAACCATCTTGAAATACAAGGCCGACCGCGGTCCCATCGCCTACGTGGTGGCGGTCTTCATCCTTCGCCTGGCAATCTGGGCCCTGGCGACGCCGTTGATCTGCGCGATGAGTGTAATTCCGCTGACGGTGCTCGGCATATTCATCGCCCCAATCAACCACCACCATCAGCACGTCAACTCGTTCCGCGCCCCATGGCTGAACCGACTCTACGACCTGGTGTTATCCCTGCAGTGCGGCGTCGGGCCCTATAGCTGGGTGCTCCACCATAACCTCGGACATCATGTCAACTACCTGAACCAGCCTCCCCACGAGCGTCCCGACGAATCCCGTTGGACACGAGCCGACGGTACGCAGATGGGTCGCCTCGAGTACTCCATCGATCTGCTCCTCCACCATCAGATCGACATTGTCCGCGTCGGGCTGCACCATCCGAGATACTTCCGCTACTTCCTGCTGATGAAGCTGCCACTCTGGGGCTTGATCGGTGTCGGGCTCTGGCTTCGCCCGCTGGAGACCGTGCTCGTCTTTCTGGTGCCGGCCTTCTTCACGCTCTTTCACACGATATGGGCCACCTACGAGCACCATGCGGGCTGTCTGTCGAACGACCACCTCCATGCCAGCCGCAGCCGCGACAATCGCCTCTACAACGCGCTGACTGGCAACCTCGGGCTCCACACCGCCCACCACAAGCGCCCCGGATTGCATTGGTCGCTCTTGCCCGTCCTGCACGAAAAGATCCGGGACCAGATTCCAAAGGAACAGATCCTCGAGACGTTCTGGTAGTCGCATGCTCGAGGGTGGATTCGAGGTTTCGCCTACAGTCCAAAGAGTCCCAAGAACCTGAGATCCCCGGGGGAGCTGTCACAACCGGAGGTTCTCGGACCTCGAAACCCGGTTGAAGCGACTATCCGCATTCAGTTGGATTCGTGCCTTGTCATCGGACCGCCGCGTTCGCGTCCCTCATGCGGAATCGGATGGGGAGGTGTTTGATCCCCCCGACAAACGTAGACGCGAGCCGTTCCGGTGGGGAGGCGAGCTCCAAGTGATCCAGGCGCGGGAGGATCTCCTCGCAGAAGATACGAATCTCCATGCGGGCGAGCGAAGCACCGAGGCAAAAGTGCTCACCGATGCCGAACGCTAGGTGGGGATTCGGCGTTCGATCGACGCGAAACTCGAAGGGTTCGGCGAAGACGTCTTCGTCTCGGTTTGCCGAGGGGTAGTAGAGGCACAGCGTATCGCCCTCGGAGATGGCGGCTCCGCCCAGTGTCAGGGGCTGATTCGCTGTGCGGAGGAAGTGACTGACGGGTGTGGTCCAACGCAGGAACTCTTCGGCAGCGCTGGTTGCGAGTGTCGGGTCGGCCAGGAGCTTTGCGCACTCTTCTGGGCGTTCGATGAGTGCGAGCATGCCTCCGGAGAGCGCGTTGCGGGTCGTCTCGTGGCCCGCAGTGAGGAACAGGAAGGCGTATCCGAGACGATCCGCCTCACCCATGGGTTCGCCGTCCAGGGTGGCCCGCGCCAGCAGCGTGGCGATGTCCTCGCGAGGATCGGTGCGACGCTCGTCAAGGATCTGCTTGAAGAACCCCACGAGTTCGCTCGCGGCGGTCACACCGGACTTGTCGGAGCGCCGGAACTCCCGGTCCTCAAAGCCGAACAGTTCGTTGGTGCGCTCTAGGACGAAGGCTTCGTCGGCGGGTGCAATGCCGAGCAGGTGGCCGATCAGGCGGAGCGGAAGCGGTGCGGCGATCTCGCTGACAAAGTCGCATTCGTCTCGGTCCGCCAGCCGGTCCACGAGCGAGCGAGCGCAGTCACGAAGGCGCTCCTCGATCGCCTTGAGATTGCGGGGCGTAAACCAGGGGGAGGCGATCTGTCGATAGGACCGATGCTCGGGTGGGTCCATCTGGATCAAATTGGGAGGCAGCGCCGCGGCCAAGCTTTCGGCGGCAGCGCGCGTGATCATGATATTGCGGCCCCGGCTCGAGAATTGATCGGGTTGCATGGAGATCGCCCGAATGTCTCGATGCTTGGTAACCGCCCAGAACGGCTCGAATCCCACCGGCTCGACCCACGCGACGGGGCGTTCGCGCCGGAGCCGCGTCCAGATCTCGTGCGGGTATCCGTGTGCGGCATAGGAATCGGCATCGACCAGCCGCTGGGCGTCGGCATCGGCGAGGCGGGTCACGCCTTCGGTTCCCGTGGATTGGTGTCAGTATCGGGTCGAGTGACGTGGGCGACGCCTTCGCCAAAGGGTTCATCGCGCCGGCGAAGGGTCTCTTTCAGTCCGTGTTCCCGCACACTGGGCCCGAACTCCCGAACTGCAGCGGCGTGGTGAGCACGGGCATCGTTCTCAGCGGCAAGCCGTTGCAGGACCTGGGCGCCCATCAGCTCGAGCCCCAGGTTGATGATGCGCTTGTTCGCAGCCAACAGGTCCGGATCGATTTTGCAGAGACGGCGGGCTAGGTGCTCGACCTCCGCTTCGAGGAACTCGGCCGGAACCGCCTTCATCACCAGGCCGATCGACGCGGCGTCGGCCCCGCTCACCGAGTCGCCAGTGAGCTGAAGTCGCTTGGCCCACTGGGGGCCGCAGTGGTAGAGCCACAAGTTGTTGGGCAGAGCGCCGAGACTGCGCGCCGCCGGAAAGCCGATTCGCGCATTGTCCGCGGCAATCACCATGTCGCAGGCGAGGGCCAGATCGGTGCCACCCGCCAGGCAGGCGCCGTGGACCTGCGCGATCGAGGGCTTATGCGTCTCCCACAGCGCACGAATACGCCGGTTGTTGCGCTCGATCAGCCAGATATCGTCGTCGTGACTTCGCCCCGTCCTTAGCCCCGATTCGGGGCTGCGTCGGGGCAGCGCGGTAAGGTCGTAGCCCGAGCAAAAGCTGGGCCCCTGGCCGCGCAGGACCACGCAATGGACGCTGCGGTCATCGTCAGCTTTCCAGAGCGCATGCTCGAGCTCGTCGAGCATCGGTGTCGTGATGGCGTTGTGCTTGTCCGGTCGGGCCAGTGTGATGCGAGCTCGCCCGTCCTGCACTTCGTAATGAATCTCCTTGTACGAGACATCTGCCGCCACGTTCAGGCCACCAGCCGTTGGTTGAGGGACGCCGCGTTGGTGTGCAAGATCTTCGCCTGGTCTTGCGGGGAGATTCCGCCGAGCTCTTCGAAGATGTCGCGCGGTTTCTCGAGGCCCTCCATGTGCGGCCAATCCGATCCAAAGATCACGCGATCGGCGCCCATCTGGTCGGCGATCGCAGACAGGTCGTCTTCCCAGAACGGATTGATCCACACGTGCGCGCGGAAGAGGTCCGAGGGATCTTCCTTGTACCAGTGCGGCATCCGACGCTTGGACTGGTCGAGCTTGCGAAATAGGTCGCCGAGATAGCCCGAGCCGTTTTCGACCGATGCGATGCGCAGGTTCGGAAAGCGCTCGAAAAGCTTGTCGTAAGCCAAGCTGATCAGGAAGTCGTAGATCGCCCGCTCCGGACCAAAGCCGGCGATGGTGGGCTGCAACCCAATACCGAGGCTGTCGAGAAGGCCCTTGCCTGCGTAGCCGTTGGTCGAATATCCGGAGTTCGCCACGTGGGCCACCACGCAGATCCCGGCTTCGTTCACCCGGGCCCAGAAGGGATCGAACTCCGGATCGGCCGGATTGAGGGGACCGAGACGGGTCCAGGCCGCGGCCGGACGCATGACGATCACACGCGCATCACGCTCGAGGGCCCACTCGAGTTCCCGGCAGGCCCAATCGACGTCGGCGAGTGAAAAGTAGGGCGCGCTGAAGATCCGGTTTTGGTAGTTGAGGCCCCAGTCCTCATCAAGCCACCGGTTGAAGCCCTGGAACAAGGCACACACAGCCTGGATGTCGTCCTTCAGGGGCTCTTCGTACAGGACGCCTTCCGTCGGGAAGAGCCAGACTGCCTCGAGGCCCTGTTCGTCCATTCGCAAGAGCCGTGCATCGCGGTCCATGTACTCGGGCGGCATGGGCTCGAGGGCGGAGCGAACGAGCTCGATGCCCGACTTTCCACCCGGATTTCCCCGGTAGAGCTGGCGCAACACTCCGGGCTTGGAGATCGGGTTGAAGGTCGGATTGGGGGTCTGACGGTCGAGCTTGCCCCCAACCAGATGGAATTTCTTGCCGTTCTCCATCTCGACCCATTGGACGCAGCGCCTATGCATATGCTTGGGCACGTGGCGGATGAAGGCGTCGTGGGCCTCGTAGTAGTGGTTGTCAGCGTCGAAGAGAGGGCCGTCGTACAGGCTCATGGATGTCGTCCTCGGTGGCTTCGCAGGATCGCCGCGGCGAACCCTCACCCGCCAGGGGGCGAGGGTCGAGAATCCAATTTTGAGTTAATACTCATTTTTGATTTTATACTCAAATCAGATAAGGTCAAGTGGCAGAGAGCCCTGGCCGGCGCATGCGCACCACAAAGCCTTCAAAGTCCGAGCGGACCCGGGACGCCATCCTCGAAGCGGCCGAAGGGCTCTTTTCCGAATCGGGATTCGACAGGACGTCCCTGGATGCGATCGGCGAGCGGGCGGGAATCTTGGGTACCGCCATCCTCTACCAATTCCCGAACAAGCGAGCCCTGTACGAAGCGGTCGTTTCCGAACTTTTTGGGTGGATGTTCGGGAGCATCCGGGAAGCCC
>JAZFWH010000209.1:0-6044 GCA_036482635.1 Myxococcota bacterium
TCATCCTGCTGCCCCCGACCGCAGCCATGGGCGCGACGCTTCCGCTGGTGGCGCGCGCGGTGGTGAGCGAGGACGCCAGCCGGGGCCGCTGGAGCGCCCTGCTCTACGGCGTCAACACGCTGGGCGCCGTGCTGGGCGCCTACCTGTGCGGCTTCTGGCTGATCCCGGAGCTGGGCCTTTCCCGCTCGCTGGCCACGGCGGGGGCGCTCAACCTGGCGGTGGGCCTCGCCGCGCTGTGGCTGGCGGCCCGCGCCGTCGGCCCCGCCACCGCGCAGCCGCCCGCGCCCACCGCCGAGGCATCCGCGCGGGGCGCCTTCCTGGCCTGCTTCGGGGTCTCGGGCTTCGTGGCCATCGGCTACGAGATCGTCTGGTCCCGCGTGTTCGGCATCGTCATGGAGGGGACGCTCTACGGCTTCGCCGCCGTGCTCTCGGCCTTCCTGCTCGGGATCGCCCTGGGCAGCCTCGCCATGGCGCCCTTCGTCGATCGCATCCGCGATCTGCCCCGCGCGTTCGGCTGGCTCCACGTCGGGATCGCCGTGTGCGTCGCCGCGGGCCTGGCGGCCGTGCCCTACCTGCCCCACGCCCTGCAGCGGCTGGCCGGCGCCGCGGGCGGCGGCGACGCGGTGCACCTGCTGTTCGCGCTGGTGGCGCCCCTGGTGCTGCTGCCGACGGCGTTGTTCGGCGCGGCCTTCCCCGTGCTGATCCGCATCACCACCCGCCGGGCCGCCGGCGTCGGCCGCGGCGTCGGGCTCGCCACGGCGGTCAACACCGCGGGCGCCATCGCCGCCAGCCTGATCGTGAGCTTCTGGTGGATCCCGGAACTCGGCACCGACGCGGCGGCCTACCTGTTGGTGCTGATCGATCTGTGCCTCGCGCTGTGGGTCCTGGCCCGCTTCCAGACCGGCCCGGGTCCGGCCCGGCTCGGCGGGGTGGGCGCGGCCGCCGCGGTGCTGCTCGCGGTCGCGATCGGCTTCCCGGGCGTGGGGCTCGAAGAAGCGATCGCCGGCCGCTCGATCCGGGCGCTGGACCTGCCCGGCTACCGGCGTCAGCTGGAGCGCGTGCGCGCCTCCCAGGTTCTCGTGATCGAGGGTCGCTCGTCGATCGTCAGCGTCGAGGCGCGCGCGTCTTCGCGGACGCTCGCGACGAACGGACTGCCCGAAGCGGGCGTCAACCTCGCTCCGCCGTACCTGGACCTGGAATCGGTGCTGCTCGGGCTGCTGCCCGCCCTCACCGCCGACGCTCCCCAGCGCGCACTGGTGATCGGACTCGGTGGCGGCACCACCGTGAGCGCCCTGGGTCGGGCGGGACTCGAGTCGATCGAGGTCGTCGAGATCGAGGGCGGCGTGGCGCAGTCGCTCGACGTGTTGCTCGCGGGCCGCGCGAACCCGCTGGAGGACCCGCGGGTCACGCTGCGGATCAATGACGGGCGCAACGAGCTGCTGCTGGCCGCGCGCAGCGGCGGGCCGGGCTACGACGTGATCGCCTCCCAGCCCAGCCACCCCTGGCGGATCGGCGCCGCCAACCTGTTCACGGAGGAGTTCTTCCGGCTGGCCCGCGCGAACCTGAGCGCGAGCGGCCGCTTCGCCCTGTGGGTGAACGGTTTTCGCACCGACTCCGCGGCGTGGCTCGCGATCGCGACGAGCTTCGAGCGCGTCTTCCGGGGTGCGCTGCTGCTGGACATCGACGGCGAGGACGGGCGCGGCGCGTTCCTGTTGCTCGGCGCCCGCGAGCCGATCACCCTGGACGCGACGGCGCTGGCCGAGCGGCTGCAACGGGAGGAAATCCGGGAGCTGCTCGCCCAGTTCGGGATCCGGGGCGCCGCCGACCTGCTCGCCCGCTGTGAGGGGCCGCTGGCCGCCTTCGCGGCCATCGAACCCGACGCGGCCAACACCGACGACAACGCGTTCGTCGAGACGCGCGTTCCCCGCCAGCTCGCCTGGCACGACCTCGACTTCGCCGAGATCGAAGCGCGACTGGCGCCCGACGCACCCGTGCTGCCTCCGCTGCGCGGCCCGGTGGACGTCGCCGCGGTCGCACGCTCCCTGCTCAAGCGCAACGAGAGCGACCCGCGCTGGCCCTACGGGGCCAAGCTCCGTCGTCTGCTCCGGCAACACCGCGGCGCAGTGGACCCGCTGGAGCGCCACGCGCTGCTGGAGGCCGCGCGGCTGCGCGAGCCGGCCACGGAGCCGGACGCGGCGGCGGCGCTGCGCCGGCTCGCCGCGCAGCACCCCGAGCGCGCCGAGCCGCTGCGCCTGCTGGGCGCCCACCTGGCGGCGCGGAGAAGCGACCACGGCTCGGCCGCCGAGGCCTTCGCAGACGCCTTCGCCCGCTCGTCGAGCCCCGACGACGCGTACCAGACCGGCCGCGCCCTGTACCGGGTCGATCCGAGCCGGGCGTGGCCCTGGTTCGACCGCATCCCCGAGCGCGAGCGGCCGCGCTTCCCCCGGCTGGCGTTCTACGCGGCAGCGCGCGCGCTGGAGGACGGCGCGCGCGGCGACGCGCTGCGCCCCCTCTACGCGGAGCTGCGCCGCTACCGCGACACCCGCGAGGGTCGCGAGTCGGGCGCTGCGAACGAGTTGTTGAGTCGCATGGCCTACACCCTGGGCGACGCGACCGCGGCCCGGGGCTTCGCCGACGTGGCGCGACACGCGCGACTGCAACGCGGCCAGCAGGCGTTGCGTCGCGCCTCCGCTTCCCTGGCCGCCGGACGCATCGAGCACGCCCGGGCCGAGCTCGAGCGCGCGCAGCGACTCCTGCCCGCCGACGGGAGGGTGATGTTGTTGCGCGGACGGGTGGCCGTGGAGCGCGGCGATCGGGCCGCCCTCGAAGCGGCGCTTGGCGATCTGCGCAGCTGGGCCCCGTCACTCTGGGCGGCGGTGGTTGCGGAGAACCGCTTCCGTACGGCGCACGGTCTGCCGCTGCTGCCGGAGCGCGACCTCGAGGAGCTGAGCGATGCGCCGTTTTGAAATCCCGCGGCGCAGCGGCCGCACTCGCGGCCGGATGAGTTGACAACGCCGCGAGCCAGCGGCTACGTTGCGCCCGCCTTCCCGTGTGTGCTCCCATCGTCTAGCGGTCTAGGACGTGGCCCTCTCAAGGCCAAGACACGGGTTCGAGTCCCGTTGGGAGCGCCACCCTCGTGCGCAGACGCCCCGCGGCTGGCGCGACCGGCTCCAGGGCAGACGCGGGGTCCAAGGCGGTAGCGCAGCGGTGTCCGATTTCGTGTTCGCGTTCCTGGATTGCGAATTCGGGGGGCTGGACCCGGAGCTCCACGACATCACCGAGGTCGCGGTCGTGCTGACCGACTACCGGCTGGCGGAGCTGGCCTCCAAGGAGTGGAAGATCCGCGCGCGCGCCGAGCGGATCAGCGCCGAGGCCGCGGCGATCAGCGGCTACACCGCGGAGGCGTGGAAGGACGCCCTGCCCATCCGGCAGGTGCTGACCGAGCTGACCGCGCTGCTGCCCAAGGGAAAGACCGCAGTGCCCGCCGGCCAGAACGTGCGGATGGACGTCCAGTTCCTCGAGCGCGCCTTCAAGAACTGCGCCCTGCCCTACCCCTTCGACTACCACGTGATCGATCTGGCGACGCTGTACTACGCGTGGTCGCTGGTATCGGGCGAGACGGTGACGGCACTGTCGCTGCGCCAGGCGGCCGTCACGGCGGGTCTGGTGGACGGCCCCATCCCGCACCGCGCCATGGCCGACACGCGCCTCACACTCGAGGCCTTCCGCCACTACGTGGGTCGGCTGGCGCCGCGACGCCCCGCCGAGAGCGCCCCGCCGGCGGACGAGGCGAGCCCGTCCAAGGCAGGGGCGCGTCCGGATCCGAGCGCGCAGTGAGCTCCGAGGTCGACCGGCCCGGTCCAGCCTGGACCTGGGCGCGCCACTTCGCCAGCGCCCGCTGATCGATCCGCGCCAGCAGGGGCAACAGCAGTCTCGCCGCCCAGCTCCCTGGCCGGAAGACCCACGCCGAGGCGAAGTCGATCAATACCGGCCGGCCGTCGGTTCCGGCGCGCACGTTGCTGCGGTGCCGCAGGTCCAGGTGGACGACGCCGCGGGCGTGCAATCCGCACACGGCCCCGGCCAGCTCGCAGCAGAAGGCCCGGGAGAAGGTCCAGGGCCGGCGCCGCGAGAAGCGCGTCCCCGCCCGGTGCTCCACCGCGAAGGCGAGCGAGTCGACGGCGCCCAGCAGGCGCGGCACCGCCGGGTGGCCTCGCAAGCGGCGGTAGGCGCGCAGTTCGCGCCGCACCAGCCAGCGCCCCAGCGTCCAGCGCACAGGCGCCGCGCAGGGAGCGAAATCCTTGACCACGGCCCGGCCCCGCCCCCACTCCACCAGCAGAACGGCGGGCCGGCGCCAGCTGGCGGGGCGCAACGCGAGCACGGTCCGCTCGCCCAGCTCGGAGCGCGCGGGCAGCGCAGGCTCGGCCGAGCTCGTCAAGGCGCCAGCAGTGGGCGGAACGCCAGCAACGCCGTGGCGACGCCGACTCCGATCAGCGTGCCCAGCTCCCCGTTCTCGCGGAACCGCACGCGGCTCCAACGCCCCGCGCCGGCGCCCTGGAGGGAACCCGCCGGCGACGCCCAGCGCACGGGAGAGGGGATCAAGGCCGGGACGGCGGCGCGGTAGGCGGTGTAGGCGCCGCCGTAGCGCCGCTCGAGGCGGGCGCCCTCGATGCGCTCCTTGTACGGGAGGTAGTAGAGGAAGAAGAACGGGACGAAGCACGCGGCGGCAACGGCCCCTCCCCAACCACCGGCCAGCGCCGCGAAGCCAACGCCGAGCAGCAGGGTGCCCGCGTAGAGCGGGTGTCGCTGGTGGGCGTAGGGTCCGCTGACGATCAGGCGTTCGGTCTTCACCAGGTGCCCCGCGCCCCAGCAGCGCAAGGCCGCGCCCACGCCCACGAGGATCCCACCGACGGCGCATCCCAGGGGCGACGGGTCGGCGAAGGCGAACGCGACCAGGGCCAGCAGATAGCAGGGGAGCAGCCGCGGGGCGAGGTTCTTGCGCCGAAACGGATGCGTCACGCGGTCGCAGCGTAATGCGACGCGAGCGCTGGGACAACGCGGGGGGCGGGGGGAGCGGCGAAACGCGGAGCGGAGTGCGGCGAAGGGGCGCCTGCCGGGTCGCTCAGAAGTCCTCGTCTCGAACGGCGCGGGCGCCGGAACGGGTCAGCACGAGATCCCACAGCTTGCGGCGCAGTCGCTCCTTGAACTCGGGGTCGGCGCGGACTTCGAGGACATCGGCTTCCAGAAACTCGCGGAGCTCGTCGAGCGTGTAGTCCATCCAGCTCTCGTCCATTGCGTCCGCTCCCCCCTGCGCATCCGCCTGGGACCTCTCCAGCCCTCCGCCACTCCGAACGCCCACGCGCTTCACCACACCCCCCCACTGATCGCGGACCGAGCCTCGCTGCCGAGGTCCGGATCGACCGCCTCGAGCACCATGCGCTTCACCCGGCACAGGCTCGAGCGAACGGCGTCGTTCGAGCGCGACATGCGCTGCGCGATCTCCCCGATGGACAGATTTTCCATGTGGCGAAGCACGAAGGTCTCCGCCTGCCAACCACCCACCGAGGCCAGCCGCTCTTCGATGGCATCGGCGCAACGCCTCAGGTTGGCGTTGTCTTCGGGCGTGCAGGATCCCAGCGCGGAGGAGTCGCGCAGCAGTTCCGGCTCGGCCCGCTCCAGCCGCAGCTCGTGCGTCTTGGCCCGCCGCAGGTGGTTGTTCACCGTGTTCTTGGCGATCCCGTAGATCCATGATACCAGCGACGAGTCGCCACGGTAGGCGTCGATCGAGCGGAACACCACCGTGAAGGTCTCCTGCACGACTTCCTCGCTGTCCGCGTGGTTTCGCAAGCGCGCGTATGCGAAGTGGTAGACCCGCTGGAAGTAGCGCTCGTAGAGCAGCGTGAAGTCCGCCTCGTCCGATCGGCGGATGCCTGCCAGTAGGTCCCGATCGCTGCGGGTTTCGCGAGCGCGGGGCTCGGATCGATAGCTGCGGGGCAACGCGTATCTCCTCGCGTTGTCCCTCCCCAGGATCGGGCGCTGCGCCCGTT
>JAZFWH010000210.1:0-2986 GCA_036482635.1 Myxococcota bacterium
AGTCCACGTGACGGTAGGGAGACTTCCCCTCGGCCACGTTGTCCACCGCCGCCGTGAAGCGGCGAATCAGGTCGTCGGTCACCAGCCAGCTGGCCAGCTCGAGGTGCTTGGAGAGTCGGCTCGTCCACCCGCGCACCAGCGAGTCGCTCTCGTCCAAAGGCGGCAGTGGGACGGCGGGCTCGGCGACCGCCTCCGCTTCCAGCTCCTCTTCTGGCGGCGGCGGCTGCGGAATCCGAACCGCCTCGGGCAGCGCTTCCCGCACTACGGGCGGAGCCTCGGGTGCAGCGCGGTCGCGATGCCAGAGGTAGCCGCCCACGCCCGCCGCGATGAGTACGATGGCGGCCAGGCGCCGCAAGGCGGCGGCCCTTCGCCGCCGCCGCATGATCTCACGGCGTTTGCTGCTGACCGGAGCTCTGCCCTGGCTCATGCCGAGACTACGTCCTACTCGTCTTCGCCTCCGCGCAGCATGCCGCCCAGGCCGCGCAGCGCTTTGCCCGTCTGCTCCACCACCTTGTCGTCGATGGTGCCGGCGGCAGCGGCCCCAGCGACCGCGGCCGCGCCCGACCCGACGTGTCCGCTCACGACGATGGCGACGTGCCCCAAGCCGCGGAGGTCGCCGTGTAGCGCCCGGCTGAGTTCGGGAGGCAGCCCGACAGAGTGCTTCGCGACCCCGCCGAGAATCGCCTTGACCACGATGCCGGAGAGCTCGGACATCGAAACGCCCCGCTCGCCGCCGACGTTGGCGACGCGGATCTCGGCCACCTCCACGTGCAGGCGGCCGCCGTCCCCGAGGCTTTCGCTGACGTCCACGTCCGCCACGACGTCGAGGATCTCGAGCTGCCGGATCACGAACTGCGTGCCCGATCCCTCGCCGGCCGCGTCCCCGGACTCGGGATCGTCGCCCGACTCGAAGCGCTTCAGGTTCTCCAGGATCGCCTGGTAGTTGTAGCGGCCGCCGCGGCGCTCGAGCGAGAGCGTCACCCCTTCCAGCCGCAGCAGCGGGGACACGATCGTCTCCTCGTTGAGCGAGCCCAGGTGCAGGTCGAAGCGGCCCCTGTTCAGGGCCAGGAAGTGCGTCGTCTCGAAGCCCGGCGGGTTGGCGACGTAGAGGCGGAGCACGCTCACGCGCCCCGAGATCGGCCGCAGCACCAGGTCGAGGCTGGTGTCGACGCCGAGCGCGTAGGTCGCGGCCCGCGAGACGGCCGAATCGAGAAAGAACGAGAGCGCGACGATCGGCGCGAGCAGCAGCGCCAGCGCGACGATGCCGATCCGGAGCGGCCGGCGCATGGGAGAGTCCCTCCTCGCACAGAGTAGCGGTGGCGGCGGGAGCCGCCGCCCGCTGCCGGCGGTTTTTCGCTCAGGCGTCGAGGGCCGAATCCGGCGCAGCGGCCATCAGGTCTCCGGCATAGGCGAGCGTGGATGCCGGACTCGCGAAGAAGTGTTGGCTGCCCGCGTGGATGTCCCGGAAGCAGCGCTGGAGTGCGCCCTGGCGCAGGGCCGTGGTGCCGGCCAGCAGGTAGGCGTGGCGGATGATGTCCGCGCCCTCCTGGGTGATGTGCACCGTGGCCTGGCGGACCGCGTTGTTCTCCGCCAGGTCCACTACACCGCTCTCGAGCACCGTGCGCTCGGCGCGGGCAAAGGCCTCGCGCACCCAGGCGCGGGCCGAGCGAAAGCGCGACTCGAGCGTGCCCAGCGAGTGGAGGAAGCGCTCGTCGTCCTTCATGAAGGCGCTGGCGCCCATGCGCACCTTGGTCTTGGCGATGGACTTGAGCTCGTCGAGTGCGCGTCGGGTAACGCCCATCGCGAAGCCCGCGTGTCCGGCCGCGGTCTGGGCGATCACGCCGAGCTCGTAGACGCGCCCGCCCCGACGCCGCGTGGGCGCCGCGAACAGGAAGCACGCGTCGTCGGGCACGAAGGCGCCCTTGATGCCGTAGTCCCAGCTGGCCGTGGCGCCCAGGCCGAGCACGTCCCAGTTGCCGCGCAGCTCGACCTGGTCCTTCGGCACCACGCCGAACAGGTAACGCGCCGGCGCGTCGGATCCCTGGGGCGGTGGCACGAGGAACCCAGCGCCGACCCAGTCGGCGTAGTGGAGGCCGCTACCGAACTGGTAGTTGCCGGTCAGGCGGTAGCCTCCGTCCTCCGCGGTGGCGGTGCCGTTGGGAGCGAACTGCCCGGCCAACAGGGGCACGCCATCGGCGAACATCTTCTGCACGAACTCGTCGGGGCAGTAGGCGCCGAAGTAGGCCACGGACGACGCGCTCGCCATCAGGCACCAGCCGGCGGATCCGTCGGCGCGGGACACCTCGGCGAAGACGTCGATCGCGTCGCATAGCGGGAGCTCGGCGCCGCCGACCTCGCGCGGTGTCATGGCGCCGAACAGGCCAGCCTGGCGCAGCGCGTCCACCGTCTGGCGGGGAACCGGGTCCGCGCCGGCCTTGGCCGCGTGGGCGTCGATGGTGGAGCGCAGCTCGCGGGCAGCGGCGAGAAGGGGGTTGGGCTGGGCCACGGTCGGGTCTCCTGGGCAAGCTGCGTTGGCTTCGAGCGCGAGCCTCTCTCGTATACCGCGAATTCCGGAATTGTCGAAGCCGGCGCCGGCAGAACGGGCGGCTGCGATCGCGCAGCACCGCGCACCGCGGTCAGCGGTGCGCGGTGCCCCCCCCGTGAAGCTCCCGGCCTAGAAGGTCTGGCAGGAAACGTCTCTTCGGTCCACGACCCCGTTGCTCGTCGGCTCGGCGAACGTGCATTCGACGACCAACGCCACGCCGCCCTGGTCGACGGTGATCGTCGCCGAGGTGAACGCCATCTCGGTGATCTCCTCCGACCAGTTCGGGTTGGGGCAGTCCGGCGCTCCGGGGATCGGCGTGACCGGCGCGTCCGTCGTCACCGCGAACGGTGTGTTGCCGTTCTTCACCTCCGATTCCGGAATCGCCGTCGCGCCCGCCACGGTGGTTTCCGCGGGGTTCTGACCCGGCGGCTCGTGGCTCCC
>JAZFWH010000211.1:0-2388 GCA_036482635.1 Myxococcota bacterium
GGATCCTCCAGCATCAGCTCGACCACCTGGACGGAATCCTGCCGACGGAATGGCTCCAAGAGGAGGTTCGGGAGACGCTGCCGGACTTCTGTCCTTCGCCAGCCCACCACCTGCCTGGGCTGAGCCACACGCCTGAACCACACGCCGGGTTGTAGCTGCCACCCGGCCGGTGAGTCGCTGGCCAGGGCGGTCGAACAAGCAGAGGGGGGCGGGCCGCGAGCGCTCCGGACGCCACTCGCTAGACACCCCGCTGGAGTCTTGCACCGACGTTCCTACCGTACCCGGCATTCCGAGAGAACCAGGTCGCGGATCCGCTCCGCACCGGACCGCGCGGACGGGACGGCATGGGGGACGCCCGCCAGGGTATCGATCCCGACCAGGGGGGAGCCTTCCGTGCGGAGGGTAGCGTCTCCTGGGCGTCCGGGGCCAGCTCCATCCAGTTGCGCAGCCTGGCGGTACATTCCGCAGCCGCGATCTCCCGAAGCTCCTCCGCCCAAGCGCGTTGCTTACTGGCCGCCGGTCTGCGGGCCGAGATCGATCATTCTCCCATCTTCCCAGACAAAGAGGTGGACGTCGCCCGACCCCGTGTCAGCGATCCCGACCACCTGCCCTTCCCCGTTGATGCCGGTGGCGGCGCTCCAGTGGCCGCCGGGCAGCGTGCCGAGGTCCATCATGCGGCCGTCCGCCCAGAGGAAGGCACGCGTGCGACCCGATCGGGTCGGGCTCTCACCCGCCACATGTCCCTTCTCGTTCACCGCGGCGGCCGAGCTCCAGCTTCCTCCAAGAGTGCCCAGGCCGGTCATCCGGCTCTCTGTCCAGATGAACGCCTGTGCGAAGCCCGAGCGGTTGACGCTCTGGCCCACGACGTGGCCGGAGTCACTGACTGCGGCGGCGGAGCTCCAGCTTCCGCCGAGCGTGCCGAGATCGGTCATCCGGCCTTCGTGCCAGAGGAAGGCGTGCATCTCGCCGGAGCGAACGGGGCTCTCGCCCACGATCTGTCCATCTCCGTTGATTGCGGCGGCGGAGCTCGAGCTTCCGCCGAGCGTGCCGAGGTCGGTCATCCGGCCCTCGGTCCACAGGAAGGCGTGCACCTGGCCCCCACCGGTCGAGCTCTGACCGACGACGATCCCGTCCCCGTTGAGGGCCAGGGCCGCGCTCCAGCTTCCCCCCGGCAACGTGCCGATGTCGGTCATGTTGCCGTCCTGCCAGAGGAAGGCCCGCGCCCGCCCACTGCGTTAGCGCGGACGCTGGCTGACGTCTAACACGCGCTTGGAGCTGGCGGCGTGAGTAATCCCCGGTGCGTTGAGCGGCAAACAACCGGTGGAGGGCTGCGGCGCAGTTGGTGGTCCACGCCGCAGCTCAGGCGCCGACCGTTATGCGGGCGTGGCTGACCTTTGGGGCAATACGGTCTAGCCTATGCTCCTCAACGGGCGAGGAGCCGTCGCGGGAGGTGCCTTACGACGCGCTCGGCCGAGCAGTCGGCGCGCGTGTCGTCCGCGTGGATCGAGGAGCGGGCGGAGGAAGGGTGGGGCCCGTGACGCGGCGATTGAGCGAGTTGTACGCGCGCGAAACCGCCACGGTTGGCTACCCGATCCTCGAAAATGGGGGTTCTGCGGAAGCCGGCGAGGCCCTGAGCTAGTTCGCCCTGGTCGCGCTCCGACCCCGCGGGGCTGCGGCACCGGCCGACGCCGTGTCGGCGGCCGAGGTGTCTGCCGCGGTGTCTGCCGCGGTGCTGGCCGCGGCCTCCCTGAGCGCCAGCTCGAGGACCCGTCGGGCCTCGCCTGCGGGCACGCCGAGGTTCGATCCGCCGAACTCGCGCATCACGGCGACGTTGAGCGCCAGAACGCGACCATCCACGCCCAGGACCGGGCCTCCACTGCTCCCTCTCGTCGTCTCGGCGTCGTAGACGACGGCCGACGGGTTCGCCTGTCCGACGATGCCCTTCGTCGCCAGCGGCGCGATGTGGCCGCCGTCGGAGAGGCGCCGGGCCACGGACCAGAAGTCACGCCCGGAATCCCGCATGACCGAGTCCACGAACGCCGGGTCGGTCCGCGCGAGCAGCGCCTGGATGCCGGCAGGATAGCTGAGGACGACCACCTCCTCGCCCAGCTGCGGCAGGGAGTCGCTCAGCTCGAGCGGTCGGATGCCTTCGTTGACGGGGCTGCAGCAGAGGACGGCCACGTCGGTGGTTTCCCCCTTCACGACGAGGCGGAGCTCGAACGGCTCCGAAACGCCGGGCAGGTATCCGAGGAGTCGCCGCATCGTGGGACGCCAGCCGTCGGTGACGAGCGCCCTGGAGGTCTTGTCGAAGTCCCACGGTTCCGCGAGGTGGCGGTTGGTGAGAAGGAGCCCGCCCTCCGACGCGACGAAAGCCGTGCCCGTAAACTG
>JAZFWH010000212.1:0-4517 GCA_036482635.1 Myxococcota bacterium
AGCTCTGCGAAGGATCGGTAGCCGTAGTAGTCCTCGTTGAACCCGGGGTGTACGCGGCGGATGGTCTGCTTGACCAGGGAGCCCCACAGCGGGTCGTAGTCGCGGTCCAGGGAGTGCACGATCTCGAGCAGCTGCTCGACCGCTTCCGCCTTGCGGTCCTCTCCCTTGCCCGTCGCTCGCTTGCGCGCGGGCTTCTTCGAGGCCCGGCGCAGGTCGTCGTAGTAGATGAACTCGTCGCAGCTCGCGATGAGCAGGTCCGAGGTCGATTTCTTCACGCCCAGACCGATCACCCGCTTGTCGTTCTCCTTGAGCTTGCCGACCAGCGGCGAGAAGTCACTGTCGCCGGAGAGGAGCGCGAAGGTGTCGATGTGGTCCTTCGAGTAGCAGAGGTCGAGGGCGTCCACGACCATGTGGATGTCGGCGCTGTTCTTGCCGCTGGCCTTGCTGAGCGGGATGTCGACCATCTCGATGCCGTGGGCGTGAAAGTCGCGCACCACGTTGCGGTACCGGTTCCAGTCGCTGTAGGCGCGCTTGTAGACGATCCGCCCCTTCTCGAGCAGGCGCTTCAGCACCAGCTCGATGTCGAAGCGGCCCGAGTCCATCCCCCTCACGCCGATGGCGAGGTTCTCGAAGTCCACGAAGACGGCGATCAGCGGCTCGTTGGCCATGTTCTCTCCTCAAGCCTCAAGCGGTCTGACGGGCAGGTACGTCTGGGATCAGCGCCTCCGGGGCCATCGACGCCAGCAAGCGGCCGTCTCGGGTGTGCACGGTGCGGCGCGCGAGGGCGCAGCCCGCGTGACTCACGTCGCTCTCGGTCGTGATCAGCCGCCCGTCGTCCCACGGTAGATCGCGGTGGAGCCATAGCACCTGGTCGGGCCTCACGAAACCGGAAGGCTGGAAGCCGCTGCCGAGCTTGAGCAGCCCCTCGAAGGTCACGGGTGCACGCTCTCGATCCATCGGCGGAGAGATTAGGCGAACCGGGCAACCGGGGGTCTACCTCGGCCTGAAGACCCTCGTGGTGCCATACCCGGTGTGGTCCGACGCGCGAGGCGAGGCCCGTTTCCCCGCCTATCATGGGGGACGCTGGCGCGAGGCCGCGTCGAGGGGGGGCGGTGAAGCTGTGTCCGCGAGCCTTGCCGAGCCTGCGACTGCCGGCAGCGGCCTGCCTGCTCGTATGCGCCGCGGCGCGCGTTGCGGGCGCCGAGGATCCGTTCGAGCTGCGACGGCTGGCGAGCCCGGGGCGCACCGCGCTCGCCGAGATCGTCGACCTCGACGGCGACGGCCGCGCCGACGTCTTCTCGGTCGCCTTCGCCGGCCTTCCGCCCGACGAGCGCCGCGAGATCCGGGTCCACTTCCAGCGGGAGGACGGCTCGCTGCCGGATCGTCCGGACTGGGTGGCCCCGCTGATCACCGGCGCCATGGCCTACGACGTGGCCGACCTGTCGGAGGCCCGCGGCAGCGAGATCCTGTTCCTGGCTCGCGATCGGATCGCGGTGCTCTCGCTCGCCGATCGCAAGCCGGCGCTGCGGGGAATCCCGATCCCCGACCACAGCCTCGGCGTGGCGCCCGACGAGGGCGGACTCGAACGCCTGCGCATCGTCCGCGACGGCCTCGGACCCGAGCCTCGCCTGCTCGTGCCGGGGCTGGCCGAGACCTTCGTGCTGACACCCGCCGGAGAGGTGGTGGGGCGGATCGAGCTGGCCTCTCGCGTCAACTACTTCGTCCCCGTGCGGCCGGGCCCCCTGCTCAGCGAGAGCGAGATCGAGCTCGACTTGGACTTTCCGCGGCTCGAGACGGGCGACGTGGACGGCGACGCGCGCGCCGACCTGATCACCGCCCAGCGCCACGAGCTGCGCGTGTTCCTGCAACGCCCTGGGGGTCGCTTCGAGAGTCGGCCGGATCGTCTGCTCCCGCTGGGGCTGCTCTCGGAGACCGACCACATCAGGAACTCGGGTTCGGTCCGCGTCACCGCGCGCGACATCGATGGGGACGGCCTGGTGGACCTGGTGGTCTCCCACGCGGCCGAGGGCCTGTTCCGCGCCCGCTCCGAGACGCGCGTGCACCTGAACCGCGCCGGTTCCTGGGATCTTCGCTCGCCGGACCAGGTCTTCCATTTTCGCGGCGGCTTCTCCACGATCGAGCTTCTCGATCTCGACGGCGACGGCCGGCCCGAGCTGCTGGACGCGCGCATCCCGCTCAGCATCCTCGAGCTGGTGGAGATCCTGGTCACTCGCGCGATCGACGCGCGTCTGGCCATCTACCGCGCCAACCCCGCCGGTGACGGCCCGGTGTTCGGGCCCCGCCCCTGGTTCCAGCGCAAGCTCGGGATTCCGATGAACTTCGAGACGTTCCGGCCGCGGGGCTTCGCTCCGACGCTGGCCGCCGACGTCAACGGCGACGGCTACCGCGACCTGCTGGAGTCGGCGGGCGGCGAGGGCATCGAGGTCTACCTGGGCGGCGCCGAACGCCCCTACCGCAAGCGCGTCGCGCGGCAGGACTTCGACTCCAGTGGCCGCATCCGCTTCGGAGACTTCGACGGAGACGGCCTCGCCGATTTCCTGCTCTACGACCAGCGGCGTCCCGACACGCCCTTGCTCCTCGGGGTCAACCGCGGCGTCCTGCCGGGCACGCCGGCGCGCGCGCGGCTCAGCGCGCCGTAGGCGCTTTCCCGATCCGCGGCGCGCGCTCGGGACGCGCTTCCGGCATCAGGGCAGCGCGTAGGCGAGCACGCTGTCACCCTTGCGCGTGCGCAGCTGCGCGTGCCCGCCGGCCGCGATCACCACGAACTGCCGCCCGCCGGGTCGGACGCGATAGGTCATGGGCGTGGCCTGCCCGCCCGCCGGGAGGCGAGCCTTCCAGAGCTCCTCGCCCGTCTCCAGGTCGAAGGCGCGCAGGTAGTCGTCCATGCTGGCGCCGATGAAGACCAGCCCCCCGGCGGTGACGATGGGGCCGCCCATGTTGGGCAGGCCCCAGCGCAGCGGGATGCCGAGCGGCGCCCTGTCGCGGGTGGTGCCGAGTGGGGAGCGCCAGGCGACCTCGCGGCGCCGGAGGTCGAGCGCCGTGAGCGAGCCCCACGGCGGAGGGACGCAGGGGATCACCCAGGGCGACACCAGGACCCCGCCGGTCCGCACGTAGGGGGTCCCCTCCATCTTGGAGTGCCCGCTGAACCAGCCGCTGCGCTTCTCCGGTCGGAATTGCCCGCGCGGAACCAGTCGGCTGATCTCGGAGACGTTCGACGTGTTGGCCACGAGCAGCTGGCGTTCGGGGTCCCAGGCCACGCTCCCCCAGTTGGAGCCGCCCGCCGTGCCCGGGTAGAGGAGGCTGCCCTCGAAGCTCGGCGGCGTGAAGACGCCCTCGTTGCGCAAGTTGCCCAGCAGCTCGCGGCACTGTGCCCGGTCCCAGAAGGTGAGGCCGAAGACCGCGTCGGGGTCCAGCCGCTGGGGCGCCAGCGGCGGCGGCCAGCTGGGAAAGGGCTGGGTCGGCGAGGTGCGTTCGCCGGGCACCGTCGACTGGGGCACCGGGCGCTCCTCCACGGGAATCAGCGGTTCGCCCGTCTCCCGGTGCAGGAAGAAGAGGTTTCCCATCTTGGTGGCCTGGGCCACCGCCGGCACAGTGCTCCCGTCCTGCTGCGGGAAGTCGATCAGCACGGGCTGCGAGGCCAGGTCGTAGTCCCAGAGGTCGTGGTGCACGGTCTGGAAGTGCCAGACGACCTCGCCGGTGGAAGCGCGCAGCGCCACCACCGAGTCCGCGTAGAGGTTGTCGCCCAGCCGCTCGCCGCCGTAGAAGTCCGGCGAAGGGCTGCTCGTCGGCACGAAGACCAGGTCCCTCTCGGGGTCCGCCGAGGCCAGGGACCAGACGTTGGCCGCGCCCGTGCGCAGCGCGCTGCCGTTCTCCCAGGTGGCGAAGGCGGGATCGTTCGGGTCCTTGGGGATCGGGTCCCAGGTCCACAGCGCCGCCCCGCTGCGCGCGTGGAAGGCGTGGACCACGCCGCTCGGCATGTCGGTGCGGCGGTTCTCGCGCACCGCGGAGCCCAGCACGATGACGTCGCGCACCAGGACCGGTGGGGAGGAGATCCCGTACTCGCCGCGCTCCCGCATCTCCACGTTGCGCCAGAACTCCACCTCGCCGTTCTCGCCGAAGCCCGTGCAACGCGTGCCGCTGGCGGCGTCGACGGCGAGGAGGCGGGCATCGGCGGTGGCGACGTAGATGCGCTGGCGGCAGTGCGCGCCGGGCGCGGCCCGGGGGTCCTCCCAGTGGGCCACGCCGCGGCAGTTCAGGTTGTAGTGGCCGAGGGAGCGGTCGACCCGCGGGTCGAAGACCCAGCGTTCCGCCCCGCTCTCGGCGTCGAGCGAGACGATCCAGCTCTGTGGCGTGCACAGGTACAGGGCGTCGCCGATCAGGATCGGCGTCGCCTCGAACGAGTGGTTGGCCTTGCCGTCCTCTCCCCGCAAGTCGCCGGTGTGGTACTCCCAGGCCAGCTCGAGGGAGCCCACGTTCTGCGGCGTGATCTCGTCGAG
>JAZFWH010000213.1:0-2915 GCA_036482635.1 Myxococcota bacterium
TCTGCTCGACGCCTTCGTGGCGTCGAGCGCACTGGACGCCGCGCTCCCGCCCGCGCCCGCTCCGCCACCCGAGGACGCGGAACGGCTGCGCGCCCTCGGGTACCTCGAAACGCCGGCGGCGGCGGACTGAGCGTGGACCCGGACGGGGACGCCACCGACTTGAACCCGCGGCCGCTCGAGGCGCGGGCTCAGCCTGCGCGGGCTGCGCCTGATCACGCTCATCGCGACGAATTCGGAGTGGCGCCGGGCTGTCCGAGCCAGCGGGCGAGAAACGCGAGCAGGCGTTCGCGGTACTCGCCGGGATGGCGGTCGAACAGCATGCCGTGCCGGGCATCCCGGGCCAGCCAGAGCGCCTTGGGCTCGCGCGCCCGCGCGTAGAGCTGCTCGGAGTGGGCGGGCGGGATGATGCGGTCGGCCGTGCCGTGCATCAACAGCAGCGGCCGCGGGGAGATCGCGGCCACCACGTCGATGGGTTCGGGCTCGCCCGTGGCGCCGATGCGCCAGACGGCCGCGTCGCGCACCAGCTGCAGCACCGCGTCGGGGGCCTGGCTGTCGTTGAGCGAGGTGTCGCGCGCCAGGTCCAGCACGCGGGTCCACGGGTTCTCCGCGACGACGGCGTCGATGCTCGGGTCCGCGGCCGCCGCCAGCAGTGCGCTCGCCCCACCCATCGAGGTGCCGATCACGGCGACCCGGGCCAGGCCGCGCTCGTGCTTCAGGAAGGAGACCGCCGACGAGACGTCGTGCCGTTCCCGAAAGGCCAGGCCGATGCCGCGCCCCGCCCCGTCGCTCACCCCGTGCTCGCGGCAGTCGAAGAGCAGCACGGGATACCCGGCCTCGTGGAGGAAGGGCACGATGGGAAGGAAGTTCCTCCGATCGCCCCCCCCACCGTGGACCGTCGCGACGCCGACCGGCGCGCCCTTCGCGCCCGGCACCAGCCACCCGCGCAGGGTGCTCCCGTCGACCGCCGGGAACTCGACCTCCTCGTAGTCGAGCCCCAGGTCGGCCCGCGGGTCGAGGCCGAATTCCGGGTTCGGACGCAGGCCCTGTTCGGGGCGCCTGTGCTCGTACCAGCTCGGGTAGAGGGCCCGCTGCGAGCCGTACCAGAGGCCGGCCGCGGCGAGGCCCAAGAGCCCCAACGCAGCCGCAAGACCCGCTCCGAGTGCGCGGTTCGCCGTCACACCCCACTTCGTCTGTCGGGCGCGGGGCCGCCAGCCACTCCCTCCGCCGGCGGTCCGAAGACTGAAACAGATTCTAGCTGCATTTGGCTCGATTTTGCGTACAATGGGGCGGGGTGGGTGAAGCTTCGTACGAGCGCCTGTCGGCTCAGGACAGCTCTTTTCTCTGGTTCGAAGGAGACGAGAGCCACGTTCACGTCTGCGCAATCGGCATCCTCGAATCGGGACCGCTGCTGACACGCGAGGGCGGTCTCGACATGGACCGCATCCGCGCGCACGTCGAATCCCGACTCCACCTGCTCCCGCACTTCCGGCAGCGCGTCGCGTTCACTCCGATCCAACGTTCGCCCGCGTGGGTCGACGACGAGCGCTTCGACCTGAACTACCACGTGCGCCACACGGGCCTGCCGCAGCCGTGCGGCGAACCGCAGCTCAAGGAGCTGGCGGGCCGCATCGGCTCCCAGCGGCTCGATCGCGAGCGGCCGCTGTGGGAGTTCTGGTTCGTCGAGGGCCTGAAGGGCGACCGCTTCGCCTTGATCGCCAAGGTGCACCACTCGATGATCGACGGCGTCTCCGGGCTGGGGGTCTTGATGGCGCTGCTGAGCCCCACGCCCGACGCGAACCTCGAGCCCCCCGTGCCCTGGACGCCGCGGCCGCCGCCGGGCAAGCTCCGCTTCCTGGCCGACGAGGCCATCGACGGCGCGCGCCTCTCCTTCTCGGCGCTGCGCGCCGTCGGCTCCGCTCTGCTCAGTCCGCTCGACACCGGGAAGCGTCTGGCCGACACCGCCAGCGCGAGCTGGCAGACCCTCGCCGCCGGCTTCACCCCGACTGCCGAGACACCGCTCAACAAGCGCATCGGCACCCAGCGGCGCATGGACTGGTGCAGCTTCGACCTCGGCGAGCTGCGCGATCTGAAGAAGCGGCTGGACGGCACCGCCAACGACGTGCTGCTGGGCGTGGTGTCGGGAGCCCTGCGGCACCTGATCCGCGAGCGGCGCGCCCCCCTCAAAGGGCTCGACGTCCGGGTCATCATCCCGGTGAACACGCGCTCCAAGCCCGAAGACGAGAAGGTCGGGAATCGGGTGTCCGCCTGGTTCCTCTCCATGCCGCTCGCGGAGCGGAACCCGCTGCGCCGCTTCGAGAAGATCCGCACCCAGACGCGTCGGCTCAAGCGGACCAACGCCCAGGACGGGATCGATCGCTTCCTCCGCTTCGCCGACTGGAGCCACGCGACGCGGTTGACGTTCTGGGGCGTCAACCTGGTCCACAGCGTGCTGCCCTACAACTTGATCGTGACCAACGTCCAGGGCCCGGAGTTCCCCGTCTACCTGCTTGGCGCCCGGCTGCGCGAGTTCTACCCGCAGCTTCCGCTCTTCAAGAAACAGGGGCTCGCAGTCGCGGCGATGAGCTACGCCGGCCAGCTCGGCATCGGCACGGTCGGCGACTGGGACATCGTGCCCGACCTGTCCGTCTTCGCTCGAGCGTTGGAAGACTCGTTCGACACGCTGCGCGCCGCCGCCGAAAAGCGATCCTGAGGCCAACCGGCCGAGGCCCGCGGGGCGCACTCCCGGCAGCGACAGGCCCGCAGTCGCTCAGCCGTCTCGGGCGCTTCTGCGCAGGCCGCGGCGGGTGCGCTGGCGCAGCTCCACCGCGGCGGTCGAGAGCCAGGCCCGCCAGTCGCCGCTCGAGTCGGGCGTCTCCAGCTCCAGGGGCTCCGGCAGCGGCACGGGTTGCGGCTCC
>JAZFWH010000214.1:0-7163 GCA_036482635.1 Myxococcota bacterium
AGCCGGTCTTCGTGCTCGACGGGGGGCCGGACGGCCTCTTCGCCAACCACCGCCGCAACCTCGACGCCTACATCGGCGACGCGCGCCAGCTCATGTACTCGATCCGGGAGGAGCTCGAGAAGTAGGCAGGGGGGTGTAGACTGAGCCGGTGCGCGAGTTCCTCCCCGGCGCCGCCGCCTCCGTAGCCGAGCAGCGGGAGGAGCTGGTGGGCGACGGAGAGGAAGGCGACGAAGTAGACGAAGCCGAGCGCGCGCAGCACGACGAAGCGTGTCAGCCAGTACGGGGAGGGCTCCGCGAGCGTCGCGCGCAGGTGGCAGATCATTCGGGACGTTTCAGAGACTCTCTTCCAGGAGCACCCGACGGATCGCGTCGCGCAGGGCGGCGTCCGTATCCGAGGTGACGCGTCGGTTCACCGTGACGGTCGGAAACGAGCGGATGCCCCGCTCAGCAGCGTGGCCCCGGTCTTTCGCGACCTGGTCCGTCACGTCGATCCGCTGCAGACAGCCGCGTGCCCGGTCGCCGGACAGGCCCTGCTCGACGGCGATCCGCACGAGCGCGTCCTCGTCCCAGGGACCCGGGTGGCGGATCAGGGCCTGCTGCAGGGGTGTGAAGCGACCCGCGGCCCGCGCGCACTCCGCGAGCGCCAGCGCGCGTCGCGCGGCCGGGGAGCGCACCGGCGCCCGCAGCACCACCCGGTGTTGATCGAACGCGTCCGCGGCTCGTTTCGCGCGTTCCCAGGTCTGCGGGAGGGTGGGATCGCCGTAGTCGGCGAAGACCTCGACGAGCACGGGGTCCTGGAGGTCGAGGAGGATCTGCGCCGGCTCGCGACCGGCCGCGAGGCCCTCTCGGATGAACGTGACCTCGGCCTTGCCCACGCTGCACACGAAGCACGCGCGGCCCTTCGTGCTGCCGGGAAGGTGGTTCCCGCATCCGCAGGGGCAGAGCTGATCGGCGACGAGCCGGCGCAGCGTCTCATCCTCCGGCCGGGCGCTCGCCGCGTCGGCCGGCGGCGCCCCCGGGCGGGCACCGGAGGAGACCAGCGACAGGACCACGAGCGAAACGCCGAGGACTGCGATCCGAAGCGGCCGGTCGTGCGGCATGTGGCGAGGGTATCGCTCCGTCCCGGCAGCGCCCTGCTAGGGCTAGCTCGCGCCCGGCGTCTCCACAGGGACAGTCTCCACGTAGCCCGTGGATCGACGCTGTCCAGCTCGGCGCCTTCGACTACCTGACGAAGCCGCTCGACCTCGTCGTCGGGGATGCCGAGCACGCCCTTCACCTCCGCCTCTGCGGCCAGGTGGAGGGTAGGATGAGTGATTCAAGCGGGATCTCGGGAGCTTGGAACGGCCGAGAACCTTGGCCACCTTGACCTCCTGCCTTTGGGTCACGATGCCGGACACGATCTCGGCCGGGGAGATCGCCGTGGCGCCTTCGATCACCTGCTGGGCGATGCGGGCCTTCTGCTGGCGCAGCACCCCCAGTGAGGTGAGTCGGGCGGACTCCAGGGTGGTGGTGTGGATCGCTGTACACCCCGCCGGTTCAGTGGAACACTACGTGGCACACCAGAAGCGACCCGAGGAGCGCCAACCCGAAGCGCGCCACGCCGGGGCTCGCGGCCTGGAAGAGCCGGCCCGGCGGCAGCCGCCAGCGCTCGGCGACGCGAAGCCCGGCGAAGAACGTTTCTCTCAGCATCTCCAGCCTGTGTTCAAGGGTAGTTCCTCCTTCTCGCGATCGACGTGCCGACCGGACTGGGCGGGGGCTGGCTCACGCGAATGCGACCTCGCCGCCGCCGGGAACGGCGCCTCCTCTCGCGGGCGTCGCCGCGCCCGGGCGCGGCGCTGGCTCCAGCCGGAGCGGCCCGGGGCGGCTACGCTGCGCGTGGACAGGATCCGGATGACGCTCACCCGCTGGGACGTGACGGCGCTGGTGTGGGTCGGGGGGCTCGTGAACGCGCTCGGCGGCGCTGGGGCGACGCGCTGATGCCGCCGCGCGAGATCCTTCCGGGACTCTGGCACTGGACGGCGTCGCACCCAAAGATCGGGATCGACGTGAGCTCCTACTGGGTGGCGCACGCGCGTGTGCTGCTCGATCCCCTGATCCCCTTCGGCGCCGGGCTCGCGTGGCTGCGCGAGCACGGACCGCCCGAGCACGTGATTCTCACGAACCGCCATCACTGGCGGCACTGCACGGAGATCGGAGCCGAGTTCGGATGCCCCGTGTGGTGCAACGAGACGGGGCTGCACGAGCTCGAGGGCGTCGAGGGGCGCGAGCGGGTGCGGAGCTTCCGCGCCGGCGAGCTTTTGCCGGCCGGGATCGAGTCCCACGAGGTGGGCTTCCTGTGCCCCGACGAGACCGCACTCCGGCTCGTGCTCGAGGGCGGCGAGCCGTGCCTGGCCGTCGCCGACGGCGTGGTCCGCAACGGGGGCAAAGGCGACGGGCCGCTGATGTTCGTGCCCGACTTCCTGATCGCCGACGAGGCGGACGAGGTGGCGCGCGTGAAGCGCGACCTCCGCGGCGCCTACCAGCGGCTCCTCGACCTCGAGTGGGACGCCCTCCTGCTGGCGCACGGGCAGCCGCTGGCTCGCGGCGGCAAGGAGGCGCTGGCTCGCTTCGTCGCGAGCTGAGCTACGAGAACCGGCCGCAGTCATCCCTCGCCTCGGACCCACGCGAGGATCCGCTCGGGGAGTAGCTCGCGACTGCGCACCGTGACCTCCCACAGCTCGGCGTCACTTCGGCGCTTCACGTCGGCGACGAAGCCCGCGCCCTTCCGGGCGACGGTCGCGAGCACGCGCCGGTCGGAGCCGAGCAGCGCTCGCATCGCGGTGACGAACCCTTCCAAGAGGCACTCCATCTTCCCGATCTCGTCGACCACGTAGAGATCGACGGCGGGGTCGGGGGCGAGGCTCGTCGCGGCGATGGCCTCGATCGCCGCGACGTCGACCCCGTAACGTCCCACGCGCGCGGGGCCACGGAAGTCCACGTGCGCCATGGTCCGGTCGCGACCCTCAAAGTCGACGATCCGAAAGCCGAGCCGGCGGCCCCCGCTGCGAATCTCCTCGGTGGTGAAGCCCGCCAGCCGCAGGCCTTCGAGCCGGGCCGCCACCCGGCGCACCAGCGTGGTCTTGCCCACGCCGGGAACGCCCGTCAGGAGCAGGATTCGGCTCACGCGGATCTCCCCTGGCAGCGCGCTTTGCGGTGGGTACCTGTCCCTGCGGAGCCGGCTCGGGTCGGGCGCGAGGCAGCGCGGGCGTTGAGTCCCCCGGGTGGGCGAGTGAGCCCTAGGCCCCCGTCGCCCCGGCGCGCCGGTCGAAGCGCCACAGCCCGGCGTCGCGGGCCGCGGCGTAGGCGCCCTCCAGCTCCGCGGCGCTGGGCGTGCGGTCGATCTCGGCGTGCTTCGGGCGGCCGTCGTGCGCGAGCTGGCCGACCTCGTACTCGGGGCGGTACTGCCCCATGACGTTCACGTACGTGTCCGGGGAGATCTCCTGCGCCAGCCACTCCATGATGGCGGCGGCCTCGTCGGTCTGGCCCGGCATCACCAAGTGTCGCACGAGAAGTCCCCGGCGCGCGAGGCCGTCGGGGCCGAAGCGCAGGTCGCCCACCTGGCGGTGCATCTCCCGGATCGCGGCCCGCGCCACCTCGGGATAGTTCTTGGCCTTGCAGAGGCGGCGCGCGGTGTCCCGGTGCCAGAACTTGAAGTCGGGCATGTAGATGTCGACGAGCCCGTCCATCAGCCGCAGCGACGACAGGGCGTCGAAGGCGCTCGTGTTGTAGACGATGGGAACGCGCAGGCCGCGCGGAATCGCCGCGGCCAGGGCCTCGACCAGCTGCGGCGCCACGTGCTCGGGCGTCACGAAGTTCACGTTGTGGCAGCCCCGGGCCTGGAGGTCGAGGGCGAGCTGGGCGATCGCGTCGGCGGGAAGCTCGCGTCCGCGCTCCCGCTGGCTGATGTCCCAGTTCTGGCAGAACACGCAGCGCAGGTTGCACAGGCCGAAGAAGATCGTGCCGCTGCCGTTCCAGCCGCGCAGGCAGTCCTCCTCCCCGAAGTGGGGGAAGGCCGAGCTCACGATCGCGTGTCGCCCCGTGTGACAGACGCGCCGCTCGCCGGCCAGCCGGTCGATGCGGCAGTTGCGGGGACAGGCCTCGCAGTGCGCGAGCTCCGCGAGCCCCGCCTCGACCTTCGCGGGCAGCCGCCCGCGCCGCCACGTCTCGAGGTAGCTGGGCTCGAAGTCCTCGAGCACGAAGCGGGGGTCCGGCGGCGTCAGGGGTCGGGCGAGGGGGGGCACGTCTCGAGGATAACCGCTGCGGCGGGGCGGGCTTGCCCGGCGGGGGTGCGCCCGCGTAGCTTCCCCGCCGGGAGGGAAGGTCGCTGAGCGCAGCCCGTCGAGCCCGCGTCGCGCCGGCGGCCCTCGCCGCTTCGGTCCTGCTCGCCGCCGGGCTGGCGCTCGGCGAGGCCCGGGAAGGAGGATCCGTGACCGCATTCGAGATCACGTCAGCCAGCTTCTCCGACAAGGAGGAGATCCCGCGCCGCTACACCTGCGAGGGGGAGGACGTCTCCCCGGCGCTGCGCTGGTCGGGGGTGCCCGACGGGGCGCGGAGTCTCGTCCTGATCATGGACGACCCGGACGCGCCCGACCCGCAGGCCCCCAAGATGACCTGGGTCCACTGGATCCTCTACGACATTCCGCCCGACGCGGCGGGCCTGCCCAAGGCCGTTCCCGAGGCGGGGCTGCCACCGGGCACGAAGCAGGGCAAGAACGACTGGAAGCGCACCGGCTACGGGGGCCCCTGCCCGCCGATCGGGCGACACCGCTACTTCCACAAGCTCTACGCCCTCGATGCCACGCTCGGCGACCTGGGCCAGCCCACCAAGGCCGGGCTCGAGCGCGCGATGCAGGGCAAGGTGCTCGCGCAGGCGGAGCTCGTCGGCACCTACGAGAAGGCTCGCTGAGCGACCGCACGCTCCGGATCGACGGCGCCGAGCAGCTGGGAAGCGGCACCCTGGTGCGCTTCGCCGTGGCCCTCTCCGGCCTCACCGGCCAGCCGATCGAGATCGTGAACGCTCGCGCGAAGCGCCCGAAGCCCGGCCTGCGACACCAGCACGTGGCGGGCGTGCGGGCCTGCGCCGAGCTCTGCGAGGCCCGGACCGAGGGGGTCGCGGTGGGCTCGAGCACGCTGCGCTTCCATCCCGGCCCGCGCATCCGGGGCGGGCGCCGCGTCTTCGCGGTCGGGACGGCGGGCTCGGCCTCGATGCTCGCCCTCACACTGCTGCCGCTCGCGGCCTTCGCCGACACCGCCCTCGAGGCCCGGATGCAGGGGGGCATCTTCCAGGACTTCGCGCCCTCGCCCATCCACATGCGGCACGTGCTGCTGCCGATCCTCGCGCGCATGGGTCTCCACGCTTCGCTCGAGGTGGCGCGCCCGGGCTACGTGCCGACGGGCGGGGGCGAGCTCCTGCTGCGGGTCGCGCCCGTCGAGCGGGCGCTCGCCCCACTGGCGCTGCTCGATCCCGGGCGCGTCGAGGCGGTGGCCGGCATCGCGCTCTCGAGCCATCTCGCGGAGCGACACGTGAGCGAGCGCATGGCTCGCACCTGCGAGGAGAGGCTCGCAGCCGCAGGCCTGCGCTGCGAGATCGAGCGCGTCGACGACGACCGCGCCCCCCAGCCCGGCGCGAGCCTCTGCGTCTGGGCCGAGAGCTCGACGCGCTGTCGCTTCGGGGCCGACCGGGCCGGCGCCCGGCGACGGAGCTCCGAGGCGATCGGCCGCTTCGTCGCCAGGAACCTTCTCGCCGACCTCGCCAGCGGCGGCACGACGGATCGTCACCTGGCCGACCAGCTGGTCGTCTTCGCCGCGCTCGCGCCCGGCGAGAGCCGTTGGATTCCGGCCCAGTGGACCCAGCACCTGGCCTCCAACCTCTGGCTCGTCGAGCGCTTCGGCGCGCAGGTGCGGCGCGTGGGCGGCAGTGTCGCGGTGCGGGGCATCGGGCGGTCGCGCTAGCCGGCCGCGTGTGGCGGGGCGCCCCAGGCGGTCCGGCGCTTCGACAGGTCGACGGCTCCGCCCCCGCCGCGCCGCCGTCGGCTCTCGCTACGCGCGCGCGTGAGAGGCCGTCCGGCGTCGAGTGAATCCGCTTCGAATCCCCCCCCGCTACCACTTGAAGCCCTCGGAATCGCTCAGGTTCCTGTGGCTTTTCCACGCCGCCTCGCTACACACTGCTCCCATGCGCTCACCGGCAGCTCTGTACCTCTCCTTCCTGCTGAAGCGACCGACGGTCGTGCTGGCCGGCCTCTTCCTGCTGCTCGCGTTCTTCGCGTTCCACGCGCGCGATTTCTAGCTCGACGCGTCCGCCGAGTCGCTCCTGCTCGAGGACGACCGCGACCTCCAGCTTCTGCGCGAGGTCAGCGCGCGCTACCAGACGGCCGATCTCCTGATCGTCACCTACACGCCGGCGAACGACCTGTTTGCGGACGAGACGCTGGCGCACCTGAAGCGCCTGCGGGACGCGATCCGCGGACTCTCAGGCGTGGAATCGGTCGTGACGATCCTCGACGTCCCCCTGGTGGCGAGCGCCGACCTTCCGATCGCCGAGCTGGCCCAGGGCGTGCCGACGCTGGAGGGCGGGACGATCGCCCTCAAGCACGCGCGCGAGGAGCTGTCGACGAGCCCCGTCTACCGGGACCTCGTGCTCAGCCGCGACTCCCGGACGACGGCCCTGCTCGTGAACGCGAAGACGGACGAGGACTACTTGTCGCTGCTCGAGGAGCGCAACGAGCTGCTGATCAAGCGGGGTGCCGCCGGTCTCTCGCCCGAGGACCAGGCCCGCTTCGAGCGCGTCTCGACGCGCTACGACGTGGCGCGGGCGGAGCTGGCCGAGCGCCGCCACGCCGAGATCGCCGAGCTGCGCGCGGTGATCGCCGACCACCGGGACGGCGCCACTCTCCACCTGGGCGGCGTGTCGATGATCGCCGACGACATGGTGACCTTCGTCCGCCGCGACCTGGTCGCCTTCGGCTCGGGCGTGCTCGTCTTCATCGTGGTCCTGCTGACCGTGATCTTCCGGAGCGTCCGCTGGGTGCTGCTTCCGCTTCTGAGCTGCTTCTACGCCGGCACCATGATGGTCGGCATGCTCGGGCTGATGGGCTGGGCGGTGACGGTCATCTCCTCGAACTTCA
>JAZFWH010000215.1:0-5586 GCA_036482635.1 Myxococcota bacterium
CGCTTCCCCAGCCTGAGGCAGATGGAGGACGACGTCGTCTCCATGACGTGCGGGCTCCTCCACGCGGGCGATGCCGCGGGCGGTGCCATGACGTCCGGGGGGACCGAGAGCATCCTGATGGCAGTCAAGACGGCCCGCGACCGCGCCCGGGCGGAGAAGGGCATCGAGCGCGCGGAGATGGTGGTGCCGGCTTCGGCGCATCCGGCCTTCGCCAAGGCCGCCGTGTACCTGGGACTCGAGCTGAAGCGCGTGCCCCTCGACGCCGACCAGCGGGCCGACCTGCGCGCCGCCGCCGAGCTGGTCGGCGAGAACACCGCGCTGGTGGTCGGGTCCGCGCCCAACTACCCGTTCGGCACGGTCGACCCCATCCCCGAGCTCGCCGCCCTGGCCGCCGAGCGCGGAGCGTCGTTCCACACCGACGCTTGCCTGGGGGGATTCCTGCTGCCGTTCTTCGAGCGCCTGGGTGAGCCGGTGCCTCCCTTCGACTTTCGCGTGCCCGGAGTGACCACGATCTCGGCAGACGTTCACAAGTACGGCTACTGCACCAAGGGCGCCTCGGTCATCGCCCACCGCGACCGCGACAACCTGCGCAAGTACCAGCTGTTCCTCTACGACGAGTGGCCCGGCGGGCTCTACGGCTCCTTCGCCATGGCGGGCGCCCGGCCCGCGGCCCCGATTGCCGCCGCCTGGGCGGTGATGCACTTCCTCGGCGAGGAGGGCTACGTGCGGCTCGCCTCCGTGCTGCGCGACACGACGCGGAAGCTCCGCGACGGAATCGCGGCGATCCCGAAGCTCCGCGTCTGGGGCGAGCCGGTGATGAGCGTCATGGCCTTCGGCTCCGAAGAGCTCGACATCGGTGCGGTGGGCGACGTCATGGACGATCGGGGCTGGCACCTGGACCGACAGACGCAGCCAGCCGCCCTCCATCTGATGGTGTCTCCCGCGCACGCGCGCGTGGCGGACGCCTTCCTCGAAGACCTGCGCCACGCGGTGGCACACCACGCCACGTCGCGGGGAGTGGAAGCGCGCTACAGCTGAGGGGCTCAGCCCACCGCGACGGGGACCACCGTCTCGGCGGCGATCTCCTCGCCGCTGGGAACGGCAGCGCCCTTGGGCAGCGCCTGGGGCTGGAGCTGGCGCTTCAGCTCCTCGAGCTCGCGCCGCGCGACCTCGCCGCGCGCCTCCTCGCGGAACTCGCGCAGGCGCTCGCGCATGCCCTCGTCACCGAGCTCCCGATCGAGGCTCCCCTCGGTGGCGAGTCGGGCGATGTGCTCCCGCACGCCCTCGAGGGCACGCATCTCCGCGTCCACGGACAGACCCTCGATGGCCTCCTGCATGCGCCGGCGCGCCTGGGCGTTGGCGAGGGTCGCCAGCATCCTGCCCTTCTCCCGCACGAGCGTGCGAATCTCGTTGCGAAAGCGCACCAGGTTGACCTTCGCCTCTTCGGCCTCGCTGCGCACTCCGTCGAGCTCGCGCTCGGCGCGCTCGAGATCTTCCATCAGCGCCTGCTTCCGGGCGATCAGAGTGAGCGCCATCTCGTCGAGCCCACGGCGCACCGAACGGCGGATGTCGTCGTGTGCGCGCGCGATGTCCGCGCGCCGCTCGGTGATCTCCGCCTCCAGCTTGTTTCGCATGTAGAGGATCCCCGCCACCGCCTCCTTCAGCTCGCGGTACTGGCGCGTCCGTTCGTTGATGGCCTGCTCGTACACCGCCCTCGGATGCTGGCGCTCGCTGTCGCGAATCCAGATGGCGAAAATGCCGCGAATCAGGTTGCGAAGCCGGCCCATCAGGCTCCGGGGTCGATCTTGGATCATGGCTGTCTCCTCCCGTCATTTCCCGTTCTTCCAGTCCTCGGACCGAAGACCGAGCTCGCGAATCTTCTGCTGCAGGCTCTGCCGCACCATGCCGATGGACTCGGCGGCTCGCGAGATGTTTCCCCCGCTGCGGCGCAGCGCGCGCAGCAGGAAGCTGCGCTCGAAGCGCTCGACGGCCCGCCGCTTGGCGTCGCCGAAGGGAAGCTCCGCGAGGTCGCCGGCGATCTCCCTGGGCGAGTCACCCTCTTCGCCCAGGTTGAGGTCCGACTCCTCGATGGCGAGGCCACCCGACAAGACGACCGCCTGCTCGATGACGTTGCGCAGCTCCCGGATGTTGCCCGGCCAGGCGTGCCGGCCCAGGCGGGCCAGCGCGGCTTCGCCGATCCGCTTCTTCTCGCGGCCGAGGCGCTCGGTCACCTGCTCCAGAAAGCGCTGGGCGAGCGCGGGGATGTCCTCGCGTCGTTCGCGCAGGGGAGGCAGGTCGATCCCCACCACCTTGAGCCGGTAGTAGAGGTCGTCGCGGAAGCGCTCCACGCGGACCTCCTCCACCAGGTTGCGGTGAGTCGCCGCGACCACTCGCACGTCCACCTCGATGGGCCGGTTGCCGCCGACCCGCTCGAAGGAGCGCTCCTGGAGGACGCGCAGGACCTTGGCCTGCGTCTCGAGCGCCATGTCCCCGATCTCGTCCAGGAAGATCGTGCCCCCGTCGGCGGACTCGAAGCGGCCCTGACGGCGGGCGTCGGCCCCGGTGAACGAGCCCTTCTCGTGACCGAACAGCTCGCTCTCCACCAGCTCGCGACTGATCGCGGCGCAGTTGACCGCCACGAAGGGCCGGTTCTTGCGCGAGCTGCGGTTGTGCAGCGCCTGGGCGACCAGCTCCTTGCCGGTCCCGCTCTCGCCGTGGATCAGCACCGTCAGGTCGGTCTCGGCCACCTTCTGGATCGTCTCGAACACGCGCTGCATGGCGCGGCCCGAACCGATCAGGTTTTCGAATCCGTACTGGCGCTGGACCTGTTCCAGCAGCAGGCGGTTCTCCCGTTCGAGCCGCGTGCGCTCGAGCGCCCGCTGCACGACCAGGCGGATCTCGTCGTTGTCGAACGGCTTGGGGATGTAGTCCTCGGCGCCGGCCTTCATCGCCTCGACGGCGATCGCCTCCGAACCGTGCGCGGTGATCATCACCACCATCGTCTCGGGCCGCTGCTGCTTGGCAGCGCGCAACACGTCCATGCCGCTCGCGCCCCGGCCCAGAGCGAGATCGGTGAGTACCAGGTCGAACGCGACGTCCTGCAGCTTCTCGAGCGCCTCGTCGCCCGATCCGGCGACGCTGACCTCGTAGCCCTCGCGCCGCAGCAGGCCCGAGAGTGCGATCTGGATGGCGCGCTCGTCCTCCACCACGAGGATCCGGGCCGTCACGCTTCGACTCCTTCCCCACGCGGCTGTTTCGGGAACGTGACCAGGAACTCGGCGCCACTACCGGTGCTGGCCTGGAACTCGATGGTCCCGCCGTGGGCGTCGACCAGCTTCTTCGTGATCGCCAGGCCCAGGCCCGTGCCGTTGGGCTTCGATGTGTAGAAGGGGCTGAAGATCTTCTGGAGGCTCTGCGGCTCGATCCCGGGTCCGTTGTCGGCCACGCGCAGCCAGACCTCCGAGCCCGCCAGGTTCTCTCCCATCTGGACGGCGATCTTCGGATCGGGTGTGTCGCTCTCCACCAGGGCGTCGATCGCGTTGCCGACCAGGTTGATCACCACGCGGCGCAGCTTCTCGGGGTCGCCCTGCATCTCGCCCTCGCAGTCGATCCGCTGTTCGAGCCGGATGCCGGTGCGGGCCAGCCGATCGCGGAAGGTCTCCAGGGCCGAGTCGAGCACCTCGGACATGTGCACCTCCGCCAGACGAAGATCTTCGTCCCGCGCGAAGCGAAGCAGGTGGGACACCGAGCGCTCGACGCGCCCCAGCTCGTCCAGGGCCAGGCGCGCGTACTCGACGTTCTCCGAGGTGCTGAGGTCCTCACCCAGCTGCTGGACCAGGCTCTTCGCGGCCGTGATCGGGTTGCGGATCTCGTGGGCGATGGAGGCCGAGAGCTGCTCCAGGGAGCGCGCGTGCTCGCCCTCGAGCTCGCGCCGCTCCTGGCTCAGGGTGGCGCGCACCTGTTTCTGGACCTCCTGGTGGACGAAGCGCCGGCGCAGCTTCGGCTCGAGCTCCATTCGGTAGTAGTCCTTGAATACCTTCACCCCGCCGAAGATGAGCACGACCAGCCCGATGGGCCAGACGAAGATCAGCAGCAGCGTGGAGATGATCCCGAACTTGAGGGCATCCCCGGTGAGCCGGACTTTCCGCTCCGCGAGGCGCTGCGCGTCGCGGTAGGCCCGCTCGTCGGGCGTCAGCGCGCACTCCTCGATCTCCAGCTCTTCGACCTGGGCCCGCTCGCGCCGCCGGCGCCGGCCGTGGCGCACCCGGTGGCGGCGTCGCGACCCGTGCTTCTCCGCATTCCACTCGTCGCTCATCGAGAAGCCTCCGCCGGAGTCGAGGCTCGTACAGCAGGTATGGTCTCGATCCATCCGCATGCCAGCAACCGCCTAGGCTCCGTTCTCCGCCGTCGGCCGCGGGAAGGTGAGCAGGAAGTCGGTGCCCTCTCCGGGCGTCGAGCTCACCTCGAGCGATCCGCCGTGGGCGTCGACCACCCGCTTCGAGATCGCCAGGCCGAGGCCGGTTCCGTTGGCCTTCGAGGTGTAGAAGGGGCTGAAGATCTTCTGAAGCGCCTCGGGCTGGATGCCGGGCCCGTTGTCGCGCACGCGCACCCACACCTCCGTCCCCGCCAGGTTCTCACCGGCCGTGAGCTCGACGCGCGGGTCCGGTCCGGCGTTCTCCTCCAGCGCGTCGAGCGCATTGCCCAGAAGATTGATGATTACGCGGCGCAGCTTCTCGGGATCGCCCCGCATGGCACCGCCCATCGCGACGTCCTGGGACACCTCGATGCCCTGCCGCTCGATGCGATCCCGGAAGGTCTCCAGCGCGGACTCGACCACCTCGGACAGACGCAGGTCGCGCACGTTCATCTCTTCGTCCCGGGCGAAGCGGAGAAGGTGCGAGATGGACTTCTCCACCCGGTCGAGCTCCTCGAGCGCGATCTTCGCGTAGCCGACGTTCTCGTCGGAGGCGATGTCTTCCCCCATCTGCTGCACGAGGCTCTTCGCCGCCGTGATCGGGTTGCGGATCTCGTGGGCGATGGAGGCCGAGAGCTGCTCCAGGCTGCGCGCGTGTCGACCCTCGATGCTGCGGCGCTCGCGCGAGACGTTCTCCGTGACCTCGCGGCGCACCTCGCGCGCGATCAGCCGGCGGCGCAGATCCGGCGCCACGATCGCAGCGAAGTAGTGGCAGACGATGCCGATTCCCCAGCCCAGGGCCGTGTAGAAGGCGGGGCGGAAGCCCGCCACGAACAGGATCAGCACGAGCACCGAGGCGTAGACGATGAAGTGGGTGACGAAGGAGAGCTTGAGGTTGGCCCGGCGCCGCGCCTCGCGGTAGGTCTTCTGCTCCGGGGTCAGGGGCGAGCGCTGCCGGCGCAGCCCGCGCTGCCTGGAGCGGCGCGCCCCGGGCTCGAAGTGATCTGTGCCATCCGGCATGGCGCCGCTCCCGGGCAGGCTGTGCCGCCCTCGCTCCCCATTATGGTGGGCCCGCAGTCCGATTCCCACGACCGTCATGTCCGCTGCTAGAGCAAGCCCCGTGCCCGGATCCGATTGTCAATGATTTCAGGTAGTTGGCCGGCCGGCGCGGG
>JAZFWH010000216.1:0-2159 GCA_036482635.1 Myxococcota bacterium
AGCTGCTCGTCGAAAGAGTCCGCAACAGCAGGAACCGGACCATCGTCGGCACCTCCAACGGCGCGCTCCAGGGAGCCCTGATCCAACTGATCGTTGCATCGCTCTACCCCGAGCTGCCCGAAGCCGCCGAGATGCGGCAGCATGCCGAGGCGAGGTGGAACGAGTTCTGGAAGTATCGGGACACGGAGGAGGACTCGGCCGAGTACGCCGCCGTGGTGATGTGGCCCACCCTGCTCGCCTACGCAGCCCTCTCGGGCAGGGACGACGAGATCTGGAGAGACCCGGGCTTCCTCGGCTTCGTGGATCGCACCTTCCAGCACACCACCCAGCTGGGGGTGGATCCCGACTTCGGCCACAGCGTGGGCTGGGCCCGGGACCAGTCCGGTCTGATCT
This sequence comes from Myxococcota bacterium, assembly GCA_036482635.1. Taxonomy (GTDB): domain Bacteria; phylum Myxococcota_A; class UBA9160; order UBA9160; family SMWR01; genus JAZFWH01. The sequence continues at coordinate 394 of JAZFWH010000216.1, forward strand.
GGCTGTTCGAGAAGGCGGCGACACGCACCGGGGATCCGAAGTACAAGTGGCTCGCGCACCGGATATTCGACTACAGCCGCACCCACGTGCGCGGCACCCCGCCGAGAACGGAACCGCTGCATCAGAGTCTGCAGTGGCTGGCCATGGCCTACTTCGACGCCGACGACGGGATCAAGCCCGCCCCCCCTCCGCCCCGAAGCGAAGAACGGAACGCCCACCAGCAGGACGCCGGCGACCACGGCTGGGCGATCGAGAGCGGCGAGCGCGTGGGCCAGACCTTCGTAGCGACGCGCAGCCCGCTGGTGCGCCTCGACCTGCGTGTCGACAACCGCGGCGACGAACGCCCCGCCACGTTCTCGCTGTGGCGCTGGCGCGGCGGTCACGCCGCCAGCATCTCCGAGGAGCCGATCTTTCGCGACGCCCTCGACCTCTCGGGAGAGCCCGGGCTCCGCCTGCGGTCCCTTCACCCGTTCCTCGAGGTGAAGCCGGGCGGCCGCTACTACCTCGAGCTGCGGCGCGACGGCGCGCCGCTCACGCTGGCTGGGTCGCAGCCCAGCCGGAACCCCTATCCGGCCGGTACTCTGCACCTGGACGGCCGCGAGCAGGGCGCGGACCTCTGGTTCGCCACGTACACCCTTGCCGGGCACGGGTCCACCCGGACGCTGCGCCAACGCACCCGCATGCGGCCCGCGAACGAGCGAGGACCGAACCGGCGAATGTTCGACTTTCTCGAGGAGCGGGTGCCCGACAAGCTGGTGCTGCGCAGCGGCTTCCAGCCCGACGATCTCCACGCAGTGGTCAACCTGCTGAGCGGCTACGGGCACGGGCAGCCGGAGCTCGGCGCCATCGTCTCCCTCGTCGACGGCGGCTCCCTGCTGATCGCCGACACGCCCTTTCCCTACTGGTTTCACCAGCACCTGCCCGAGGACGAGTCGCTGCCCCTGGTGCGCCGCTACTGGGGCGGGTCGCACGGGGAGCCCGGCGACCACGTGGATCTCACCCGCTTGTCGGACTCGCGCAACGCCACCGTCGCGTGGATGGAATGGGACGACCTCGGGGGCTGGGGCGTCCGCCAGGAACGGCGCCTCTACTTCGTCAAGAACCGCTTCCTGTTGGTGCGCGACCGCTTCACCTTCCCGGAGCGGATGGGAGTCGCGGTGGGGCCGGTCTGGCACGCCGGTGATCTCCACCCCGACCACGGCGAGAACTGGTACGACGTCTACTACAGGGAGCCCATCAGCAACGTCTACAAGATGCGCAACCCCGAGCGCTACGCGTTGCTCTACTTCGTACCGCGTCCGGAACGTCTCGTTGCGGCGTTCGAGGAGGCCTCGTATCTGCCCCCTGCGGGCTGCCCGAGAAACTCCGACTCGGGCATCGTGCCGGCCAAGTGCCGGGCGGGGCCCCCCTTCGTCCTCTACCAGCGCTGGGTGGGAGAGACGTCGCCGGGGGAGAGCCGCTGGTTCGACACGCTTCTCGTCCCCCACGGCGCGAAGCTCTCGCCGCGCGAGGCCGCCGAGCGCATCCGCGTGCTCGCCGCGGACACGGAGAGCGTGGCCCTGGAAGTGAAGATCGGCGACGAGACCTGGACCGTCGTCGACAGCCCCAGCGGAGCGCCCGTGGAGGCCGGCGATCTCGCGACCGACGCGCGCTACGCGATCCTGCGCAGCGCTCCCGGCAGGCCGGACTACGTGCTCACCTTCGAGGCGACGCGGATCGAACGGGGCAAGGTCGCCTACCGCTGGCCGGTGCGGACCTCCGTCGAG
>JAZFWH010000217.1:0-2091 GCA_036482635.1 Myxococcota bacterium
AGCTCGTCTCGGTGGACACCATCAAGCGGCGCTCCCCCTTCCTCGTGCGCGCCGTCGCGGAAGACGAGTCGCTCGCCGACTTCGCCAAGGCCGCCCGCTCGCTGGTCGCGGCCCCGCTCAAGGCCGAGGGGCGCGTGATCGGCACGCTGGCGATCTACGACAAGGTCGCCACCGACCGCCTGTACCCGGGCAGCTTCACCGAGCAAGACCTCGAGTGCTTCGCCAAGTTCGCCTCCTACGTCGAACGGGCGGTCGCCAACGCGCTGTTCTACGCCCAGGCAAAGCAGTACCGGAACTTCGATCAGGAGACCGGCCTTCCCAACTCGAACTACCTGGACAAACGCATCGACGAGGAGGTCGCCCGCTCGGCCGGACGCGAGGGCGCGCTGGCCCTGGCCGTGTGCCTGGTCGAGAACCTGGACGAGATCGAGCGCGCCACCGACTCGGTACGCGTGAGGCGGGTGCTCGAGCGCATCGCCGAGGCCCTGCGCGTCCACCTGCGCGACTTCGACGTGGTCGGACGCACGGGGGCGGGGGAGTTCACCATCCTGCTCCCCGACCCGGGCTTCTCGCCCGGCGAGCGGGTGTTCGCCCTGGCGCGCGCCGCCGCCGACGACGTCTCCAAGGACGACGCCCTCAACGACCCCGTGCGGGTGGCCCTCGCCTTCGGCTACGCCCAGTACCCGACCGAAGGGGACGACCGCGAGACGCTGGTGGAACGCGCCCGCGTCGCCCGCATCCGCATGGTCTAGGTCACCCGGCGGGCGGCTTCAGCGGCACGAAGATCGTGGATTCACCGCGGCGCACCAGCAGCAACGCGCCCTTGCCGGCCGCGTCGAGCTTCGCGGCCAGGTCCGCGGCACTCGCGATGGGCTCGCGGTTCAGCTCGAGCAGGACGTCGCCCGGCCGCAGCCCCGCCTGGGCCGCGGACGCGTTCGGGTCCACCTGTGTGACCACGACCTTCTCGCTCTCACCCGCGCCCAGGCGTCGACGCTGCTCCGCGGTCAGGTCCGTCACGCTCAGCCCGAACGCCTCGGAGCCGCTCCGGCCTCCGCCCGCCCGGGCGACGGTTTCCGGCTCCTCGAGCTTGCCGATCGTGACCCGGAGGACCACGCGCTCGCCGTCGCGCAGCACGGTGACCTCGACGCTCTGGCCCACCCGTGTGGCCGACACGGCGCGCGGCAGGTCGCGCAGCTCTTCGACGGGCTCGCCGCGGTAGGCCACGATCACGTCGCCGCGCTCGATGCCGCCCTCGGCGGCCGGGCCGCCCGGGGCGACCTGCGAGATCAGCGCCCCTTTGCGGGAGGGCAGCTGGAACGCCTCGGCGAGTTCGGGCGTGATGCGCTGGACGCCCACGCCCAGCCAGCCCCTCGTGACGCGACCGCTGGCCTTGAGCTGCGGGATGATCTCCTTGGCCAGGTTGATCGGCACCGCGAAGCCGATGGTGTTGGCGCGGGGATTGATCGCCGCGTTGATCCCGATCACCTCACCGGCGAGATTGAGCAGCGGGCCACCGGAGTTGCCCGGATTGATGGCGGCGTCGGTCTGGATGAAGTCGTCGTAGGGTCCCTGCCCGATCTCGCGTCCCTTCGCGCTGACGATTCCCGCCGTCACGGTGTGCTCGAGCCCGAAGGGGTTGCCGATCGCGATCACCCAGTCGCCGGGCTGCACCTGATCCGAATCGCCTAGGGGCAGGGTGCGGAGGTCGGTGCGGCCCTCGACGCGAATCAGGGCGACGTCGGTCTTGGGATCCTGACCCACCACCTGCGCCTCCGCCTCGCTGCCGTCTTCGAAGGTGACCGTGATGCTGTCCACGCCCTCGACGACGTGGGCGTTCGTCACGATGTAACCGTCTGCGGAGACGACGAAGCCGGTGCCCAGGCTCGGGACCTGGTACTCGCGCCGGCCGCCCTGCTCCCCGAAGAACTCGCGGAACGCCTCCGGCAAAGGCAGGCCGAAGGGACCGGCCGCCACCGTCCTCGAGGTGTGCACGTTGACCACGCCAGGAGCCGCCTGCCTGGCCAGCTCAGCGAAGGACACTGCCGTCTGACCCAGCGGCGGCAGCGCGGCGGGCGCGCGCGCCAGCGCTTC
>JAZFWH010000218.1:0-18268 GCA_036482635.1 Myxococcota bacterium
GTGCGCTCGGGCCGCTGGGCCATTTTCATCGAGCGGGTGCTGCGCGAGCACGACGTGCCCACCGAACTGTCCGCCCTGCCCCAGGTCGAGTCCTCGTACGATCCCCGGGCGTACTCGCGGGTGGGCGCCGCCGGCATGTGGCAGTTCACGCGCTCGACCGGGCGGCGCTACCTGCGGGTCGATCACGTGGTGGACCAACGCCTCGACCCCTTCGACGCCACGGTGGCCGCCGCCCGCCTGCTCCGGGACAACTACCGGCGTCTCCAATCCTGGCCGCTGGCGATCACCGCCTACAACCACGGCGTCGCCGGGATGGCGCGCGCCGTGCGCAAGCTCGGCACGGACGACATCGCCGAGATCGTACGGCGCTACCGGAGCCGGACCTTCGGCTTCGCGTCGCGCAACTTCTACGCCGAGTTCCTCGCGGCGAGCGAGGTCCAGCAGAACGCGAAGCGCTACTTCGGATCGTTGAAACGGGACCGCCCGATCGACTACGCGACGGTCGAGCTCGCCCACTACTACACCGCCGCGAGCCTCGAGCGGGCGCTCGGAATCGACCGCGAGACCCTCCGCGACCACAACCTCGCGCTGCGCCCGGCGGTGTGGAACGGATCCAAGCACGTGCCGCGCGGCTACACGCTGCGCGTTCCCCCCGACGCCCTGAAGCTGCCGCTGGCACACGCCCTGGAGGCGATCCCGCGCAACGAGCGGCTGGCGCAGCAGCACCGGGACCGCTTCTACAAGGTGCGCCGGGGCGACTCGCTGTCGCGCATCGCGAGCCGCTACGGCGTGCGCGAGAGCCAGCTCGTCGCGCTCAACAACCTGCGCAGCCGCCACCGGATTCGGGCCGGTCAGGTGCTGATCCTGCCCGACTCGGCGCGTGGCGAGCGCGTCCGGGTGGCGCGCGCCGAGCCGCCTGCCGACGGCTTCTACAAGGTGCGCCGCGGCGACTCGCTGTGGATCATCGCGCGGCGCTTCGGGGTCTCGGAGGCCGAGCTCGTGGCGTTGAACGGCCTGCGCAACCGAAACCGCATCCACGTGGGCCAGCGGCTGCGCCTGTCGGGCGTCACCGTCGTGGCCCGGGCGAGCGACAACGGCGCCGAAGAGAAACCCGCCGCGGCCCCCGCGGTCCCGGCCCCCGAGGCCGCAGCCGAGGCCCGCCCGACCGCCGGCGACACGGTGGCGGACCTCGCACAGCGGGAGGTGACCGCCCGCGAAATCCAGGCCATCGCGGCGGTGGCCGTGGAGGAGGCGATCGCGGCCGAAGAGCTGGCGCTCATCGCCGAGGACGAAGCGGGCGCGGCGGAGAGTGCGCCGGCGGAGCGGCCTCCGGTGGTGCTGGCCTCGCGCGAGCATGCCGCGCTGCCCGCGGCGGCCGAGTCGCTGCCCGCGCCGGCGCGCGGCGTCCGCACGGCCCCGGACCCGTCCGACTACGCCGTGCACCGGGGCGAGCGCATCACCGTGCAGGCGGAGGAGACGCTGGGGCACTACGCCGAGTGGCTCGAGGTGCGCGCGAGCCACCTGCGCCGCCTCAACCGGATGCGCTTCAACACACCGCTGGTAATCGGAAGCAAGCCCCGGCTCGACTTCAGCCTCGTCACGCCCGAGACCTTCGAGCAGCGGCGCCTCGCCTACCACCGCACGTTGCAGGAGGAGTTCTTCGACGCCTTCGTGGTGACGGGGACGACGGACCACACGCTGCGCAGGGGCGACACCCTCTGGTACCTCGCCCGGCGCAAGTTCCGGTTGCCCGTGTGGCTGCTCGTGCAGTACAACCCGGACCTCGACTTCGGGGTCCTGCCCACGGGCGCGCTGATGGTCGTCCCGCGGGTCGAGCCGCGGACCAGCTAGACCTGGAAGACGGTCCCGTCGGGCAGTCGCAGCGCGGTGAGCTTGCCGCCGTAGACCGCCCCGGTGTCGATGCCGATGCTGAAGGGCTCGTTCCAGCGCACCTGAAGGTCGAAGGCCGGGGTGTGGCCGTAGATGATCGTCACACCGAGCTTGTGGGGGAGGTCCACGCTGGTGCGGTCCCACAAGAGGTCCTCCGGACGGGCGCAGCGCAGCGCGTAGTGCAGATCGCTCTCCACCAGGAGATCGCGCCCGATCCCGGCGTGGACGAACAGGTAGTCCCCCTCCGCGTGGTGGAGCTTCAGCTGGCGAAAGAACGCGTCGTGCTCCTGAGGGAGCCGGAAGTCCCGGGGGTTGGGACTCGGGGAGTCGAAGTAGCCGTAGGTCGCGAGGGTGCGATCGCCGCCGTTCATGAGAAAAGCGTCGCCGCCGAAGTACGCGCTGTCGCGCCAACCCAGGAAGTCGAGAAACATCGACTCGTGGTTGCCCAGCAGAAAGACGCAGGTTCGCTCCCGGGCGAAGCGAATCAGCAGGTCGACGACACCGCGCGGGTCGGGCCCGCGATCCACGTAGTCGCCCACGAAGACGACGCGGTCCCCATCGGCCAGTGGCAGCAGTGCCAGCAGCTCTTCGAGCTTCGCGCGTTCGCCGTGGATGTCGCCGACCGCATAGAGCACGTCTCGCCCGTTCCCCTGCTGATTCTTCGGCTCGCCCCGATGGGCGCTTGATCGGGGGGCCTACGCGACGTCCTCCCGCCCCTTGCGCAGCGCCAGCTGGCCGCAGGCGGCGGCGATGTCGGCGCCGCGGGAACGCCGCAGCGTCACCGTGAGGTCCGAGGCCGCCAGCTCGCGCAGGAACGCGTCCACGGCCTCGGGGGTGGCGGGTCGCAGTGGCGAGTCGGGGTGAGGGTTCATCGGAATCAGATTCAGCTTGGCGGGAATTCCCTCGAGCAGGGGCGCGAGGCGGCGCGCATCCCGCCGGGAGTCGTTCACTCCCGAGATCAGGGTGTACTCGAAGAAGACCGGCCGGCGGGCGGTGACGAGCCCGAGCTCGCGCAGCTCGCGCAGCGCTCCCAGCAGCTCGCCCAGGGGGAAGCGCCGATTCAGCGGCACCAGGCGCTCTCTCACCTCGTCGGACGTGGCGTGGAGCGACACGGCCAGGTTGACCGGCACGCTCTCCAGCAGCGGACGCAGCTGCGGCACCACCCCGACCGTCGACACCGTAACGCGGCGCGGAGCGAACGCGAAGGCGCGGGGATGCAGCAGGATCCGCGCGGCCTCGCAAACCGCAGGCAGGTTGAGCAGAGGCTCCCCCATTCCCATGAACACGACGTTCGTGATCACGCGCTCGCCTTCCAGGAGCTCCCGCATGCGGCATACCTGGTCGACGATCTCCGCCGTCGAGAGGTTGCGGCGAAAACCGAGTGCGCCGGTGGCGCAGAAGCTGCAAGCCAGGGGGCAGCCCACCTGGGTCGAGACGCACAGGGTCGTGCGCCTGTCTTCGGGAATCAGCACCGACTCGATCCGCGCGTCGTCGGCGGCGCGCAGCACCGCCTTGACGGTGCCATCGGCGGACCGCTCCGAGGCGACCACGTCGAGGGCTCGGGCCGCCCACTCCTCGGCGAGACGCGCGCGCAGGTCCTGCCCGAGGTCCGTCATCCGCGCCGGGTCCTCGACGCCGCGGCGGTAGAGCCAGCCGGCCACCTGGTCGGCGCGATACGGAGCGATTCCCTCACGCGCGAGGCGCGCGCGCAGGGCTTCGAGCGAGTAGTCCTTGAGATTGGGACGCGTGTGCACCGCTGAATCCAGCTCCGGCGAGCGCAGCGACGCTATGGGGCGCCCCCTCGCGTGTCAACCTCGGCGTCGATACGCGAAGAAGTGGAAGCGGCGGCCCTGCGCGCGCCATTCGAGCTCGTAGGCGGTGGCGTCGCGGTCGGAGGCCTCGCCGCGAAACGGTTCGGGCGCGTAGAGATTCTCGAGCAGCGGCTCTCCGGCCAGGGCGGCGTCGATCACCTCGGCGTACTCCGCGTGGTCCGTGGCGACGTGGACCACCCCGCCGAGCACGAGCCGCCGGGCCAGCTCCCGCGCGAAGTCGGGGCCGATCAGCCGGCGGCGGTGGTGGCGCTTCTTCGGCCACGGGTCCGGGAAGTTGATCCAGAAGGTAGTGACCGAAGCATCCGGCAGCAGCTCGCCCACCACCTGCTCCGCCGTCGCCTCGATCAGCCGTACGTTGCAGAGGTCGCTTCGCGCCAGGCGCCGGGCCAGCTTGAGGGTCCGCTTGTAGGAGTACTCGACGCCGAGGACCGCCGACCCCGGATCTCGCTGGGCGAGTTGCGTCAGGAACTCTCCGCGACCGAAGCCGACGTCCACGATCAGGCGCAGCGAGCTGATCTCGCGCTCGAAGATCTTCTCCCAACCGGACTCCCTCACGTCGTCGGGGCGAATCCGCCAGTCGGGCCCCGGGATGTCGTACTTGAGGGTGCGGGACATCGCTCACTACAGACCGAGGCGCCGCGGGATCAGGCGCAGCAGCGAGCGCAGGCCCGGAACCTGGGGCAGGCGCGGCAGGACGTCGACGAGCGCCCGATCCGTGTCGCGCAGGCCCGCTCGCGAGCGCACGTCCCGCAGCGCCTCGAGCGGCCCGCCGATGGCGTCGACCAGCCCCAGCGAGCGAGCGCGGGCTCCGCTCCAGACGCGGCCCTGGGCGACGCGCTCGACCTCCTCGACGGACAGCGACCGATGCTCTGCCACGTGCGCCACGAAGCCCCCGTAGATGGCCGCCATCTGCTCGCGCAGCGCGGCCCGCTCGGCCGGCGTGAAGCCGCGGGCCTCCGAGAGCAGGCCCGCGCGCGCGCCGCGCTCGACGGACTCGCGGCCCACGCCGAGGCGCCGGTAGAGTCCGCCGAGGTCCACCTTTCCGCCCACGACCCCGATCGAGCCCGTGACGGTACCGGCCTCGGCGAAGATCGCGTCGGCGGCGGCCGCCACGTAGTAGCCACCCGACGCGACCACGTCCCCCATCGACACCACCACGGGCTTCTCGCGCACCACCAGGGACACGGCGCGCGAGAGGAGGTCGGAGGCCGTGCCATCGCCGCCGGGGCTGTCCAGGCGCAGCACCACACCGCGGACCTCCTCATCGCGCCGGATGCGCTCCAGCAGGGCGCTCAGGTTCTCGGTGGCGATTCCGCCGGACCCCGCCCCGCGGTGAATGGCGCCGCGCGCCACCACGTAGGCGATGCGCGGGAGGCCGGCCAACAGGGGTCTCCAACCCGGGTCGCCCGCGCGCAGGCCGTGGTAGAGACTCCCGTCCACGAGGCGCACGCGGCGCGGCCCCGGGCGCTCCTGCGGCGGCGGCGGAGACAGGGCCACGAGCCGCTCGTCGACCTCGTCGGGGTAGAGACAGGCGTCGACCAGGCCCGCCTCCAACGCCGCCTGCGCGTGGTACGGGCCCCGGTCGATCAGCTCGCGCACCGTGGCGGGCTCGAGCTTGCGACCGGAGGCGATCCCATCGACCAGCTCGGCGAACAGGTCGTCCACCAGCGCCTCCAGCTGCTCGCGATCCTCGGCGGACATGCTGCGCCGGGTCAGGCGATCGCCGGCCGTCTTGTGGGTTCCGATGCGGATGACTTCGGGGCGCACGTCGAGGTGATCCAGCAGACCGCGCACGAAGAAGGTCTCGGCGCTCAGGCCCACCAGCAGGACGTGGCCACTGGGGGGGATCCAGATCGCCGAGGCGGCCGTCGCGACCAGCAGGCTCTCGGCGTCGAGCGACTCGGCGTAGACGGCCACGGGCTTTCCGCTCTCGCGCAGGCGCTCGACGGCCCGGCGCAGGGAGAGAAGCTTGCTCCAGCCCGCCGGGACCCCGTCGCAGCGCAGCAGCACCCCGTCCACCTGGGGGTCGGCGGCCGCCGCCTCCAGGGTCTCCAGGACCTCGAGCAGGCTGACCGGCACCTCGCGGGCGAACGGCAGGTGCGGGGGCGGCAGATCCTCGATCGCGGGCGTCAGGCGCACCACCACCCAGATGCCCGCCTTCCGGGGCAGCGCCGCCTGCGCCACCGCCCGGCGCACGGCGCTCGCCAGGTTGGCGCCCGCCCGACGCGCGATCTGCAGGGGGTACGCCATCAGCTGCGGCGCGCCCTGCGCCCCTTGAGGTAATCGACCATCACGTAGGATCCGAGCTGACCGGGGCTGCTGAAAAAAGCGCGCCCGCGGTTGACGCGCGTCATGTGCTCGACGAAGCCGACCAACTCGGGCGCGTCGTCCAGCATGAAGGTGTTGATGGTGATCCCGCGGCGAGTGATGCGGCGCACCTGCTTCATGGTCGCGGCCACCGCGTTGGGTGACACCCCGCCGAAGCCCATGGGCCACTCGACGCGCAGGTCGTTGCCCGCGAAGTAGGCGGTCGGCTGGCCGTCGGTGATCACCAACACCTGAGGACTCGAGCTGGGATGTTTCGCGATCAAGCGGTCGGCCAGCATCAGGCCCTCCTGGAGGTTCGTGAAGGGATCCCCCAGGTCCCAGCTCGCCTCGGGCAGCTCGCGAATCTTGAGCTCCCGGGCGCGTGTGGAGAAGCCGACCACGAAGAAGTGATCGCGGGGAAAGCGCGTGCGGATCAGGTGGTCGAGGGCGAGGGCCACGCGCTTGGCCGCGGGAAAGCGGCCCGCCCAGGACATGGACCAGCTCATGTCCAGCAGGAGGACGGTGGTCGACAGGGTCGAGAAGTCCGACTCCCTCACCTCGAAGTCATCGACCTCCAGCCGGAGGGGGAATCCCCCTTTCCCGCCCGCGGAGCGGCGCATGGCGTTGAGCAGCGTCCGCACCACGTCGAGATCCAGGGAGTCGCCGAAGCGGTAGGGCCGGGTCTCGTCCGGGCGACTCAGGGCGGCGCCGCGCGCGTCGGTCTCGTGCCCGCCGTGGCGGTCCTTGCGCAGCGCCCCGTAGACCTCGGCCAGGGCCTGGGCCCCGATGCGGCGGATCGCGCGAGGCGTGAGCTCCGGCGTCGCCCCGCGCAGATAGCCCGCGCGGCGCAGGCCGGATTCCAGCTCGCGCAGCAGCACCAGCGAACGCGCCGCCTGCTTCCCGAGCAGCTCGCCCAGTGCCTCCAGCGAGAGGGTCTCGAAGTGACCCTGGGCCAGGTCGCGCGCCAGCCGCTCGTTGGCCTCGATGCGCTCCCGGATGCTCTGTGCCGTCTCGTAGTCAGTCGCCTCGCGCCCGCGGAACTTCTCACCGCGCTCGCGCAGGAAGCGCTCCAGCTGGCGCAACCGGTCGAGCTCGTCCAGCAGCTCCTGGAAGTCCTCGCCGGCGCCAGCATCCTCGAAGGCGTAGTCGCGGAACCGCTCGATCGCGTCGGACAGCTCCGCCGTCTCGGCGTGGCGGCGCTCGAGGAAGTCGTTCATGCGGGCCGACTCGTAGCCGTGGCCCTCGCTGAGCGCGCGCTGCTCGCGGTCTAGGATCTCGTCGAGACGCCGACGCGGGGCGTCCAGGGCCCCGTCCATGGAGTAGCGGTCGTAGAGCGACTGCAGCCGGTCGCGCAGCTCGGCGATCAGCTCCTCCGCACCCATCACCCGCGCGTCGAGGCCGCCCAGCTCGAAGCCGTGGCGGCGCATCCACTCGAGGGCCTCGCGAGCGCCGAGGCCTTCGAGCAGAAACTCCGCCAGCGCATCCAGCGCCCGGTCGGCGTCCAGGCGGAACTCCGGACGCGTGCCGTCCCAGCGGCTGTAGACGAACGCCCTCACGGCCGCGCGTAGACGGCGCCGCCTTCGCGCAGCTTCTTGTTGAGTCGGTTCGACAGGTGCAGGCCCTCCAGGATGAACTCGATCGCGGAGGCCAGACGCTCGGGCGACGCTCCACCGGCCAGGCGGGCCGCCGCAGCGCGCAGGCCGGAGATCTCGTCGAGACCCACCAGGTACTCCTCGGAGACCATCCCCGCGGAGACTTCGACCTTCCAACCCTGGTCGAAAGACTCGAGCACCGCGGCCATTCCCTCCAGCGGGATCGTCGCGTCGAACACCACCTTCGCGGCGCGTTTGACCAGATCGGAGATCACTTCGCCCTCGGAGCGGTCCGCGCCGGCGTACTCGAGTTCGAGCTTGCCGGCGATCGACGCCTCCAGCGCCTCGAGGTCGGAGATGCGCGGGACCGCCTCCTTCTCGCCGGTGCGCAGCGCCCGGCGCACGGCGTTCGCGCTCAGGGTTTCGTAGTTGGCGATCGACATGCGCACGGAAACGCCCGAGGCCTGGTTCACGTCGGGGCTGCTCCGGGCCTGAAACGTGATCTCGCCGACGATCGCCTCCATGAACGGCGGTACGTAGACCGATACGCCGTCCGTGGCGGCGATCACCGCCTCTTGCGCCACGATCGCCAGCTCCACCTCCCGCGTGCGCGGATAGTGGGTGCGAATCTGGGCGGAGTAGCGGTCCTTGAGCGGCGTGATGATCCGGCCGCGACTGGTGTAATCCTCCGGGTTCGCGCTGGCCACCACGAAGACGTCCATCGGGAGACGCACCAGGTAGCCCTTCACCTGGACGTCGCGCTCCTCCATCACGTTGAAGAGTCCCACCTGCACCTTCTCCGCCAGGTCCGGCAGCTCGTTGATGCAGAAGATGCCGCGGTTGGTGCGCGGAATCAGACCGAAGTGGATGGTGTGTTCGTCGGCGAGCGAGCGGCCTTCGGCCACCTTCACCGGGTCGACGTCGCCGATCAGGTCCGCCACGGACACGTCGGGCGTGGCGAGCTTCTCCACGTAGCGCTGCTCGCGGTGGACCCAGGCGATCTCGCAGCTGTCGCCGTGTTCCGCCACGAGGCGGCGTGCGTGGGCGGAGATGGGTGCGAAGGGATCGTCGTGGATCTCGCTGCCGGCCACCTCGGGCATCCACTCGTCGAGCAGCGCAACCAGCAGACGGATCATCCTCGTCTTCGCCTGGCCCCGCTCGCCCAGGAAGATCAGGTCGTGGCCGCACAGCAGGGCGTTCTCCACCGCGGGAACCACCGTGTCGTCGTAGCCGAGCACGCCTTCGAAGATCCGCTGGCCGGCGCGCACGCGCTCCAGCAGGTTCACGCGCAGCTCCTCGCGAACGCTGCGCGGCGCGTACCCCGCTTTGCGCAGGTCTCCGACAGTGCGGGAGGCGGGGGGTGCGGAGCTCATCCAATCCTCCGGGTCAGCGCCACGAGTCGGGAAGTCTGCGCCGGGTCAGCAGCCGGATGCGCCGTTGGATGATCTCCAGCCGCCCCCCGTCGTTCACGCGCAGCCCCGGTGTGGGAGGCAGCTCGGCGATCTCGGCCCGCGCGTTGGCGATCCGGTGGGAAGTCGTCGGGTGACTCGCGAGCAACGCCGGCGGGTGCGCACCGCCCTCGCGCTCCAGGGTCTCGAAGAAGGTGACCAGCCCGTTCGGGTCGTAGCCCGCCCCGGGAAGCACGGAGACGGCGAACGCATCGGCCTCGTGCTCGGCGCCGCGGCTGAAGCTGTTCAGCATGGCCATGGCGGCGAGCCCACCGCCCAGGCTCGCCATACCTCCGAAGCCGAACAACGACGCGGTGGTCACCAGAGCGCGGTACGCCAGGTCCGTGCCCTGCAGCTTCGCGTAGTTCTCCGCGATGTGGCGCTCGACGACGTGTCCGATCTCGTGGGCCATCACGCCGGCCAGCTCGCTCGCGTTGCGCGCCTCGAGGATCGTCTCGGTGTGGATGTAGATGTGGCCGGCCGGCGCCGCGAAGGCGTTGATCTCGTCGTCTTCGACCACGTAGAAGTGGAAGCGGAACGGCTGGGGACCGGCGGCGCCCAGGATGTCGTCGCCCATCCGCTGGATGTAGCCGCCCACGGTCCGATCGTTCATGATGACCAGCTCCCGCCGCAGCTGCTGAGACGTCTGCGCGCCGAGGCGTCTCTCCTGGGAGACGGTGAGGGTCGCGCACGCGCACAGCGACAGCGCGAGCAACGCCCCCAGGGCCGGCGGGGTCACCCCCCTCCCGGTTCGTTCACAGCTCTTCGGCCGCATCGAACGTGCCCTTCTGGCGCAGCGCTTCCGTGACGTGGCGGATGATCAGCAGCACCGCCCGATCGAAGGAGGCGTTGTCCACGATCGGCACGCCGTAGCGGTCGGCGGATTCGAGGAAGTACTCCTGGATCTTGAGGATCGAACCGAGGTTCTCGAGGTAGCGGTGCGTGGCTCGCCTGTGCTGTCCAGCGGCCCGCGTGGCGAAGCGGGCGCGAAACGACTCCTCGTCCAGCGTGGCCACGACCAGGAAGATCACGTGCGCCAGCTCCTGGTAGCTCCCCAGGTCGAGGATCCCGGGCACCAGGGAGACCCCGTCGAGCACCAGGCTCGCGTTCTCGGCCACCGCGCGATCCATGGAGGCCCGCACCCCCACGCAAACCGTCGCCGCCTGGGCGCGGAAGCCCTCGATCACGGGGTCCTCGTCGCCCGCGCTGCCGGGCAGCAGGCGATGCGCGTCGTAGGACGAGCTGTGGATCGCGGGAACCAGCTCCGGGGAGAGCATGAGACGCATGATCTGGCGGATCGAGTCGGTCGACAGCATGCGGCCGATGCCGAGGCGGTGGGCGACCTCCAGGGCCAGCGACGTCTTCCCCGCGCCGGCCGTCCCCCCCAGCAGGATGATCACGGGGCGCTCCGGGTCCTGGTACTTCCTCCACACCAGGTAGCGCTGGGCGGTCTGCTCCCCCATCTGCCGCGAGAGCGTCTCGAAGGCGAGCTTGCGCAGCTCCCGTCGGTGGATCTCGTGGATGCCCCGCTGCACCAGCTCGCGCTCGATCTCGCGAGCGACGTCGAAGGCGTCGTTGGGATCGAGTGCCGCGGCCAGCAGCGACTGGGACAGCCGCCCCTTCGAAAAGGGCAGCCCCCGCTCGCCCTGGCCAGTCACCGCAATGTCGGTCGGCAGCGGGAGGCGGCGATCCTCCCGGAACGGGTCTTCGCCCAGGATCTCGCGCAACGCGCCGGCGATCTCGGCCTTGCTCACCACGGAGCGGCCCGCGATGCGCTTGCGGACCTCGTTCGCCGCGCCGTAGGCGTCCTCGAAGGCGACGCCTCGCGCCATCAACGAGTGGATCATGATGCCGCGCATGAACGGGCGACGGCCGGCGGCATCCTCGATCCAGATGCGACCCGAGCCGCCCACCGCTTCGGAAGCGCGGCCCCTTTCGCTCTGTCGACCCATCCCCAATGCAGCCTACCCTACGCCCCGGCCCGCAGCGAACCGGCCGTGGCGGGAGGTGCAAACCAACAAATCCCCCCAGTTTTGGCTTGACTAAGGCTGCCGCAGCGGCCTACTTTCTCTCCGCGGTCTTACGGGGGTGGGGGGGTTCACCGCTGTCCACTCGCTCATCCGGCGAGCTGTTCCGAACACGCGACGTCGTGGAGATCCTCGCGATCTCGCGCCGCCAGCTTCAGTACTGGTCACAGACCAATCTGATCACGCCGAGCATCCAGACCCCCGGGGGGCACAGCAGGTACACGTTCGAGGATCTGGTGTCCCTCAAGGCTGCCAAACGACTGATCGACGCCGGCGTCTCGGTCCAGCGAATCCGTGAGTCCATCTGTGCGCTGCGGACGCTCCTGCCGACCGTGCGGCGACCTCTCGCCGAACTCGTCCTGGTCGCCACCGGCGACGTGGTTCTCGCCTTTCGGGATGGCATGGCGTTCGATGCCCTCTCCGGCCAGGAGTGGGTGTTCGAAGTCGCAAAGTTCCAACGCGAGGTCGACGCGTGGAAGCGCTCCGCGCGTCCGCCGCACGCCGCGCCCAGGGCCGTGCGCCGGCCGAGGGCGCGGGACCGCACGGCGTGAGGTGGCGGCTGGGGTCCGGGGTGGCGCCGCCCGCGGAGCGCGCGAAGAAAAATCGCTCGGCCCCTGGGGGGATTGACCCATGCGTGTGATAGCAATCGTCAACCAGAAGGGAGGGTGCGGGAAGACCACGTCGGCCGTGAATCTGGCCGGCTGCCTGGCCGCCGACGGCTTCCGCGTGCTCCTCGTCGACATCGATCCGCAGTCGCACGCCACGTTGGCGCTCGGCGTGGATCCCGATGAGCTCGAGGAGAACCTCTACGAGGTCCTCGCCGAACCGGGCGGCGCCGACCGCATGGAGCGCGTGATCGTCGGCGTGAGCCAGGGGCTCGACGTGGCCCCGTCGGGCATCGTGCTCTCGGCCCTCGAGCAGAAGCTCGCCACCGCGCCCATCGAGTCGCGAACGGATCGGCTCTCGGCCGGCCTGAGCGGGATCGCGGGGGCCTACGACTTCGTGCTGATCGACTGCCCGCCGAACGTCGGCCTGCTGACGTTCAATGCCCTGCGCGCTTCCGGCGAGGTCATCGTTCCGCTCGAAACCAGCTCCTTCGCCATCCACGGCGTCGAGAAGCTGCTCGAGACGATCGGACTGCTGGCGGAGCGCCTCGGTCACGAGCTGACGGTTCGCATCCTGCCGACCCTCTACGACGGACGCACCCGCTACGCGCGGCAGACCCTGATGGACATCCGCGAGCGCTTCAAGGACATGTGCTTCGACACCGTGATCCGATTGAACGTCAAGCTCCGCGAGGCGGCCCGCGCCGGGGTCCCGATCGGCGTCTACGCGGCGTCGGCCAACGGCGCCATCGACTACTCCGCGCTGGCCGTCGAGGTCGAGGCCGCCGGCATCGACCAGCCCGAGGTGTCCCTGGAAGCGCTGCCCGACAGCGCACCGGGGCCGCGCGAGGTGGTGATCCGCTTCCGCGATCCCTCCGCCAGCGACGTGCGGATCGCCGGCGACTTCAACGGCTGGGTGCCGGACAAGGGTGTGCGTTCACTGATCGAGTCCGAGGGCCAGACGAGGGTCTGGACCAAGATCCTGAACCTGCCCCCGGGCACCTATCAGTACCGTTACATCGTCGACGGAGAGTGGCGCGAGGATCCCGAGAACCCGCAGATCGTCACCGGCTCGGCGGGGGGCCGCAACTCAGTCCTAGTCGTGCGCTAGGCAGGCAGAGCCAGCATTGCCCCGGGACCTCGCCGACGTACTCCACTACTTCCTGCCCACGGACCCGGCCGCCGAGCGGCTCAGAAATCCCGGTGAGGAAGGGGAGACCGAAGCGGGCCGCGGCCGCGAGCACCGCGCGGACCGGCCGGCGGCGCTCGCCATCGTGGCGATCCCGATCGGCGATCGAGACGTGGTGCGCGCGGCCCTGGCCTGGAACCTCGCGGTCGAGGTGGCGCGGCTCGGCGCGAGCGCGAGCCTGCTGGTTCCCGCGGATTCGGAGATGTCGCCGCTGTGGCCCGAGCCGGGCCCGGGCCCGGTGGGAGCCGAGGTCGTGGTGGCCGCCGCCGGAAGCCTGCGCGACCTGAGTCGAACCGCGCTCGACCTGGCCGTGACGCGCGCCGCCGACGCCGAGGAGGGCGTGGTGCTCGTGCGCGTGCCCCCCACCTGGCTCCCAGGGGCCAGCGAGGGGCGCGCGCTGCTGCGCTGGGTGCTCCTGTTCGCGTCCCCGGAACGGGGGGATCTGGCGCACACCTACGGTCTCGCCAAGCACGTGTCCGACGGCAGCGCGAACTCGCGGGTCGGCATCACCATCCACGGGGCTCGCCGCGTCGGAGAGGCCGAGCACGCCTTCCACCACCTGGCCGGTGTGGCGCGGCGGCACCTGAACCTGGGCCTGGTGAGCTATGGGCTGCTGGTCGACGACCTGCACGTCTACCGCGCCATCGTCGCGCGCCGGCCCATCGGCCTCGAGCACCCCCAGTCGCGCGCCGCGCGAGCCCTGCGGGACGTGGCGCGGCTCGTGCTCGAGGACGCCCGGAAGGACGCCGTTGTCTGACCTGACCCTCGCGCCCCCCCCGCCCCGCGCCCAGCTGCTCCGACAGCTCCGGGGGCGGCTCGGCGAGCTCGTCGCCTCGCTTCGCCTGGTCGCCGAAGGGCTGCTGGGCGCCGAGGCCCCCATCGACTTCGTCGGCGTCGAGCCGAGCGGACGGATCACCCTGATCCTGGTGGGCGACGACGGACAGGACCTCGAGCTCGTGGGCCGCGCGCTGGCCCAGCGCCGCTGGGTGGAGGCGCGGGCGCGCGACTGGCTGCAGCTTGCGCCCGGGCTGGGGATCCGCCCCGAGGCGGGGGTGCGGGTGGTGCTGCTGTGTGCGCGCTTCCAGCCCGAGACGCTGGCGGCCGCGCGCGCCCTGGGAAGCGGGGTCCTCGAGCTCGCTCACTACCGCTGCGTGCGCAACGGCACCGGGGTCGACACCCTGGTCGAGGCGGTGTGGACCCCGACCGCCTCGCAGGTGCACCAGCCCGGGGCCCAGCGGACGGCCGAGCCGCCGCCGCCGCCCTTCCGCACGGGCCTGACGGACGCCGACCTCGGCCTGACGCCCGAGGAACAGCGCGAGTTCGGCCCGGCGACGCCCGCCTCGAGCGCGCCGAACAGCCCCATTTCCCCACGGGGGCTCCCTCCCGGCAGCTGAGAGAGCCGTTTTTCGTCTCCGGTGACAATTTTTGACACCCCCCGCGCACCGCGCCCACTTACCTCAACGAGCGCTCTTGCACCCGAACGGCTGGGGGCTCCCCAGGGGCACCCCGCGGGCTCGCGAGAAAGGGCATGGCGGCGGCGCACGCAACAAGCGGCAGTCTCATCCCGGACGAGGAACTCGTCGGGCAGGTGGTTCAAGGAGACGGCGCCGCCTTCCAAATCCTGTACGACCGCTACTTCGGCCGGGTCTATGCCTTCGTGCAGCGGAGGCTCCGCAACCGCGCCGACGTCGAGGAGACGGTCCAGGAGGTCTTCATCAACGTCTTCTCCTCGATCGGTTCGTACCGCGGAGAGGCGCCCCTGGCAGCGTGGGTTCTCGGCCTAAGCCGGCGCACGATCGCCAGCCGCTTCAAGAAGAAGCGCCACGTGACGGTGCCGCTGGAAGGGGACGACCAGCCCCACCACATCGATCCGCTCGTCCCGACGGTCCGGCGCGAACCCAGCCCGCTCGAGCACTACGAGTGCGGCGAGCGCATCGAGAGGATCCAGCTCGCGGCGCGACAGCTGTCGCACGAGCAACGCGAGCTCTTCGAGCTCCATCACCTGCAGAACCGCTCCATCCAGGAGATCGCGCGCACGCTCGAGAAGAGCGAGGACTCGGTGAAGTCGAACCTCTACCGCGCGCGCAAGCTGCTGCTGGCTCGCTAGCGCCCTCCGACACGCCGCGGCGGGTGCCTGAGTGCCAGGAGCGTGCCGCCCACCACCAGGACCGGCATCGCGAAGAGGTTCACCAGCGGGACGAGACCGGTGACGAAGGCGGCGGCTCCGAAGCCCAGCACCGCCGGCTTGTGTTGCCCCAGCCAGCGCCGCTTCTCGCGAAACGAGACGCGGCGACGGTCCAGCGTGTAGCTCGCGTAGTCGAGCGGTAGAAAGAAGAGCGTGAAGGCCAGGATGGCGGGGCCCGTCAGCAGCTGCGCGCCCGGGACCAGCAGACCCAGCGCGGCGAGCGATCCGACGACCGCGACGAAGAAGGCGATCCGGCGCGCTTCTTCGCGCATCGCCCGAGCGCCCTCGCGGAACACGCCGAGCGCGCCCGACTCCGTGTCGTCACGCACGGCTCCCGTCACCAGGCGCTCGACGCGGGCCGCCAGCGCATCGTGGAACGGCGATGCCAACAGGCTGGCCAGCAGATAGGCGATCGCCAGGCACGCCCCCGCGAACGCCAGGAACAGAGCCGCGCCCACGGCGGCCAGACCGAGCTTCGCCGGTGCAACCCAAAGCCACTCGTACCAGCGCCCGGCCGCGAGCTCGGGCATCCACGCGGTGGCCCACCCGTGCAACTCGCCGGCGTAGGCGATCACGCAGGCAAACGCTGCGGACACGGCCAGCAGCGACAGCAGCGCGGGAACCGATGCGAGGCCCCTGAGGCGGCGCTCGCGGAGCAGCATTCGGGCCGCCTCGAAGGGCAGGCGGAAGCCCGCGGCAAAGGATGCGATCGCAGCGGGGGATCTCGTCACCTAGACTCCGGCGGCCACGGGAGCGGAAACCAGCGCGTATACTACCCCCCGGCTCTGCCCCCCGGGTGGATCCGATCGAGGAGACCCGATGATCGTTTCCACACGCACGGCCACAGCGATCTGCCTCGCGCTGTGCGCGCTCGCCTGCAACCAGGGCGGGGGCAACGACTCCGCCGCCTTCCAGGACGCGACCGTGGTGGCCGAGGTGAACGGTCGAGCCGTCACGGCCGGACAAATCGAGGTGTGGATCCGGGACGACCTGTACGCCCGGACCACCGGTGGAAAGAGTGCGGCGCAGCTGTACGATCTGCGCGCCAAGGCCCTGCACAGCATGGTCGAAGAAGAAGTGCTGCGCGGCGAGGCCAGAAACCGCGGGACGAGCGTCGAGGAGATGCTGTCCCAGGCGGTGGAGGCGCGTGGCGGCATCAGCGACGAGGAGATCGCGGCGTTCTACGAACAGAACAAGAGCCGCGTGGGCCAGCGCACGCTGGCCGACCTGCGCGAGGTGATCCGCGAGCGGCTGGATCTGCAGAAGCGCACCGAGGTGATCTCCGAGCTGCGCAAGAGCGCCGACGTGACGATCCTGCTCGAGCCGCCGCGCGTCGAGATCGCCGCCGACGGACCTTCGCGAGGTGCGGAGCAGGCGCCGGTCACGATCGTCGAGTTCAGCGACTTCCAGTGTCCCTTCTGTCGCAGGGCGATCCCGGTGATCGAGGAGGTGCTGGAGCGCTACCCGAACGAGGTCAGGCTGGTGTACCGGCACTTCCCCCTGGAGAGCATCCACAGCCGGGCGCGGATGGCTGCGGAGGCCTCGGTCTGCGCGCAGGACCAGGAGAAGTTCTGGGAGTACCACGACGTGCTGTTCGAGAACATGCAGGCACTGGAGGACGACGACCTGAAGCGATACGCCGGCGAGGTCGGCCTCGACGTGGCGGCCTTCGAGAAGTGCCTCACCGAGCGGAAGTTCAGCGGCAAGGTCCAGGACGACCTGTCGGCCGGCCGCAAGGCGGGCGTGACCGGCACGCCGGCCTTCGTCATCAACGGCATCGTGCTGACCGGCGCCAAGCCGGTGGACGACTTCGTCAGCGTGATCGAGGCCGAACTCGAGCGCCAGCGCGTCGGAGACCAGTCCTAGCTGCGCTCGCCCGCTGAAACTCCGCTCGCCTGCGGCTCGCTGCGCGGAGGCCGACTCTCGAGTCGGCCTCCTAGCCGCTCCCGCCGATGCGGGCCAGCAGCGCGTCGCGCTTCTCCGCCATCAGCGACTCGTTTGCGGCCTCCAGGTTCAAGCGCAGCAGCGGCTCCGTATTCGACGGACGCAGGTTGAACCACCAGTCGGCGTAGCGCACCAGCAGACCGTCCAGGTGGGAGACCTCGGGCGCATCGCGGTGCTCCGCTTCGATCGCCGCGAGCATGCCGGGGATGTCGTCGACGCGCCGGTTGATCTCGCCGCTGGCCGCGTAGCGCCTGAGTGGCGCCACCAGCTGCGAGAGCGGCTTCCCCTCCGAGGCCAGCACGTCGAGCAGCGCGACCAGGGCGGCGACCCCGTCGTCGGCCACGAGGGTCGGCGAGAACCGGAAGTAGAAGTGTCCCGAGAGCTCTCCGGCGAAGATCGCGCCCACCTCCCGCATCCTCGCCTTCACGAACGAGTGGCCCACCCGGCACATCTCCGCGGTGCCTCCGGCGGCTTCGATCTCTTCCGCGGTGACGCGGCTCGACCTCAGGTCGTACAACACCCGGCCGCCCGGCTGCCGGCGCAGCTGATGGCGCGCCAGCAACGCCGTGGTCAGGTCCGACGGAACGGGCCTTCCGGTCTCGTCCACGAAGACCGCGCGGTCGGCGTCCCCGTCGAAGGCGACTCCGAAGTCCGCCCCGCTGCGCTTTACGCAGCGGCACACGTCCTCCAGGTTCTCCAGCTTGAGGGGATCCGCCTCGTGGTTCGGAAACGTCCCGTCGGGCTCGAAGTACAGCCGCTCCACCTCCAGATCGAGCTGCTCGAGCAGCGGCTCCAGGGCGACCCCCGCCATGCCGTTCCCGCAGTCGATCGCGACGCGCAGCTTGGGCCGCCCGGCGCCGACCGTCAGCACGTGGGCGACGTAATCGGCGCGCACGTCCAGGGGGCGAACCGTCCCCCGCCCGGCCCCCGCGGCCGGCGGCAGCTCGGCGCTGAGCCGTTCGATGTCGCGCAGGCCACCGGCCTCGCCGACGGGGATGGCGTGCTCGCGGCAGATCTTGAAGCCGTTGTAGCGACCGGGATTGTGAGATGCGGTGATCATCAGACCGCCGCCCGCCCCGAGCTTCTCCACCGCGAAGTAGACCATCGGCGTGGACACCAGACCGAGGTCGTAGACCTCGACTCCCTCCTCGCACAGGCCGCGGGCGACGGCGTCGAAGAGCTCGGGCGAGCTGCGACGGGCGTCCCGGCCCACCACCAGCCTCGGCGCCGCGAGAAAGCGCGCCGCCGC
>JAZFWH010000219.1:0-28178 GCA_036482635.1 Myxococcota bacterium
TGGGGACGTAGACGAAGGTGTCGTCGGGCTGGGAGTACTTGCGCTCGGCCTTCAGCGGCCGCATCTGCCGCCACGCCAGGTGGCGCGCGTCGAACGGCTCGAGGAAGCGCCCGCCGGCGATCCACAGCTTGTCGTCGGCATCGGGCACCGCGTAGTCGCTCTGGGGCAGGTCCGCCCGGTGGCTGGTCTGGACGTAGAAGGCTGTGCCCAGATAGGTCCGATCGCTGCCGAGGCTGGCCGGCATGTCGACCAGGCGGAACTTGCCGAAGTAGCCCGCGCCCCGGTAGCGCTGCTGCAGGTTCCACGCCCAGCGCACGGCGGCGTCCGGCGCCTGGGGATCGATCGTCTCCGGAGGGAACGGAACTCCCGCCACGTAGTCTGTGAGGTTGCCGTCCTCGTCCAGTTGCGCCCGGCCGGCGAACTCGCGGGTCGCCGCGTCGTAGAAGGACGCGACCGGGTAGCGGCGGTGGCACGCCCCGATCTCCATGCGCATGCCTTCGTGGAAGAACGCGTCGCGATGTCGCCAGATCTCCGGCGGGACCAGGCTGATCAGGCGCAGGGTGTCCTCGTAGGCCAGCTCCATCCCCTCGTGGAGCAGGAAGGGAGCGGCGTCCTCACCGGGGGGGGTGCCCGGC
Organism: Myxococcota bacterium; assembly: GCA_036482635.1. Lineage (GTDB taxonomy): Bacteria > Myxococcota_A > UBA9160 > UBA9160 > SMWR01 > JAZFWH01. The sequence goes on from JAZFWH010000219.1 coordinate 636, forward strand.
CGGCCGCCCAGGCTGGGGCACTGGTCTTCGGGAGGAAGCTCCGCCGGGGCCGCCCGCGCCAGCAGCAGCGCCGCCGCCAGCGCCAGGGTGCAGAGCGTGGGTCGGGAAGGGTTCACGGGATCACCGGGGCCTGTTCGCGATTTCTATCGTAACCTAATCGTCCGGGAGTGGCTCCGAGATGAGGCGCTCGATCGGCCTTCCGCTGACCCTGGGCATCGTGCTGTCGCTGCTCGCGCTATCGCTGGCAGTGGGCTGGCAGATCCTGGTGGTGGGAGACCCGCGCCCGATGGCGGGCGGCCTCACCACACTCGATTGGGTGCTGCTCGTCCTCGGAAGCGTGTTCTTCCTGCTGATCATCGTGGGCCTCGTGCTTCTCTGCGCCTGGCTTGCGCGCGAGATGCGCGTGAACCAACGCCAGCGGGCGTTCCTCGACGCGGTGACCCACGAGATGAAGACCCCCCTCGCCTCCCTGCGCCTGTACCTGGAGACCCTCGTGCGGCATGACCCGGAGGCGGGTCGCCGGCGCGAGTTCCTGGGCCGCATGCACGAAGACCTCGATCGGCTGGATCGCACGGTGGAGCAGGTGCTCACCGCGGCGCGGGCCGAAGAGCCGGGCCGCCGCGCTCGCGGCGAGGCCGTGGCGCTGTCCGGGCTGCTCCGGGATTGCATCTCGGAGGTGCGCGCGCGGCACCGCCTGCCCGACGCTGCGGTGCGCCTCGAAGCCAGGGAGGAGATCGCCGTCCGCGGAGAAAGCACCGAGCTCGCCGTGGTGTTCCGCAATCTGGTGGAGAATGCGGTCAAGTACTCCGACCATCCGGTGGAGGTATGCGTCGAAGTCGCGGCGAGGGGAGATGGCCGAGTCGCCGTGAACATCTCCGACCGCGGCATCGGCATCCCCGTCGGCGAGCTGCGCAAGATCTTCCAACGCTTCTACCGGGTGGGCCGGGACGTGCAGCGCACGGCGGCAGGGCTGGGGCTCGGGCTGTTCATCGTGCGGAGTCTCGTCCGGCGCCATGGCGGTCGCGTGGTGGCGCTCAGCGAGGGAGCGGGCCAGGGCAGCCGCTTCGTCGTGACGCTCCGCGAGGCGAGCGCCGCGGAGCGGGCGGCCGTGCAGAGCGGGGCGCCGCGAGAGGGCGCGGCGGCCGGCTTCGCATCACACTGAGCGCAGGCCGCATCGGAGAACGCGCGATGTCGCGGATCCTGATCGTCGAGGACGAAGCCAACCTGGCCGAAGGGCTTCGTTTCAACCTGGAGGCGGAGGGCCACGGCGTGGAGATCGCCGCCGACGGCCGCAGCGCGGCGGCGAAGCTCGCGGACCCGAAGCAATCGTTCGACCTGGTGATCCTGGACCTGATGCTGCCGGAGATGAGCGGCTTCGAGGTGGCTCGGCGCGCGCGGGCCGTGGGGAACTACGTCCCCATTCTCATCCTGACCGCCAAGGACTCGGCCCAGGACCTGGTGCGCGGACTCGAGGACGGAGCGGACGACTATTTGAGCAAGCCGTTCCACCTGGAGGAGCTGCTGGCGAGGGTGCGCGGGCTGCTGCGCCGTCGGCGCTGGGACGGGGTTGCGCCCGACGCCGCCGGACCCGTCGACGTCGGTGACGTCACCATCCGTTTCGATCGCTTCGAGCTGGAGACACCCAGCGGTCCCGTGACGCTCACCACGAAGGAGGTGGGGCTGCTGCGCGCGCTGGTCGACCGGGAGGGAGCCGTCGCGACGCGGGGCGAGCTGCTGGAAGAGGTGTGGGGCCTGAGGCCGGACACCAGGACCCGCGTTGTCGACAGCTTCGTGGTGCGGCTGCGCCGCTACATCGAGCCCGATCCGTCGCGTCCCCGGCACATCGTTTCCGTGCGCGGGCGCGGCTACCGGCTGCTGCGCTGACGGAGAGTCCCCGGGCTGCCCTTGTGCGTCCAGGGCAGGGCGTGCGACTCTCCTGCCGTGAGCGCACCGTTGCGAATGTTCGTGCAGCCCCGTCTCGAGGGCACCTCCATGGTGCTCGCCTTCGAGGGCTGGAACGACGCCGGCGAGGCGGCGTCCTCGGCAGCCCGTTACGTTCAGAGCGCAATCCACGCCGTTCCTCTCGCAGAGATCGACTGCGAGGACTTTCTCGACTTCACGGTGCGTCGCCCCACGGTGCACCTGGACGACAAGAAGGTGCGCAGGGTCGAATGGCCGCGCGTCGAGTTCCAGTACGGCTCGGTCGACTCGTCGCGCGAGCTGATCGTGGGGCTCGGCGCCGAGCCCCACCTGCGCTGGCGGGGCTTCTGCGATCTCGTGGCGGAGCTCGCCCGGCGGCTGGGCGTGTCGCAGGTGCTGCTGCTGGGCGCGTACCTGGCGGACGTGGTCTACTCGCGGCCCATCGGCGTCACCGGCTTCGCGTCGTCACCTGAGCTTCTCGAGCAGCTCGGCGTCATGTCCTCCTCCTACCAGGGGCCGACGGGAATCGTGGGAGTCGTCGCGGATCGGCTGTGGGCCGACGGCATCGACGTGGTGAGCCTGTGGGCGGGCCTGCCCCACTACATCAGTGCCACGCCGAATCCACGCGGCGCCCTGGCCCTGGTCCAGAAGCTCACGGACTGCCTCGGCGTCCGCATCGACGAGGCTCCGCTGCGCAGGGACGCGGCGGCGTTCGAGCAGAAGATCTCCGCGATCGTCGCCGCGGACCCGGAGCTGGCCGAGTACGTCCGTCAGTTGAAGCGGCGCGATTTCGCCCAGTGATCAGAGCTCGATCGATTCCTCGATCAGCATGACCGGGATCCCGTCGTCGACGGGGTACAGCACCTTCCCGTCCTCGCGCACCAGCCCCTCGGCGATGGGCGTCGCCACCAGGTCGCCGCCGCGATTGCGGAGGCGCTTGGCACTGATCTCTCCGTTCACTTTCTTGAGCACTTCCTCGGTCGCCGGAGAGACGGGTTGCTTCGTCTCGGGGCAGACGAGGATCTCGAGCAGCTCCGGGCTCACGGGCATCGCTGTCCCCTCCTAGCGCAGGACGCTGGACGGATAGTCGAGGATCCGTCGCGCCACGATCAGTTGGTTGATCTGCTGGGTCCCCTGGTAGATGTCGTTGATCTTCGCGTCTCGCATCCACTTCTCGACCAGCCGCTTCTGTGAGTAGCCCGGCTCGGTGGGGAGCTTGCCCGACTCGTCGCACTCGCGGGCCCGCGGGCGCAGCTCGTTCGTCGCGAACTGGCGAACCGTGTCGACGATCCACCTCTGCTCGTCGGTGGGTTCGAAGTCGATCACCTGCAACCCTGCTTCACACCCGCTCCAGGATGGTGGTGATGCCCATTCCGCCGCCGATGCACATCGTCACCAGCCCGGTGGTCTGATCGCGGCGCTCCAGCTCGTCGAGCACGGTCCCGATCAACATGCCGCCGGTCGCGCCCAGGGGGTGGCCGAGGGCAATCGCCCCGCCGTTCACGTTGACCGCATCCGGGTCCATTCCCAGGTCCCGCATCACCTTCAGCGGGATCGCGGCGAAGGCCTCGTTCACCTCGAACAGGTCGATGTCGGCGATGGTCATGCCCGCCTTGGCGAGGCAGCGGCGGGTCGCCGGCACGGGCGCGGTGAGCATGATCACGGGCTCGTCCCCCGCCGTGGCGGTGGCGACGATCCGCGCGCGCGGCGTGAGGCCGTGCGCCTTCGCGTACTCGGGGCTCGCCAGGAGAACGGCCGAGGCCCCGTCCACGACGCCGGAGGAGTTGCCGGCGTGGTGCACGTGGTTCAGGGCACCCACCTGCGGATAGACCCTCCGGGCCTTCTCGTCGAAGCTCGCCGTATCGCCCTTCTGCACGTACTCGCCCAGCTTCGCGAAGGAAGGATCGAGCGCGGCCAGGCTCTCCGCACTGGTCCCGGGGCGCGGATGCTCGTCGCGCTCGAGCACGAGCGTGCCGTCGAGGTCGACCACCGGGATCAGGCTCCGCTGGAAGCGATCCTCCTTCTGGGCGATCGCGCAGCGCTCCTGGCTGGTCGCTGCGAAGCGATCGCAATCCTCGCGGCTGAAGCCCTCCCGCGTCGCGATCAGGTCGGCCGAGATGCCCTGGGGGACCAGGGGATGGAGCTCGCGCAGATGGTGATTGTGGCCGTCGAGTCCGGACTTGTCGCTGCCCATGGGCTGGCGCGACATCGACTCGACCCCGCCACCGATCACCAGGTCCTGCTGGCCCGACATCACGCCCATCGCGGCGAAGTTCACCGCCTGCTGCCCCGATCCGCAGAAGCGATTCAGGGTCACACCGGTGGATTCGTGGGGCCAGCCCGCCGCCAGCACCGACATGCGCGCGATGCAACCGCCCTGCTCGCCGGCCTGGCTCACGCAGCCGACGACCACGTCCTCCACGTCGCGGGGATCCGCGCCGTTGCGCTCCACGGCGGCGTTCAGCACTCGAGCCATGAGTTCCTGGGGATGCACGCCGGAGAGCGCTCCCGTGTCCTTCTTACCGCGCCCCCGCGGCGTGCGTACGGCGTCGATGATCCAGGCTTCGCCCATCGTTTCGCGCCCCCTTTCTTTCTCTCCCCGAATGTTACTGATTCCGGCGACCGCCCGGTGCGGAAGGACGACGCGGTGCAGCCGCCCCGCCGCCCAGGAAGGCTTTGAAATCATTCACGAATTCTCTGCGATTCTACCAGCTCGCCCGTCTCGTTGCAGCGCGGCGCGAATTCACCGCGGTGTCGGCTGACTCACCTTGACGCGACGCGGCTTCCGGTGTATCCCAGCGCCCGTCGCGAGCGGCGCCGAGGGGACCCGCTTTCCCTTTTGCACGGCCGAGGCGGCGCGCCGCCGACCTTTTCGAGCTCGGATCCCGTCGATCCGCCCGGGCGCGGCGCGGGCGTCGGAGCGTTCGGCGCGATTCGCCGGTCGCGCTCGCGCCGGAACGCTCGCCGGCTCGAGGCAGATGGAGGGGCACGGTTTCGGGAATGAGCAGGGTCCGTCCGAATTCCCCCCTCGTGTTCTTCGCCCCACTGCTGGTCGGGGTCGTCGGTCTGGCGCTGATCGTGCTGGGCTCGCGCTCCGGAAACGCTGGAGAAGTGCTCACCGCCCAGAGCGTGTGCGAGGCCCAGGAGCTCAAGGCCCGCAAGCAGGTGAATCCGGAACTCCAGATCGAGATTCCACCGGAGTTCAACACCCCGTGGCCCTCTCGGGAGGCGTGCCTCTCGCTGGCCGGCGCTTCGGACCCCGAGACGCCCGGCCCCCTGCAGCCCATTCCGTTCAGCCACAAGCACCACGCCGGCCTCTACCAGATCGAGTGCATGTACTGCCATAGCGGCACCGACCGGGCTCCCTCGGCCGGCATGCCCTCCGTCGAGCTCTGCATGGGTTGCCACAGCCAGTTTCCGACGAGCTACGACGAAATGGGGGGAATCCGCACGCTCAAGGGGCTCTGGGAGAGCAAGCAGCCCGCGCAGTGGGTCCAGATCTACCGCCTGCCCGAGCACGTCCAGTTCCGGCACAACCGCCACGTTCAGGCCGGAGTGGAGTGCCAGCGCTGCCACGGGGCCGTCGAAGAGATGGACAAGGTCTACATGACGCCCGACACCGTATGGTGGCCGTGGCTGCTGCCCTCGACGAAACCCGAGATGGGCTGGTGCATCCAGTGCCACCGGGCCAACGAAGCGTCGCAAGACTGCCTCACCTGCCATTACTAAGCACGGGAGCTGACGGATGCCCGAACTCGATCGTCGCGATTTCCTCAAGCTCGTCGGAGCGGGTGCCGGGGCCGCCGCCGCCACCGGTTGCGAACCGGTCGAGAAGCTCGTTCCCTACGTGATCCAGCCCGAGGTGATTACCCCCGGGCTGCCCGTCTTCTACGCGTCGACTTGTCAGGAGTGCCCTGCGGCCTGCGGCCTTACCGTGCGAACCCGGGAGGGGCGGCCGATCAAGCTCGAGGGCAACCCCGAACACCCCGTCAACCGCGGCGCGCTCTGCGCCCGCGGTCAGGCGGGCATTGGGCGGACCTACCATCCGGACCGCTTCCGGGGCCCGCAGCTGCGCGGCGGCGACGGCAGCTGGCAGAACGTCAGTTGGGACGAGGCGACGGCCCTGCTGGCCGACAAGATCCGCGGCGCGGGCGCGCGCACCAGGGTGCTGGGCGGGCAGGTGGGCCCCACGCTCCACGAGCTGATCGACAGCTGGATCGGCGCGGTGGGAGCGGGCGGTCGCCTCGTCTACGAGCCCTTCGCGTACGAGGCACTCAGGGAGGCCTCGCGCGCCGTGTTCGGCGTGGCGAGCCGCCCCCTCTTCGACCTGTCGGGTGCCGACCTGGTGATCGACTTCGGAGCCGACTCGCTCGAGACGTGGCTCTCGCCGACGGAGCACGCCCGGCAGCTGGCCGAAGCCCGCGACGTGTCCGCGGACGCCGGACGCTCCGCGCGTTTCGTGTACGTGGGACCGCGTCTGTCCGCGACGGCGGGCAACGCCGACGAATGGCTCCCCGCCGTGCCCGGCAGCGAAGGCATTCTCGCTCTCGCCATCGCGCGCGCGGCGCTGGAGGGAGCGGGCGACGCCGCCCCCGAGACCGCCGCGCGACTCACGAAGGTGCTCGCCGACCACGACGCCGAGTCCGCCGCCGAGCGCACCGGCATCCCGGCGGCGACGATCCGCCGGCTCGGGGCCGCCCTGGCCGAGAGCGAGCGCCCGGTCGCGCTTCCGCCCGGCGTCGGGCTCACGAGTCGTCGAGCCACGGCCACGACGGCCGCCGTGCTGATCCTGAACGCCGCGATCGGCGCGCTGGGCAGGTCCGTGCAGGTACCGCCCGAGTCGAGCGCCGAATCCCGGCCGGCGAGCTTCCGCGAGGTGGCCAAGCTGATCGACGCGATGAAGTCGGGGGACGTCGGGGTTCTGCTGATTCACGACTCGAATCCGCTGTACTCGCTGCCGCCCGACGCCGGCTTCGCCGAGGCGCTGGAGAAGGTCGACTTCGTCGTCTCCACTGCTTCGATGGCGGACGAGACCAGCGCGCGCGCCCAGCTGGTCCTGCCCGACCACACGCCGCTCGAATCCTGGGGGGACGCCGCTCCCCGCCCGGGGGTGCGCTCGCTGGTGCAGCCGACGATCCGCCCGCTCTTCGACAGCCAGGCGCTGGGCGACACGCTGCTCCAGACGGCGCGCGCCATGGGGGAGGAGACGGGCGCCTCGCTTCCGGCCGGCAGCTTTCGCAGCGTCTTGGAAGAGGCGTGGTCGGACACGGACTTCCGCGCGGCGCTGGCGCGGGGCGGGTTGTTCGAGCCGCCGCAGCCCGCTGCCGTTCCCGCGATCGCGCCAGGCATCTCCAAGCTCGAGTTCGTGGAGCCGCAGCTCGAGGGCGACGGGCGGTTCGCTCTGCTGGTTCATCCGTCCCCGCTTCTCTACGACGGCCGCGGTGCGAACCTGCCCTGGCTCCAGGAGACGCCCGACCCGGCGACCAAGATCACCTGGCAGTCGTGGGCCGAGGTGAGCCACGAGACGGCGCGCAGCTTGGATCTCCAGATGGGCGACGTGCTGGCCGTGGAGACCCCCTTCGGCTCGATCGAGGTGCCGGCGTTTCCGCGCGGCGGGATCCGCGACGACGTGGTGGCGATCGCCATCGGGCAGGGGCACGACGTAGGACACTTTGCCTCCCGCGCCGGCGACGGGCGCCCCGGGGAGGCGCGTGGTGTCAACGCGATCTCGCTGCTGCCCGCGCTCACCGACGAGAACGGTGGCCGGGCCTGGTTCACCGTCAAGGCGAGCCTGAAGCGCACCGGCCGCTTCCAGCGTCTCCCACTGGCCCAGCACGAGGACAACCAACGCGGTCGCCAGCTCGCGGAGAGCGTGTCGCTGGCGGCGCTGGCGGACGGCGGAGACCACGGCGAGTCGCATCGCCGGGACGCAACGGGCGGGAACGGCCACGGCGAGCCCCACGAGATGCGCACGCCCTTCGATCCCGCAGCGGACGCGCACGACGACAGCGCCTATCGCTGGGGCATGACGATCGACCTCGACCGGTGCACCGGCTGTAGCGCCTGCGTCGTCGCCTGTTCCATCGAGAACAATATCCCCACGGTGGGCGAAGAGGCGATGGTGCGCGCGCGCCAGATGCAGTGGATCCGCATCGAGCGCTACATCGGAGCGGGGGAGCCCACGCTCAAGCCGGGGCGCCAACCGTTCAGGGACCGCGAGAAGCTCGGCGACACGGACGTCCGGACCCTGCCGATGCTGTGCCAGCACTGCGGAGCGGCGCCCTGCGAGCCCGTGTGTCCCGTGATCGCCACGTACCACAATCCCGAGGGCCTGAACGCGATGGTCTACAACCGCTGCATCGGCACCCGCTACTGCTCGAACAACTGCTCGTACAAGGTGCGCACCTACAACTGGTTCGACTACAGCATCAAAAACTGGCCCGAACCCATGCGCCTGATGCTGAACCCCGACGTCACGGTGCGCGGCCAGGGCGTGATGGAGAAGTGCACGTTCTGCATCCAGCGCATCCAGTCGGCGCGGCAGGGGGCGAAGGACGAGGGTCGACTGATCGCCGACGGCGATGTCACGCCGGCCTGCGCGCAGACCTGCCCGACCCAGGCCATCGTATTCGGGAACTTGAGGGACGAGGGCAGCCGCGCGTCCAAGCTCGCCGCGCAGAGCCCGGCGCGTTCCTATCACGCGCTGCACACGCTGAACACGCGACCTGCGATCACCTACCTGGCCAAGGCGAGGAGGAGTCTGCCCGGGGGCGAGACGTGACACCTCCGCCGCCCGCGGAATCCGTCGCTGCGATGATCCGCCCGGCTCCCAGCCGGCCGGACTCGAAGATCAACCTCGACATCCTCTCCGTGATGGAGGGCACGTCGGTCCTCTACTGGCTGCTGCTCGCCATTGTCCTGGGATTCGTCGGGCTCGCCGGCGGCGTCTGGCTCTGGCAGGTCTACGAGGGCCTGGGCATCGCCGGCTACGCCCACCCGGTCTTCTGGGGCACCTACATCGTCACCTTCGTGTTCTGGGTCGGGATCGCCCACGCGGGAACGTTGATCTCGGCCATCCTCTACCTGTTCCGCGCGAAGTGGCGCAACGCCATCAACCGCAGCGCCGAGGCCATGACCGTCTTCGCGGTGATGACCGCCGGGCTCTTCCTGGGCATCCACGTCGGACGGGTCTGGAAGGCCTACTTCATCATGCCGTATCCGAACCAGCGCGGGCTGTGGGTCAACTTCAAGAGCCCCCTGCTTTGGGACACCTTCGCGATCAGCACCTACGCGACGATTTCCGCCCTCTTCCTCTACGTCGGCCTGATTCCGGACATCGCCATCGCGCGGGATCGCGCCAGCGGCTGGCGAAGGGTGCTCTACTCGATCCTTTCGCTGGGCTGGCAGGGGACGGCGGGACAGTGGAAGTCGCACAGCCGCAGCGTCCTGCACCTCTCGGGCCTCGCCACGCCCCTCGTGCTCTCGGTGCACAGCGTCGTGTCCTGGGACTTCGCCGTGTCCATCGTGCCGGGCTGGCACACCACGATCTTCGGGCCGTACTTCGTCGCCGGCGCGATCTTCTCCGGCATGGCCATGGTCCTGACCATCATGATTCCCGTGCGCCGGATCTACGGCCTCGAGGAGTACATCACCGATTACCACCTCGAGAACATGTCGCGCTTCCTGCTGCTCACCTCCCTGATCGTCGGCTACGCCTACTGTGCCGAGTTCTTCATCTCGTGGTACAGCGGCGTGGAGTTCGAGCAGACCTCGTTCTGGCTGCGCGCCTTCGGCCCGTACTGGATCTCGACCTGGGTGATGATCTCCTGCAACGCGATCTTCCCCCAGCTACTCTGGTTCAAGAGGTTACGCACGAGCGTGCCGTTCCTGTTCGTGCTTTCCGTGCTGATCAACATCGGCATGTGGTTCGAGCGCTACGTCATCATCATCACCGGTCTGTCCCGGGAGTACGACCCGGCGGTCTGGGGCCTGTACACGCCAAGCTGGCCGGAGCTGCTGATCGTGGCCGGCAGCTTCGCGTGGTTCTGCATGTTTTTCCTCATCTTTCTCAAGCTCTTCCCAGTCGTGGCGATGGCCGAGGTGAAGGAGCTCGCGATCCACGTCAAGGAGCGCGGTGGCGAGGGAGAGCACTGATGGCGCAGCTCCTCGGCGTGTTCAACCGACCCGGGTGCGTGGTCGAGGCCGTGAAGGCACTGCGCGGGCGCGGCTACACGGATCTCGAGACCTACTCGCCCGCGCCGTTCGCCGAGGTGGACGACGCCATGGACGACAAGCCGAGCCGGGTGCGCCTCTACACGCTGATCGGCGGCTTGACCGGCGTCGTCACCGGCTACGCCATGACGATCTGGATGGCCTACGACTGGGAGATCGTAATCGGCGGCAAGCCGTTCGCCTCGATCCCCCCGTTCACGATCATCGCCTTCGAGCTCACCATCCTCTTCGGGGGGCTGCTCACCGCCCTCGGGCTCTTCGTCGTGGGGCGTCTCCCGCGGGTCAAGCTCGATCCCGTCTACTCGTCGCGCTTCTCCGCGGAGGAATTCGGGGTGGTCGTGCGCTGTCGCGACCGCGACGTGGCCGAGGTCAAGGCGCTGCTCGACGCGCGGGGCGCCACGGAGGTCGACCTTGTCGAGGCGTAGCGCGCGACCCGCGCGGCGATGCCTGTGCGCGCTCGTCGTGCTCCTGCTGACCGGCTCGTTCGGCTGCTGGGAGCAGTGGTCGAACGACTGGTGGCCCCAGATGAAGCGCCAGCCGGCGGTGCAGGCGTTCGAGCCGATGGATTTCGAGGGCCGCATGGAGGGCATGCTGCCTCCGGAGGGCAGCGTGCCGATCGATGGGGGCGAGGCGCCCGTGTCGAATACCGTGGACGCGGCTTCCGACCCGCTGGAGAACCCGCAGCCGATGAGCCTCCCGTCACTGGAGAACGGTCGCGCGCAGTTCGATGTCTTCTGCGCCACCTGCCACGGGCAGACCGGTCTCGGAGACGGCCCGGTGAGCATGACCGGGTCGATCAGCGGGCCGTTCGCAGCGGTGCTTCCGATCGCGGGGCCGGCGAGCATCGCGAAGCTGCGAAGCGATGGTCACGTCTACACGACGATCCGCTACGGGCGGCGCCGCATGCCGGGCTACGCCCGTATCCCGTCCGAGGATCGCTGGGACATCGTGAACTACATCCGCTACCTCAATGAGCAGAAGGGGGTCGGGCAGTGAGCGCCGACGCGATCGAGCGCGCGAACCCCGGGGCGCTGCCGCGCGGGATCGCCAGCGCGTGCGTTGCGCTCGTCGCCGTCGGACTGCTCTCGTTCGCGATCGGGCTGGTCACGGATGCCGACACGACCTGGCGCGCCTACCACGTGAACTCGCTCTACTACGGCGGCATGGCCCAGGGTGGGGTGGTGCTGGCCTGCGCCTTCGCAATCATTGGCGCGCGCTGGCCCGGCCCGCTGCGGCACGTCCCCGCCGCCATGGCGGCCTGGACCCCGATCACCTTCGTCCTGTTCGCCGTCAGTTTCTTCGGGCGCGAGGCGATCTACACCGAGTGGATCCACGGGGCGCCGCATGGCAAGGAGGTCTGGCTCAACATCCCCCGCCTCTACGCGACCAATCTGGGCATCCTGGGCGTGCTGGCACTGCTCTCGTGGCGCTTTTTCAAGCTGTCGGTGCGCCCGGCGCTGCAAGGAGCGACCGAGCGGGCGACGGCGGCGCGGGGCCTGTTCCGGCGCTGGAGCGCCGGCTGGCGCGGCGACGAAGTCGAGCGGGCCGAATCGGAGCGGCGCCTGCGCGTGTTGGCGCCGATTATCTGCCTGCTCTACGCGTTCGGATACACGGTCGTCAGCTACGACCAGGTGATGTCACTCACGCCAACCTTTTACTCGACCATGTTCGGCTGGTACTACGGCTGGGGCGGCTTCCTGTCGGGTGTGGCCGTCACCGCACTGATCGCGGTGCTGCTGCGCCGCACGCCGGGCTGGGAGCCCCAGGTCACGCCGGCGCGGATGCACGACCTGGGGAAGATGGTCTTCGCCTTCTCGATCTTCTGGATGTACATCTTCTTCGCCCAGTACATCGTGATCTGGTACGGGAACCTTCCCGAAGAGACGCAGTTCATCCGGGCGCGCCTGGGCACGCAGTTTCTCCAGGACACCTGGTACTTCCTGGCCGATCGGCTCCAGCAACCCTACGTGCGCCTGTCCCTCACGGCCTGGGTGGGCTGCTGGATCATTCCCTTCTGGGTCCTGCTCGGGCAGCGTCCGAAGCGCACACCCGTGATCCTGGGGAGCGTCGCGGCGGCGGTCCTGGTCGGCTTCTGGCTCGAGCGCAACGCCCTGGTCTGGCCGTCGCTGGTCCCCGATGACGGTTCGGCCTGGCTGGGCCCCATCCAGCTCGGCATCGCGGCGGGATTCTTCGGGGCGTTCAGCTTCGTCCTGCTGGCGATCTGCCGGGTGTTCCCCAGTCTCCCACTGCCGCGGCGTTCCTGACCCGCCAGCCGCGCTAGGCTCGGGGGGTGAGCGCTGCTTTCCCCGACGCGGGCGCCGAGTTCCACCCGCTGCACCGGGACCCGCGCGCCATCGCGCTGGAGGCCGGCGGCTTCCGCCACCCCACCTCACCGCGCGGCCGGGGGCGCGGGTACACGCCCTACGCCGAGCTCACCCACCTGTCCATCTCCCAGCGGGCGCTGTGGATCGGCACACGGCGCTCGGTCTACATCCTGCCGCGCCGGGCGTTCACCAGTCCGGCGGGCCCCGAACGCCTGGTGAACGCGCTGATCGAGCGGGTCGCACACCGGCCCGGCGGGGCCGAGCAGCTCGAACGCATGGCGCAGGCCGAGGAGCTGGCCCTTCAGCCGGCTCCGCTGCGCGCGACGTGGGTCCTGGCCGGCCTGTGCCTGGGCGTGTTTGCGCTACAGCTCGCACTGGGCACCAGCGCATTCGAGGTGGGCTACTTCAGCTCGCTTCTCGTCGTCCACGGCGAGTTCTGGCGCGTCCTCACCTCGAATCTGCTGCACGCTGCCCCCCAGTTCCCCGTGCACCTGCTCCTCAACCTCCTGGGCCTGCTGGCCCTCGGCGCGCTGCTGGAACGGCCGCTCGGCGCCGCCCGCACGGTGTGCGTGATGGTCGCCTCCGCCCTCGGGTCCGCCGCGGGCAGCGGATGGGCCGGCTATTCCGCGGTGGTCGGGGCCTCGGGCATCGTCTTCGGTCTGGCGGGCGCGGTGCTCTGGCTGGAGGTGCGCCGCGCGGACCAGCTGCCGGCCTGGTGGCGCTTTCCGCGCCGCCCGCTGCTGGTGATCCTGGCCGTCAACGCCGTGTTGGGCCTCGCCCTCCCCTTCATCGCCGGGGCGGCGCACCTGGGCGGTTTCGCGGCGGGATTCGCGGCGGCCGCCGCGGTCGGCTGGCGCGGTCCCGGCCTTCGCCCGGCGCCAACCTGGGTGCGCGCCGTCGCATCGACGGCCGGCCTCGCGGTGCTCGTCTCGCTGGGAGCGGCTGGCGGCGAGCTGTTCGTCGAGGGCGACTACCTGGCGCGTCACGCCGCACGCCTGGCGGGCCTGCCCCGCGTGGACCCGATCCAACTCAACGACCGCGCCTGGTTGATCGCCATCTCCCCCGACTCCCCGCCGGCGCGGATCGAGGCCGCTCTGCTGCTGGCCGAGCGAGCCGTGGAGGAGACGGGGCGCTCGGAGCCCCCCAGCCTGGACACCCTGGCCGAGCTCCAGGTCCTGCTCGGCTCGCGGGAGGCAGCGCTCGCCACGATCGACGAGGCGATCGCAGGTGCGCCCGACGAGCCCTACTACCGGGAGCAGAGGCGGCGCTTCGCGGGCGAGCGCGCCCCCGACGACCGGCCGGCGCCCCCGCTGCCCGGCGGCCCCGGGCCGGGCGAGCAGCCGCTGCCGGTGGATCCCGAGGAGCCCGGCATCACGGTGTGAGTTCGTCGCCGTCCGCGGCCACGACGATCCGGCCGCCGAAGTCGTCGTCCACGACGCTGGTGAGCTGGAGGTCGTAGACCGGCGGCGGGCGCAGGCGCACCAGCACCAGGGTTCCGACCCCAGCGCGCTGGGCCAGCCCGCCCACGTCCTCGATCGAGGTGTGCAACGCCGCCTCGCGGCGCAGCTGCTCGCGGTCCACGTCGAGGCCCAGCTCGTCGGCGAGCTCCGGCGTGGGTAGGAATACGGCCTCGTGGGTCAGCAGGTTCGCAGCGCTGGCGAAGTCCACGAGGGCGTCGGGCGCCCAGCCGGTGCCCGCCACCACCGCCGAGCGCCCGCCGGCCTCGAAGCGATAGGCCAGGGCCTGGATCGGCCCCCCCGGCAACGCTCCGGCGCGGACCGCGAGCTCGCCGCGGGCCTCGCTCCAGCCGCCGCCGATCTCCAGCGCGTCGAACGCGGCGCCGGCGGTCGCGAGCCCCAGTGCCCGGGCGCGCGCCTCGATGCCCGGGCGGTGGCTCGCCGCCAGACCGGCGGCCAGCGACCGCGTGCCGCGCGGTCCGATCAGGCGCAGGGGCTGGCTGCGGCCGTCGAGCCAGCCGCTCAGCGCCAGGTCGTCGAGGCCGACGGTATTCTCGGGCAGCAGGCTGGTGAGCAAGACCGCCTCGGGTTGGGAGGCGGGAATCTGGGCGGCGCGCAGCGCGTCCGCCACGCCCCGGCCCGCGTCCACCAGCACGATGCGCTCGCCGAGACCGATCGCCGTCGCGGGTCCGCGCCGGTCGGGGTTCTCATACGCGCTGCCCGTGCCCAGGGTGATCAGCGTCAGGCGTTGGAAGTGCCGCGGCTCCAGCGGCGCCACGCCGGCCACCATCCGCGACAGCTGCCAGGCGCCACAGGTGGTGATCCAGCCCGCCGCGGCGACCGCCAGCACGAGGGAAAAGCCGATCAGGCGCCGGTTCATCAGCAGAACACGACGGTCTTGTTGCCGTAGACCAGGACCCGGTCTTCCAGGTGCCAGCGCACCGCGTGTGAGAGCACGGAGCGTTCCACGTCGCGGCCCTTGCGCACGAGGTCGGGCACCGAGTCGCGGTGGGACACGCTGATCACGTCCTGCTCGATGATCGGACCTTCATCGAGGTCACCGGTCGCGTAATGAGCCGTGGCTCCGATCAGCTTCACCCCGCGCTCGTGGGCCTGGTGGTAGGGCTTGCCGCCGGAGAAGGCCGGTAGGAAGGAGTGGTGGATGTTGATGATGCGCGACGGATAGCGCGCCACGAACTCGTCGGAGAGGATCTGCATGTAACGCGCCATGACCAGCAAGTCGATGCGCTGGCCCTCGAGCAGTGCAACCTCCTGCTCCTCCAGCTCCCGCTTGTTCTGTTTCGTGATGGGAAACACGCGGAAGTCGATACCGAACTGGTCGGCCACGGGCTTGAGGTCCGGGTGGTTGCTCACGATGAGCGGGATCTCGCAGCGCAGCTCGCCCGCCCGGTGCCGCAGCAGCAGGTCGTAGAGACAGTGGTCCGTACGGGAGACGAAGATCGCCACGCGCTTCACCCGGGACTCGGCTGAGAGCCTCCAGTTCATCTCCATGCGCCCGGCGACCTCGCCGATCGCCCGCTCGAGTGTGGTGCGGTCGGTGTGGAGTTCCGACAGGTCGAAGCGGATGCGCTGGAAGAACACGCCGGCGGCGGGGTCGGTGTGCTGGTCGGCGTCCAGGATGTTGACGCCGTGTCCGTAGAGCACCTGCGCCAGCGCCGCCACGATGCCCTTGCGGTCCGGGCAGCAGACCAGGAGCGTGGCAGCTTCGCGGGGCGTCGGCTCGGTCACCGACACCGAGTGTAGGACGCCTCCGCAGCGGCTGGAACGCGGGTGGTGGGACGCGGGGCCATCCGATACGTTCTACCGGGCAGGGGACCTCACTCGTCCCCGAGTCCTGCGCCGCTGCAGTCGTAGGGACCTTCGGCGTGGGGCGGCCCGGCCTGGCGGTGACGGCGACCGCCCTCGGGACCGGGCGTGGAGGCGGGGTCTGGGCCTCGCTGGGTGTTTCCGACGCCGAAAAGGAGGTGATTCGGTGAATCATAAACGTACTACGGCGAGTGAGGTGGCGGCGTCCTGACGCCGGGCCGAATCGCAGATTGATCTCGGCGTTCCGGGGACGCGAGTTCCCAGCGCCACCGCCCCGGGAGCGCGGACGCCGTAGCCGCGACAGGGTCACGCACCTGCTCCCGGGGCTCTTTCTCTCCGCACTGCGAACCTCTCCGACCGGGCAGTCGCTGCGCGGCGCGGCCTTTGCGGGACCCGCCGGTCGCGGCGGCCCCCGTCGGCGCTTGGGGGGGTGCGGACACGCGGCGTCGTCGCGGAGTGCCGCCTCGGAGGTCGCGTCGAAGGCGTTTCCCCGACGGGGGAGGGGGGTTGGTGACGGCCGCCACAGAATCGGGTGGGGCCTCTGGGGCACGCTGAGCGCACCCGAAGCGATCTCGCGTCGGGTGCGGGATGCGAGCGAAGTCGCGTTTCTCCTCGGAAGGCCCGAGGTGATTGGCTCCCCGTCCACGCGGCTTCGCCGCCTCCCGCGTGATGCGCCGCGCCCGGTATAATCCGGTGCCATGTCCGAGCCCGGGTCGGCGGCGTCCTTCGACCCGCTCACACCACTGGCGTTTCTCGAGCGAACCGTCCGCGTGTTTCCGCGCAAGACGGCCGTGGTGTACGGAGAGCGCCGCTGGAGCTACGCCGAGTTCGCCGAGCGGGTCGGGCGCTTCGCGGGCGCCCTGGCGCGGGCCGGTGTCGAGCCCGGCGATCGGGTCGCCGCGCTCGCGCCCAACGTCCCCGAGCTGCTGGCGGCACACTTCGCCGTGCTGCGCCTGGGCGCGGCGCTGGTGGCGATCAATACGCGCCTGAATGCCGACGAGGTCGGCTACATCCTGAACCACTCCGCCGCGAAGGTTGTGTTGGTGGATCCCGAGCTCGCGCCCAAGGTCGCGGAAGCGCCGGCGGGGCTCGACTGCAATCCCCTGCTGGTGAATCTCGAGGACCCGGTGGCAGGCGTGGTCGGCGCCCCCCTCGACGGACCCCGCTTCGTGGAGTTCGTCGAGGGCGCGGAGGTGCTGCCCGTCGGGGGTTCGATCGACGACGAGCACCGCATTGCCTCGATCAACTACACCTCGGGGACGACCGGCCGCCCGAAGGGTGTGATGTACACGCACCGGGGCGTCACCCTGAACGTGCTGGGTGAGATCCTGGTGCACCGCCTGGACCGCGACAGCGCGTTTCTGTGGACGCTCCCGCTCTTCCACTGCAACGGCTGGTGCTTTCCCTGGGCGGTGACCGCGGTGGGCGGCACGCACGTGATGCTGCGGGCGATCGAGCCGGCGAAGGTCCTCGAGCTGATCCGGCTCCACCGGGTGACGCACTTCAACGGCGCCCCTACGGTCCTGCTGATGCTGGCGGAGGCGCCGGAGGCGCGCGGCGTGCGCTTCGACCCGCCCGTCCGCGTGGCCATCGGCGGCTCGCCTCCGTCCCCAACGCTGTTGGCCCGCATGGAGGAGATGGGTGTGCGCGTGACCCACCTCTACGGGCTGACGGAGACGTACGGTCCCCACGTGTACTGCGAGATGCAGCCCGAGTGGGACGACCTCGACGTGGAGAGCCGCGCCCGGTTCATGGCGCGGCAAGGCGTCCCCTACCAGATCGCGACCCATCTGCGTGTGGTCGACGAGCGGTTGCGCGACGTCCCACCCGATGGCCAGACCATGGGCGAAGTCGTGATGCGTGGAAACAACGTGATGAAGGGCTACTACCGGGACCCCGACGCGACGGCGGAAGCCTTCGCGGGAGGCTGGTTCCACTCGGGCGACCTCGGCGTGATGCACCCGGACGGTTACATCGAGCTGCGCGACCGCAAGAAGGACATCATCATCAGCGGGGGCGAGAACATCTCGACCATCGAAGTGGAGCACGCCATCGTCCGCCACCCGGCGGTGCTAGAGTGCGCCGTCGTGGCCGTGCCCCATGAGAAGTGGGGCGAGGTGCCCAAGGCCTTCGTCTCGCTCAGGCCCGGCGAGCGGGTGACCGAGCGGGAGATCATTGACTTCTGCCGCGAACGGCTGGCCCACTTCAAGTGCCCGAAGGCGGTGGAGTTCACCGAGCTGCCCAAGACGTCGACGGGGAAGGTGCAGAAGTTTCGGCTGCGGGAAAAGGAATGGGCCGGCGCCGACAAGCGGGTTCACTGAGGCGGCTGCTGCTCGCGCTGCTGCTGGCTTCGGGTTGTGGCGAGGGCGACGCGCCGCCGTCGCAGAAGGGCGATCCGCTCAACGTCCTGCTGATCAGCGTCGATACCCTTCGCGCCGACCATCTGTCGAGCTACGGTTACAAGCACGAGACGAGCCCGTCGATCGATCACCTGGCGCGAGAGGGCGTGCTGTTCCGCAACGCGATCGCACAGCGCGGCGGCACCTGGCCATCCCTCACCAGCATCCTCACCTCCATGTATCCGCGAACCCACGGCGTGCGCAACAACGGAGACCGGCTAAGCGCCTCGAACCGGATCCTCGCCGAATTGCTGCTGAAGCGCGGCTACGAGACGGGCGCCTTCCTCACCAATATGGAGAGCGCACCGAACCGTGGCTTCGAGCACAAGCCAGAATTCCCGAAAGGCGATCGAGACGAATTCGCCACTGCGGAGGCGATCCGTTGGATTCAAAGCCGTGGCGACGCCGCGTTCTTCGCCTGGCTTCACCTGCTCGGTCCCCACGATCCCTACGCCGCCCCCCGTCGCCTGAGGCGCCGGTTTGACACGGGCTACCGGGGGGAACTCGACGGCAGGAGGAAGACCCTGGAGGCGATCCACCGCGAGCGCCGCGAGCTCTCACGGGCCGAGCTCGCCCACATCGTCTCGCTCTACGACGCGGACATCGCCCAGGTCGACCTCCAGATCGCGGCGGTCCTCTCCGCGCTGGAAGCGCTGGGCCTGAGCGAGCGAACGCTCGTGGTGTTGACGTCGGATCACGGCGAGGAGCTGTACGAGCACAACCACTACTTCTTCCATTCCTATTCGATCTACGAATCCGTCCTCCGCGTGCCGTTGATCATGCGACTGCCCGGCGTGATTTCGCCGCGGTCCCGCGTGGACGCCACCGTCGAGAGCATCGACATCGCGCCGACCGTCCTCGACTTCCTCGACATTCCCATACCCGACGAGTTCGAGGGCACGAGCCTGCGGGATCGGATCCTCGCCCCCGGCGCTGCCGGCGCGCAAGCGGGTGTGGCGATCTCCGACCTGGGGCCGGGGATCTACTCGATCCGAACCGATCGCTGGCACTTCATCTACAACCCGCGCGGCTACACGTCTCCGATCATCCGGCCCGACAGCAGGGGCGATCTGGGGCACTTCCGGATCGAGGCGGAGGAGCTGTACGACGTGCGCGAAGACCCCCGGGAGACGCGCAACCTGGTCGGCGAACGCCGGGACGTGGCGGCGCCGCTGCGGGCTCGCTTGCTCGAGTGGATCGAGGGGGGCGGGGAGGAATCCTACCGGCCCGCACCGCTGTCGCCCGAGACCGAGGCGGAGCTGCGCGCGCTCGGCTACCTCGAGTGAGCCGCCTGCGGGAAGGGTCAGGGCGCGTCCCACCACAACTCGGCCGCCGTGGGATCGGCCGGCGCGTCGGCCACGAGCGAGCGGGGCAGGCGCTCACTGGCGAGGGCCAGGGCGCTCGCCGCCTCCTCCGCGCGGCCCGCCGCCCAGTACGCACCGGCCCGCTGGAGCAACGCCCCGCCCTCGGAGACGCGCCGCGCGGCAGCGGACAGGCCCGGGTAGAGCGGGTCCAACCCCCCGGCCGACGAGCTCCGCAGCCGGTCGGCAAAGAGCGCCCAGCGCGGGCCGACGAAGGCGTCGAGTGCGCCGCTCGTCCCCCCCGCGTAGGAGCGCGCCGCCAGGAACTCGATGCGCGGCCGCGCATCCGTGTTGCGCGGCGCCCGCGCGAGGCCGGGGGCGTGGGCCAGCGGGCCGACGTACAGGCTCCAGATTCCGTCCCGATCGGTCACCCAGCGGTCCGTCGCGCCCGCGGCCGCGAGGCGCTCGGCCGCGTCGGAGACCGCTCGGGCCGGCGCCGGCTCGCCCGCCCAGCCGGCCAGGGCTGCGATCGGATAGCGCCCGTAGAAGTCGCCGCGGAACACTCCCGCGCGCGGAAACACGTCGAGAAAGGTGGCGGCGATGATGCGGAACTCGGCCTCCTCGAGCTGGTACAGCGGAAGCCACTGCCAGAACAGGCCGTCGGGCTCCAGGCGCCGGCGGGCCGCTTCGAAATGCTCGCGCGCGTAGAGCGAGGCAGTGCGCGCGCGCCAGGGCACGAACAGGTCGGCGACGATCGCGTCGAAGCGGGAACGGGTGGTGCGAAGGAAGTTCCGCGCGTCGTCCCGAACGATGCGGGCGCGCGGATCGTCGTAGACGCCCCGGTTCGCCTGTCCGAAGTAGCCCCGTGCGGCGTCGATCACGCCTGGGACGATCTCCACCAGGTGGATCTCCGACACCGGGTGGAGCGTGGCCGCACCGGCAGTGATCCCGGTCGCCGTGCCCAGGAACGCGACCCGGCGCGCCGTGGGGTGGACGAGCAGCGGAAGGTGCCCCTGGCGCTCCTCGTGCACGCGCTCTTCGGTGCCGCCGAGGACGTAGTGATTGTCGGTGCGGATGCGGCGCTCGCCCCCGCGTTCCACCACGCTGACGACCCCCGCGGCGCTCGTCTCCTGGAAGAGGACCACCTCGCCCCGAGCGACGCGCGCCAGTGGCGACGAGAGGGGGGGCGCGGCGAGCGCGATGGTGATCCCCCCGGCGGCGAGCCCCGCGCCGAGCCACAGGCGGGCCCGAAGGCGCGCCGGCGGGACCCAGAGCGCGGCGAGGCCGTAGGCCAGGGCCAGCGTGAGAAACGCGCCCCACAGGCCCGCCGCGGGGAGCAGCACGAAGGGGGCGACCAGGGCGCCGGCGATGGCGCCGAGCGTGTTGGCGGCCAGCAGCCGCCCCAGCGGGGCCCCGGCTCCGCCGTCCGCGGGAGGCTCTGCCGCCCGGCGCCCGGCCGCGGCGAACAGCGCGGGAAACGCGACTGCCACGGCGAGCAGGGGCAGGCCGGAGCTCACGACCACGGTGCGCAGCGCGGCCGCCGCGTAGGCGGCCCACCCGCCGCCTCCCGCCACGCCGGCGAGCCCGTCGCTCGCGGCGTGGAGCGCGGCCGGAAACGCCGCCAGGCCGAGGGCGGCGGCCGCCAGGGACGCGCCGAGCAGGCTGCGCGGGTCCACGCGACGCGTGCGCTCGAGAAGGGCGACGAACGCGGCACCCAGCGCGAGGGCGGTGAAGACCGTGACCAGCACGGCGCCGAAGGCGACGACGGACCCGTTCAGGATCTGGTCGAAGGCGCGCACCAGCAGCACCTGGGTGGCGAGCGCTCCGAAGCCGGAGAATGTGGCGAGCAGGAGGAGTGGGGTGTCGCTCCGCGCAGCCTGCGCCGGCCGGGGCGGCGCGGCGCTCGGGAGGGCGCGTACGGGGCGCTGCAGCGCCAGGGCGGTACCACCCACCGCCGCGAGCAGCGCGACCCCGACGCCGTAGCTCCCGTTCACCCCGATCCAGGCCGGCAGCCAGAAGGCCGCCAGGGCCGTTCCCCCCGCCGCTCCGAGCAGATCGAACCCGTAGAGAGCCGAGCCCGCCGAACCCAGCTGGCGGGGCCCCGCCAGCGCCGCCGCACCGATCGCTGGGAACGCGGCGCCGACGCACAGCGCGGCGGGCAACGTGGCCAGCAGGGCGAGCGCCAGGCGCCAGCTCGTGAGCGCGCCGGGAAATTCGAGCAGGTCCGCATACAGCGCCACCGTGGCGGCCTCGCCGACCTGCAGCAGGGGAACGACCGCCAGGGCGCCCAGGCCCGCGCCGATCTGGAGCGCGCCGTAGGCGGCCAGCGGGCGACGGGTGCGGGGAATCCAGCGGGCGGCCAGCGCCGCGCCGGCCGCGTGACCGGCGAAGAAGGCGACCAGTGCGGCGGCCGCCGCCGGGGCCGTGGCGCCGAACAGCAGCGCGAACCAGCGCATCCAGGTGGTCTCGACGATCAGCGCGGCAGCTCCCGCGGCGAACAGCAGCGGGGCGGCGAGCCGGAGCGAAATGGCAGCGCTCAACTCGGGCTGCAAGTGTCCCGGCCGCCGGGTGCCCGGCGCCTACTTGATCGCCAGGGGGTTGATCGGCGAGCCGACCGCCCCGGTGATCGGCAGCGGCGGCGCCGTGAACAGGAAGGCGTAGTTCCCGTCTTCGCGGCAGTCCTGTGCCAGGTCGTCGAGCTGGAATATCTCGCCCAGCAGCAGACCGGTATTGCGCAGCGCGATCATGTGGAGCGGCTGGAAGCAGTCGGGCGTCTCGTTCGGGATGACCTCGACACCCCAGGTGTCGGTGGCGACGGCGGCGATCTCCCGCTCGTAGATCCAGCGCGCGCAGTGGACCGAGAGCCCGGGGGCCGGACCGCCGCAATACCCCTTCCACGACTTCTCGTGCAGACAGCGGGTCATCTTTCCGGTCCGCACGAGCAAAATGTCTCCCGGTTCGACAGTGACGCCGAAGGCCTCCGCGCAGGCGTCCAGGTCGCTGGGCATGATGCTCGTTCCATCTTCCAGCCAGGGCACGCTACGCAGGTGAGGCATGTCGAGCAACACCCCTCGACCCACGACCCCGTCCGCGATGCGATCGATCGAGTTGGCGAGCGCACCGCTGCTGGTCACCAGTCGCACGTCGCGGTCGTTGTACATCTTGCCGTCGTAGAAGACGTGGGCGAGGGCGTCCCACTGGGTGCCACACTGCAGGGGCATGGTGACGGTGTCATCCGCGTAGTTGAAGCCGCCGGGCAGGAAATCCTGGGCCCCGGCCAGGGCGTCCCCCCCGTCCGCGAGCATCGTATGGATGGGATTGTGGCGGCCTGCGAGACCCGATTGCGGCCCGTTCTGATCGAAGGGCAGGGCGCAGGAGATCACTCGACCCGTGCGGGGAACGGCGCACGCCGCCAGCACGCGCTCGCGGGTGATGAAGTTGAGGGTTCCCCGCTGATCGTCCTCGCCCCAGCGCCCCCAGTTCGAGTAGCGCTTGCCCCACTCGCGGACCGTCTGGGCGTCCAGCTTCTTCTCTTCCATCGTTCGACTCCCATGGGATGTGCACCGCCCAACGCCGCACCGGCTACGCGGCGGACCTGGCGAGTCACGAGACCAGCGGCAGAATCCCTTGCGCGTAGATCATCGCGCAGACCAGGTACGCTCCGACCAGCAGCGAGAGCGTGCCCGTTCCCACGCTGACCCAGCGTCGCGCTGCGCCTGCAGCGCCGATCCGCGCGAACGGCACGCCGAGCGCGCAGGAGAACGCGACCATCCCACCGATGGTCCCGGCACCGAACACGGCGAGGTACGCGACCGCGGCCGCGGGGTCGGGCATGCTGGTCACGGCCAGGAGTGCGACCGCGCCACTGCCCGCCAGCCCGTGCAGCAGGCCGACGAGACCCGAGCGGGCGAGCGCGCTGCGCAGGGCGGGTTCCCCGCCCGTCTGCTCGACGCTCTCCGCAGCGGCCAGGACGTTGACCGCACCCAGCCCCATCAGTGCGACGCCGACGCACAGCTCCAGCCATTCCGCCAGCGCCTCGGGGATCACCACGCCCAGGGCGATCACCGCGAGGCCCACGAGCAGCAGGGTTGCGCCGTGCCCGATGCCCCAGCTCACCCCGATCCAGGAGGCGACCCACGGGTTGCGGTGGCGAGCGGCGATCGCCGACACCGCGACCGTGTGATCCGGGTCGAAGGCGTGGCGCAGGCCGAGGCCGAAGCCGAGCAGGATCGCGGTCAGCATCCTGCCAGCTCGCGCAGGCGCGCTTCGACGCGCGCGACGTCTTCGGGTACGTCCACGGACAGGCCGCGCCAGCCGTCGACGCAGGCGCAGCGGATCCGAAAGCCGTGTTCCAGCGCGCGAAGCTGCTCGAGCCCCTCGGCCCGTTCGGCCGCGGTCGGCTCCAGCTGCACGAACTCGAGCAGAAAGGAGCGGCGGTAGGCGTAGACGCCCACGTGCTGCCAGTAGCGGGGGGGGACGCCGCCCTCGCGCAGGGCGGGAATGCGACTGCGCGAGAAGTAGAGTGCATCACCCCCTCGGTCCAACACCACCTTTACCCGGTTGGGGTCGTCCAGCGCGTCTGCTTCGGCGGGGTGAACGACCGTCGACATGGGCACGTCCGGAGCCTCGAGCAACACCTGCACCGCGGCGTCGATCACCTCGCCGCTGATCAAGGGCTCGTCGCCCTGCACGTTCACGACGATCTCGTCCTCGAGTCCGACCGCGACCTCGGCCAGGCGGTCCGTCCCGGTCCGGTGCTTCGGGTCCGTCATGGCCACCTGGGCCCCGAATTCGGCACAGGCCTTGGCGATGCGTTCGTCGTCGGTGGCGACGATCACGCCGCGCAGGCTCTTGGCGCTGCTCGCTCCCTCCCAGACCCGCTGCACCATCGGTACGCCGGCGATCGGAGCGAGGCACTTTCCGGGAAAACGGGAAGCCGAATAGCGCGCGGGGATCACGCCCACCGCTGTCATGGCGCCATCCTACTCGATGGGTACCTTTCTCGCCGTGGTGAACGCTCCCCCCGGCTCGCCGTCCCGCGCGGCGGTACTGACGGTCTCCTCCAACAAGGGAGGCGTCGGGAAGACCACGCTCGCAGCGAACCTGGCGATCTACCTGCAAGCGCTGCGCGAGGACGTGCCGGTGCTGGTGTTCGGTCTCGACGACCAGAACGTCCTCGACCGGATGTTTCGCCTGAGACCCCCGCTCGCCGGCGAGGGCAACCTCAAGCACGGCTGGGCCGAGCGGAACCTCGCCCGGGTGATCCAGCTCGGCGAGTACGGCATCCACTACGTGCCCGCGCCGCCGGACGTGGCTCTGCTGAAGACTCGTGCCCAGGACCCCCAGACGTTGAGGGCGATCTTGCAGCGCACCGGCTGGAAGGGCCTGGTGATCATCGACACCAAGAGCGACCTGGAAGCGCTGACGCTGAACGCCCTCCACGCCGCAGACCGGATCATCATTCCGGTGGCCGACTGGGCGTCGCTCGAGGAGGCCGCCAAGTCCTTCGCCCTGCTGGAGCGGGCCAATCTCGACTCGCGCCGGGCGAGGGTTCTGCTCACCCTCGTCGATCGCCGCAGCCGCGAGGCCGGTGGAGGCAAACAGCTGTTCGTTCGGCTGCTCGACGAGGTACGCCGGCAGGGTTGGCCGTTCTACAAGACGTACCTGTCGCGCAGCCCTCGGGTCGAGATGTTGAACTCCGGAACCGGCAAGCCGTTGTCGATTCTGCACCACGGCAGGGGGACCCGGATCCACGCACAGCTCCACGAGCTGGCGATGGAAGTGATCCAGGATGTGGGCTTCGCGACGCGCGCTCCGGCACCCCGCGCCTCGACTGCGGAGCGCGTGCGAAGCGAGCCCGCTCTGGAGTCGAGCCTGCGGACGGCGCTGGGGAGCTTCGCGATGGACGTGTTGGAGAGCTGGCGCCGGAGCTAGCGTGCGGCGCCTCGAACCCGAGGAATAGGAGCGTCGATGGGCACCTTCGGAATCTTGGTTGGGGGCGGACCGGCCCCGGGGATCAACGGCGTGATCGGCGCAGCTGCCACGGCGGCGACCCGAGCCGGATCGCGGGTCATCGGGATCCTGGACGGGTTCAAGTGGATCATGCAAGGAGACACGAGCCACGTGCGCGAGCTCGAGGAGCAGGCCGTGGCGACGATCCACCTGCGTGGCGGCTCGATCCTGCACACCTCGCGGGCGAATCCGACCAAGAAGCCCGAAAACCTGGCGAACTGCGTGAAGTCCCTTGGCGAGCTGGGTGTGGAGCATTTGATCACGATCGGGGGCGACGACACCGCCAGCTCGGCGAACCGAGTGGCGGAGTCGGCGCGTGGAAGCATCAAGGTGGCGCACGTTCCCAAGACCATCGACAACGACTTGCCCCTGCCGACCGGAATTCCCACCTTCGGCTTCGAGACGGCGCGGGAACACGCGGCGGCCGTGGTCGAACGGATCCTCGAGGACTGCCGAACCACGCAACGGTGGTTCTTCATCGTGATGATGGGGCGGTCGGCGGGGCACCTGGCCCTCGGCGCCGGAAAGGCGGCCGGCGCCGACGTCATCCTGATTCCCGAGGAGTTCGGGAGCCACCCCATCAAGCTGGAGGACGTGGTGCGCACCCTGGAGGGCGCCATCGTCAAGCGCCTGGCGGGCGGGCGCTCCGACGGCGTCGCCGTGGTGGCAGAGGGGATCGCGGAGTACTTCGACGAGAACGATCCGATCCTGAGGGACGTGCCTCGCGACGAGCACGGTCACGTGCGCCTGGCCGAGGTGCCGATCGCGCGCATCCTGCGCGGCGCGGTGACGGAGTCCCTGGCCGGTCGGGGTGTGAAGGTAGCCATCGGTGAGAAGGACGTGGGCTACGAGCTGCGCTGTGGCTATCCGACGGCTTTCGATCGCGACTACACGCGCGACCTGGGCGTGGGCGCCGTGCGCACCCTGCTCGAAGGGCACTCCAGCGTGCTCGTCACCCGCCAGCAGGGGAACATCGTGCCCATCCCCTTTGCCGAGATCGTCGATCCGGCCACGGGCCGGGCGCGGGTGCGCGGGGTGGACGTGGCGACGGATTCCTACAGGAGCGCGCGCGCGCTCCAGGACCGGATCGAGGTCGAGGACCTGGAGGACGAGGCGAAGCTCGCCGCCATCGCGGCGGCCGCGAAGCTGTCGCCCGCGGAGGCGAAGAAGCGCTTCGCGCCGTTGTGAACGCCGGCCCCCCGGGCGCGGGGGATTCGCCGCCGGCTGCACGGCTTCGCAATCCCTGGTGGATTCCTCGCTTCCTCGGGCGCGCACCCGACATCGGGCCCGTTCGCCTGCGCCTGCTCGGAACGGTCGCGCTGGCCATCCTGTTCGAGCACTACGACCAGGCGATGCTCACGCAGGCCCTCAAGCAGATCGCGGACGACTTCGGGCTGGTCGAATCGCAGCTCGGCACGCTGCTGGGCATGGTCCGGCTGGGGGCGATTCCCGCCTTCTTCCTGATTCCCTTCGCGGACCGCATCGGTCGTCGCCGCCTCTTTCTCGTTTCGCTGATCGGCATGAGCGCGGGGACGGTGCTGTGCGCCTTCACGCAGACCGCCAACCAGTTCATCGCGCTGCAGGTCGTGAGCCGCACCTTCATGATCACTTCGTCGGCCACGGCCTTCGTGATCGTCGCGGAGGAGTTCCCCGCTGAGCATCGCGGCTGGGGGATCGGCATCCTGGGGGCGCTCGGCACCTTCGGCGTCGGTCTCTCGGCGTTGCTGTTCGCCGTGATCGACGTGCTCCCCTACGGCTGGCGGGCCATGTACGCGCTGGGCCTCACGCCGCTGCTGCTGTTCCCCTACTTTCGACGCCGGGTCACGGAGACGGATCGCTTCGCGAAGCACAGAGACGAGCTCGCGGCGCGGGGCGACACCCCGGGATTGCTGACGGGCTGGTGGCGGCCGCTGGCGAGTCTGGTGCGCGCCCACCCGTGGCGCACCGTCGGCATCGGGCTGATCGGCGCCCTGGGGTCCGCCGGCCACGCCGCCGCCTACAACTTCTCGGCCTATTTCGTGCAAGCCGAGCACGGCTGGGCCCCCGGTCAATACACCGCGCTGCTCCTGGT
>JAZFWH010000220.1:0-10394 GCA_036482635.1 Myxococcota bacterium
TGGGCCCGCTCATCGCCGGCGCGGTGATGCTGTTGTTCGACCAGACCCTCGGCACGGGATTCTACGACCCGGCCCGGGGCGGCGACCCCATCCGTTGGCAGCACCTCTTCTGGTTCTTCGGGCACCCCGAGGTCTACGTGGTACTGCTGCCCGCCATGGGCATCGTCATCGACATCGTGGCCACCTTTTCCCGCAAGAAGCTCTTCGGCTACAAGATCATGCTCTACACGGCCATAGCTACCGCCGTCCTGAGCTTCTTCGTGTGGGCGCATCACCAGTTCATCGCGGGCATCGATCCCCGCATAGAACCCGATGATCGTGATCGGGAAGAACGTGTAGTGGAAGTGGGCCAGCACGAAGTAGGTGTCGTGCAGGTAGATGTCCGCGCCGCTCGCACCGAGGAAGATGCCCGTCACACCCCCGATCAGGAAGGTGGCGATGAAGGCCAGAGCCCAGAGCATCGGGGTGCTCAAAGTGATCGAGCCGCCGTAGAGCGTGGCGATGTACACGAACATCATCTCGGCGATCGGGATCGAGATCAGCAGCGTCGTGATGGTGAAGATGTGGGCCATGCGCGGGTCGACGCCGGCGATGAACTGGTGGTGGGCCCAGACGGTGAAGCTGAGCACGCCGGTCGCGAACACCGTGTAGAGAACCGTGCGGTACGCGAAGAGCTTCTTGCGGGCGAAGACGGTGATGATATCGGCGACGATGCCCAGGGTGGGCAGCAGCACCACGTAGACCTCGGGGTGCCCGAAGAACCAGAAGAGGTGCTGCCAGAGCACCGGGTCCCCGCCGCGGTCCGGGTCGAAGAAGGCCGTCCCCACCTGCTGGTCCATGAAGAGCATGATGGCGCCCGCGATCAGCGGCCCCACCGAGGCCATGAACAGCATGCTCGCCGCCACGATCATCCAGACCACCATCGGGATGTCGTACATCTTCATGCCGGGAGCGCGCGCGTTCATGGCGGTGGTCACGAAGTTGATGCCGCCCAGCAGGAAGGCGACGAACTCCAGCGCGATGGCGACCAGGAAGAAGGTGGAGCCCAGGTCCGTGAGGCTGTACTCCGCCTTGGCGGAGAGCGGTGGATACACCGTCCAGGCGCCTCCGAAGCCACCTGCGGGCACGAAGAACGAGACGAGCAGCACGACCACGCTGAGCAGGAAGATCTGGTAGGAGAGCCGGTTGATGCGGGGGAACACCATGTCGTCGCAACCGATCATCAGCGGGATCAGGAAGTTCCCGAAGGCGGCGAGCAGGACCGGCATGGCCACCCAGAAGATCATGATCGCGCCGTGGTTGGTGATCAGCACGTTGTACTGGTTCGGTGTGACGATCCCGAAGAACGGCACCTCGATGCCGGGGAATGCGAGCTGCATGCGGAACACGTAGGCGAAGAAGCCGCCGATCAGCGCCATGAAGATGCCCGTGAACATGTACTGCATGGCGATCATCTTGTGATCGGTCGAGAAGACGTACTTGCTCCAGAAGCTCTGCTCCGCGTGCGGATGAGCGTCGGGCGGTGCGCCAACCGGGACGGTCTCGGCCATGGCTACTCCTCGCTCGCTCGCGGTGTCGCGGCGGCCGCCAGCTGGAGCGGAGACTCCTGGGCCATCCAGGCCGCGTGCTGCTCCGGGGTCTCGATGTGGATCCGTGCGCCCATCAGCCCGTGCCCGATGCCGCAGATCTCGGCGCACTGGATGTCCCACTCGCCGGTCATCGTGGGGGTGAACCAGCCCGTGATCACGCGCCCGGGAATCGCGTCCTGCTTCAGGCGAAAGACCGGCACCGAGAAGCTGTGCAGCACGTCGGTCGCCTCGAGCTTGTAGTGGTAGAGCGTGTCCAGCTGGACGTGGAGCTCGTTGACCGTGGTGATGTCGTCCGCGCTGCCGAGCTCCGCGTCCGGCCCGGGATGGACGAAGGTCCAGGCCCACTGCTGGCCGATCACGCGCACCGTCTGCTGCGCCGGTGGAAGGTTCTGCTTGACGTCGTACCAGACCTTGACGGCCCCCGCGATGATGAAGAGGTCGCAGACCAGGACCAGCAGGTGCGGGATCGTGATCCAACGCTTCTCGCTCTTCAGCTCGCCCGTGACGTACTGGCTGGCGACGCCTTCCTTCTTGCGAAAGCGCCAGATCAGCCAGAAGAAGGCGACCTCGCACGCGACGAACCAGAAGCCGACGAGCACGAAGATGAGCGTGAACAGGAAGTCGATGTCGCTCGCGTAGCTCGATGCGGCCGGAACCATACTTTCGATCACGACGGATCCGCCTTCAGAGGATGAACAGGAAGACCACCGCGATGAACGCCCCCACGCCCACCATGGTGATCACGAACGTCCGCCGTGCCAGCTCGTCGGAGGAGTAATCCTTCGCCATCGAAACCTCTCTCTCGCCTACTGCCCGTCGAGCGTCATGATGTAGGCGATGACGTCCTTCATGGCCTGCTCGTCGGACAACTGGGCGGCCATGCCGCGCATCAGCACGGCGTTCGGGTTCTGCGGATTCCCACCGCGAATCCCCGCCTTGTACTTCTCGAGCGAGGAGAGCAGGTACCAGTCGCTGGCGCCGTCCAGCCGGGGGGCGTTGATCGCCCGGTTGCCCGCGCCGTCGGGTCCGTGGCAGGCCGCGCAGGTGGTGTAGAGCACCTGGCCCTTGCTCGGGTCGCCGCCCTCGAGCACCGGCTCGGGCCGGGCCCGCGGCAGGGCCGCGACGTAGGCCGCCACCGCCTCCAGGTCCTCGTCGCTCTTGAGCGTGCGCGACATGGGGTGCATGCGCAGGCCCCCGACGTCGTGGGGATTCAGGCCGCGCGCGCCGCTCTGGAACTTGCGGAGCTGGGCCGCCACATACCAGTCGCCGAGCCCGGCGATGGCGGGGGCGAGGGCCAGCTCGCTCCCCTCGCCCGCCTCGCCGTGGCACTGCATGCAGAGCTCGAAGAGGTCTGCGCTGCGGCCGTCGTCCTCCCCCGAGGCCGCGCCGGCGATCAGCGCAACGGCGAAAGCGAGCCCGGCGGCCGCGGTCACGAGCTTCCCGATCGAGGCCATCCTGAACCCGCTTCCCCCGATTCTCGAACCGCCCCGACGCCTCCTCGAAGCCCGCTGTGTCCTCGACGCCGCACCCCTCAGAGACGACGGGGCGCGACCGGGCGGTGGCTGATGGCCTGAGTCCCCGGGGCGCGACACCGAAGTGCGCGCCGACCCGCGCGACCGAACCGATCTGGCGGCGGTGGAGGTAGCCAACATCGGCCCGATCCTCAAGGTCCGGGTGGCGTTGCGCCGGCGCTTTCCCCGCGGGACTGCCGGGTGCCGCGGTTGCCGACGACGCCCGAGTGGCACGGCGCCGCAGCCGTCCGAGGCGGCGGGCTAGAGCAGTGCGCGGTCCAGGAGCATGGCCAGGAACAGCGCGGCGAGATAGGCGAGCGAGACGTGGAAGAGGCGTCGCGCCGCGCTCTCGCTGCGCTCGCGCAGTACCCGAACCGCGTTCCAGACGAACCACGCGTCGAGCGCGAGCGCCAGTGCGAGGTAGACCGCGCCCAGCAGGCCGAGCGGGACCGGGGCCAGCGTCACCGGCACGAGACCGAGCGTGTACCAGAGCATGCGCCAACGCGTGGCTTCGTCGCCGATGGTGTTGGGGAGCATGGGGATGCCCGCGCGCGCGTAGTCCGACTTGCGGAACAGCGCGATTGCCCAGACGTGGGGCGGCTGCCACAGGAAGATGATCGCGAACAGCAGCCAGCCGGCGGCCCCCACGTGTCCGTGGACCGCGGCGTCGGCGATCAGCGGCGCGGCCGCGCCCGCCGCCCCGCCCACCACGGCGTTGAGGGACGTGCGAGGCTTCAGCCAGACGGTGTAGACGAACACGTAGAACAGGATGCTCGCCACGCCCAACGACGCAGCCAGGGGACCCGAGAACGCGTAGAGCACCGCCGTGGCGCAGACCGAGAGCACGATGCCGAACACCAGCGCCGCGTTCGGCGCCAGCTGCTTCGCGGGCAGGGGGCGGCTGCGGGTCCGCTCCATCAGGGCGTCGAGGTCGCGCTCGATGTAGCAGTTGAGAGCGTTCGCCGCGCCCGCGGCCAGGCCGATGCCGAGCAGCGTGGCGCACGCGAAGGCGGTGCCCGGCCAGCCCTCGGCCGCCATGGCCATCACCGGCAGCGCGGTGAAGATCACGAGCAGGAGAATGCGGGGTTTGGTGAGGGCGACGTAACCCCTCACTGTCTGCAGCGCCAGAGCCGCCATCTCTCCTACCTCGACTCTCGACTCGAACTCCGCGTTGGGCGGGAACTCGTCGAACGACTGGAAGCACCCGGAAGCGCGGGTCCGCTCGCCGGGGACGAGCCGGGCCAAGGGTTACCACACCACTCCCGCCGGGTCGACGCAGCGCCCCTGCGGTGAAGAGGAGCAGCGCGCCGCCGCGCCCGCGGCTGGCCTACCGTTCGGGGGATGCGCCCGTCGGAAGCGGACGCGTGAGCGGCCCCGAGTTCGCCCTGGTGCTCTGCTCGGCCCTGCTCCACGCCTGGTGGAGCGTCGCCATCAAGAGCAGCGGGGATCCCCTCGTCTTCAACCTGATGCAGGAGGTGGCCCCGCTCGGGGTCGCCCTCGCGCTCCTGCCGCTGCTGGATCTCGGCCAGGTGCCGACGGCCGCGTGGCGGCTGCTGTGCGTGTCGGGCGTCGCTCACGGCCTCTACTTCTACTGGATGAGCCGGGCCTACGAGCACGGCGATCTCACGCTCGTCTATCCGATCGCGCGCTCCACGCCCGCCTTCATGCCCCTCGTGGCCATCCCGCTGCTGGGTGAGTCCATCTCGCTGGGGGGCGCGTTGGGCATCGCGACCGTGGTGGCGGGCATGTGGCTCGTCTACGCCGGACCCGGCCTGGGCCGGGCGGCCTTTGCCTCGCCGGCGGCCCGCTACGCCTCACTCACCCTGGCGGCGACCGTCGCGTACTCCCTGCTGGACAAGGGCGCGATGGGGGAGCTGGCAGCGGCCCCGTGGACGAGCCCCGTGCCGCGCGCGGCCTTCTACTGCCTGGCGCTGAGCGCCGCCAGCGCCGTGGTCTTCGCCCCCCTGGTGATCGCGACCCGCGGACTTCGCGCGCTGCGCGCGACGGGCCGGGGTGTGCTGGCCCCCGCGACCGCTGCGGCCGCGATCAGCTTCGCCAGCTACGCCCTCGTCCTCAAGGCGCTCGAGACCGCGCCGGTCAGCTACGTGGTGGCGGCGCGCCAGACGAGCGTGCTCTTCGCCCTGGCGCTCGGGGTGGCACGCCTGCGCGAGAGCCCCGGCAGGTCCCGGGTGATCGGAGCCGCGGCCACGGTGCTGGGCGTCGCGCTGATCGCCCTCTTCAGCTGACTTCTTCGACGATGGAGCGCAGCCACGCCCCGATGTCCGGGTGCTCCAGCAGCCCCGCCTCGCGCAGCCTCGCGGCGCCGATGGCGTGGACCTCCTGGGGGCTCGCCGCCTTGCGCGCCCGGCGCGCGTCCGCCGCGGCCAGGCCGAAGTCGAGGGCGCGGACGATCTCCTTGACGATCGGCACCGCGCTGGGCGTGCCCGACAGCTCCTGGATGCCGAGCCCGACCAGTAGCGGTATGGCCAGGGGGTTGCTCGCCATCTCGCCGCACAGCGAAAGCGGGATCCCCGCGTGCGCGGCCGCGCGCACGGTGCGGTCGATCAGCGCCAGCACTCCGGGGTGAAGCGGGTCGTAGAGCTCCGCCACGCGCTCGTTGCCCCGGTCGACGGCCAGCGTGTACTGGGTGAGGTCGTTGGTGCCGATGCTGAAGAAATCGCACTCGCGCGCCAGGACGTCCGCCGTGAGCGCCGCCGAGGGCACCTCGATCATCACGCCGACCGGTAGGTTCTCGTCGAAGGGCGCGCTCACCCGCGCGAGTTCGCTCTTCGCCTCCTCGACCACCGCGCGCGCCTGGCGCAGCTCGTCGAGGGTAGAGATCATCGGCAGCAGCAGGCGCACGTTGCCGCTCGCGCTGGCCCTGAGCACCGCGCGCAGCTGGGCCCGAAAGCGCCTGGGGTTCGCCAGGCTCAGGCGGATCGAGCGGCAGCCGAGCTGGGGGTTCTCCTCTCCCCCGATGCCGAAGCTGGCCAGGTCCTTGTCGCCGCCCAGGTCCAGCGAGCGGATCGTGACGGTCCGCGGCGAGAGCGCGCGAGCCACCCGCTCGTAGAGCTGCTCCTGCTCCTCCTCCTCGGGGAATCCGCGGTGCGCAAAGGCGAGGAGCTCGGTGCGGAACAGTCCGATCCCCTCGGCGCCGTGCTGCTCCACCAGGCGCAGGTCGCTGACCAGGCCCACATTGGCCGTGAGCGCGATGTGGCGCCCGTCGCGCGTCTCGGCCGGGCGGTCTCGCAGCGCGTCCAGGTGCCCGACCGCGACCGCATACCGCTGGCGCGCGCGCTCGTACTCGGAGACCAGGCGTTCGTCGGGCGAGAGGTAGATGCGCCCGTCGCCACCGTCGACGATCGCCAGCTCTCCCGCGCGCGCGACCGCCTGGATCCCCACCACGCCGGTCACGGCCGGGATCTCGAGAGTCCGCGCGAAGATGGCGCCGTGGGAGGTCGCGCCGCCGTGCTCGGAGACGATCGCGGCGACCTTCTCGATCTCCAGGCGCGCGAAGTGCCCGGGCAGCAGCTTGTCCGCCACCACGATCGAGCCTTCCGTGAGGGGCCGCCAGTGGTGACGCACGCCGATCAGGCGCTCCATCACCCGCCGCCCGACGTCCTCGATGTCGGTCACGCGCTCGCGGAAGTAGGGGTCCTCGATCCGCTCGAAGGTCCTGCGGTAGGCGGCCAGCACGTTGCGAAGCGCCTTCAGGGCGTCTCGGGTCTCGCGCACCTCGGCGCGCAGCTTCGAGACGAAGCCCTTGTCCTCGAGCAGCTGGATGTGGGTGTTGAAGACCGCGACGAACTCGGGGCCGAACTGGTCGCCCAGATCGTCGCGCGAGTCGTCGAGCTCGCGCCGCGCCTCCTGCAGGGCGCTCAACAGGTCGCGCTCCTCCTGGTCGGGGTCGGCGCTCGGCGAGTAGTCGAGGGTCATGAGATCGAGGGGATCCTCGAGCCTGTACACGCGTCCGATCGCGACGCCGCGCGAGGTGGGGGTGCCCCGGAACTCGACGTTGTGTTCGGGTCTGTCCACGCCGCGCCCCGCCACCGGGATTCCGGATGCCTCCATCTCCGCGGAGGTCGCGGCGCGCTGCTCGTCGGTCTCCCCCACCAGCGCGAGCAGCTGAGCGTTCATCACCACCGGCGCGATGAGCTGGGCGCAGGTCTGGAAGCTCTCGACGTCGGCCCGCTCGAAGCGCCGCGCCAGGCGGGTCTGTACCGCGAGGACCCCGACCGTCACGCCGCGCACGATCAGCGGCACGGCCATCATCGACTCGAAGCGCTCCTCGCCCGTCTCCGGGAAGTAGCGAAACTGGGGGTGCTCCCGGGCGCGCTCGATCACCACCGCCTCGCGGTGCTGGGCCGCCACGCCCACCAGCCCCTCGCCAAACGGCAGCGTGACCCGCCCCACCGCCTCCTTGCGCAGACCCTTGGTCGCGCGCAGGGTCAGATGACGCATGTCCGCCTGGGAGAGCAGGTAGATCGAGCAGACGTCGACGTCGAGGCGCTTGGCCACCAGATCGACGACATTGCTGAGGGTCTCGTCCAGGTCGTGAGACCGCGAGATGATCTCGGCGACGTCGGCCAGGAGCGTGACGCGGTCAGGAATGGCGAGGCCTCCCGCGAACGCCGGGGCCCGTCGCAAGGGCCACTCCATGGTACCGAAATCTCTAGGAAATCCGAAGAAGAGCGGGCCGCGCCCGGCTGCGGAGCGGACGCGCGGCGCCCGGTTTCGGGCGGGCCGGCTGGGCGGCTAGTAGCGGCCGGACAGGGAGGGCTCGGGGCCTTCCGTGCGGTACAACGGCGGGAAGACCTGATCCTTGTCCTCGAAGCGAAGGCCAAGGGCCAGCAGGATCTTCCGCTTGGTGTCCATCCGGCAGTTCATCCCCTTCTCGACGCTGTGGATGGTGCGAAGCGCGACCCTCGCCTTCCGGGCGAGCTGTGCCTGGGTCATCAGGCGGTTCTCGCGCAGCTCCCGGACTCGATTCTTTCGAATCGATGTCGTTTCCTGAGTCTCCATACCGTCGCACTCCCCCGGTCGCGCGAGCCGTGCCTAGCTCTGTCGGTTCCGCGTCAATCCGCCTGCCGTTTCGACCGAACGGAGGATTTCTTTAGAAGGAATCAGAACTTGGCCGCGTCGAAGGCATATCGGGTGCCAGTTCGGGCAAGCGCTGGAGGCGTCCGGGGATGGAGGCGCCGGGCGCGCACGAAGCACGTGTGGGTGAACCCAAGGTTCACCTCAAGAGACGGCAGCGAGACACCCGAGAAGGCGTGGGGCGGGGCCCCGCGGCGGACCGCCAGGGCCCGCGCGCCGCGTCCTTGCCGGGGGGGAGCCCCCCAGTAGACTGCGGCGGCTTCGTCACGGGAGGGTGGGTGAGGCGAGTTCGGGCCGGAGTCCTCGCCGCCGCCGTCCTCCTGTCGGCGGCCGGCGCGGGCTTCCACGCCTCCCGGCTCCTGGCACCCGAGCGGCTCCGCATCCAAGCCGAGCAGCGCCTGTCCCGCCTGTTCGGCTCGCCGGTCTCGATCGGCCGGATCCGCCCCGAGCTGGGCTGGGGGCTGCTGCTGGTGGCCGAGGACGCCGAGGCCTGGCCGGGACCGCGCGGCGCGAGCTTGCGGGTCGAACGCGTGGAAGCGCGACTCGCGACCCTGCCCCTGCTGCTGGGGCGGCTGCGCGTCAAGACGCTGGTGCTGAAGGGCGCCCGACTGCGCGTCGAGCGCGACGCGGCGGGCGCCTGGAGCCCCCCGCCCTTCGCGGCGCTCGCCGGTCCGGAGCCCGCGGGCGAGCCGCCACACCCCCGCGAGCTGCTCGGCGCGCTGATCTCCGTGGAGACCGCGGGACGCCTCCTGCTCACGCGCGGTGCCTTCGCGAACGACCTGCGGGTGCGCAGCGGCACGCTCGAATTCGTCGACGTCGGGGCCGCAGGGGCGGGGCCCGCGCCGCCCGCCCTCGTCCTCGAGGGCGTGCGCGGGCGCATGCGCCGCGGCTGGCTGTCGAGCGCGCGCCTGGCGCTGCGGGGACGCCTGGTCGACGACCGCGGCCCGCGCGGCCGGCTCGAGCTCGAGGGCAGCTTGACCCGCGGTGGCGAGATCCACCTGGCCGCGGCGCTCAGCCGCCTCGAGCTCGACGCGCTCTCCCCATACGTGCGCGCCGTCCACCCCAACGCCCGGCTCGCGGGGCGGATGAGCGGCTTCGTGGGCTTCTCGGCGGGGGCCCCGGGCGAAGGTCTACTCGAGGTCGATTGGGTGACCCGCAACCTGGAGGTCTCGCTCGAGGCGGGGGCGGTCGCGCCCCAGGGCCTGCTCGCCGCCGAGCGCGCCGAGCTGGGCGGCGTGCTCGAAATCGACCGCGAGCGCGTGCGACTGGTGGACGGCCGGATCGCGAGCGGCAGCCTGCAGCTCCAGGTGGACGGGGTCGTGGCCCGGCCGCTGCGACGCGAGTCCCTGGCCCGGCTCTCGGTGGCGCTGCGCGAAGTCGACCTGGCCCGCGCGCGGGACCTGCTCGGCTGGTTGCCGGAGCTCGAGGGGGATGCCTCGCGCCAGCTGCTCGCCCCGGTCGAGACCTTCCGGCTCGCGACGCTGGTGGCGCGCGGCAGCGCGCCGATTTTCCGCTGGCAGAACTTCTTCACCGGCCGCACGGAGAAGCTGCCGAGCGGCCTGACCATCGACGCCGAGGTCGCCGAGCTGGCCTTCCGGGTGGGCGAAGGCGACCGGGTCGAGGGGGTGAGCGGGCGGGTTTCCTGGCACGGCGACCGCGTCCGATTGCAGGACGTCAGCGGCTCGCTGAACGGCAGCCCGCTGCCGCGCATCGACGTGACCCTCGACGGCGTCTCCAACCTGTTCGCGGCGGACCCCGCCCAGCGCGCCCTGACCTCCGGCGCGAAGCCGCTGCTGGGACTGGCCCCCCTGTGGCGGGTCTTGAAGCGGCCGGAGCAGCACGAGGACCCGGAGATGGGCACCCGCGTCCGGCTCGAGATCGATCGGCTGGAGCACCCGATGTTCCTGTGGCCGATGCGGAACGTGGTGACGGTGCTCGAGCCGCTGGAGCGCGGCGTGCGCATCATCACGGAAGGGGGCACGTGGGGGGGCGTAGCCGTAGAGGGCGAGGCGGACTGGCTCTTCGAGCCCGAAGAGGTGATCCGCGCCCAGCTCCGGGCCGGCCCGCCCAAGGACGCGGTCCCCGCAGCCGCACCGGGTGGGACCTGGGCGGAAGGGCGGCTCATCGTGGGCCGCATCGACGGGCGACACTGGCGGCAGAAGCGGGCGGGAGCGCGCTTCAGCGCATCCGGCGGCGA
>JAZFWH010000221.1:0-2418 GCA_036482635.1 Myxococcota bacterium
CGGCCGTCGAAGAAGCCCACCGTCTGGAAGGTGAAGCGATGGCGGTGCGCCTGGAGGTAGGTGGCCTTCCCGTAGAAGACCACGCCCATGGGCCCGGCGGGCAAGTCTCCCAGCCGTTGGCCGGCGCTCCGGCGGGCTTCGCCGAGGTAGCGCACGACCGTGTCGGCGTAGCCGGGCGACACGCCGTCGAGCTCGGCGTCGTAGGAGACGCGAAAGTGCTCGCTGGCGAGCGCCATCCAGCGCGGCGAGCCCCGCGGCACCTCCGTGTCCGCGAGCCGGCGCTCGTCGGCCAGCGCGTCGAGGCGCCGTTGGGCCGACGCGCGGTAGGGCTCGAGGTCGTCGCCGGCGGCGGCCAGGAAAGCGCGCAGGTGCGCCTCGGCCGACGCGTAGCGACCGCGCTGCCGGTCGAGCAGCGCCAGGTACCAATGCGCCTCCGGGCGCGCCGGCTCGCGGCGCAAGACGCTCTCCAGGGCCGCCGCAGCGCGAGCGGTCTCGCCGCGTTCGAGGTCCTCCAGGGCGCCGCGCAGCAGCCGGAGCGTCCGCGCATCGCCGCGACTCCCCGCGCGCACCGGCAAGGCCCTACCCGCGCCATCCGGCCCGGTCCCGGCACGGGAGGCCGCCCGCCCCGGCGCGACCGCATCGCTCCAGAGCCCGCGCAGCCCGGCCCGGCCCGCCGCGGCCGAGGAGCGCGCGCCCTCGGGGATCGCCTCCGGGTCGTCGGTAATGTGGGTGACTCCCGCCTCGTCTACCCAGGCGTAGCTCTCGGCGCGGGACGCCGACATCGGCGCGAGGAGCGCCAGCAGCAAGGCGGCGACGCCGCCGCGCAGCGAGGCGCAGCCGAGCGGAGTCCGGGCCGTGGCGGCGACGCCGCCGGCGCCGGGCTGGAGCCGAGCTTCCATAGGGTGAACTTCGGAGGGGCGTCAGCGAGTCTTGACGGCCTCTTCGGCCAGGTGGCCCAGCTCGGGGAGGATCAGCTTCTCCATGGCGAGCTGTACCGCCCCGCGGGAGCCGGGGACCACGAACACGACCCGGCCCGAGGCCAGGCCCGCCACGGCCCGCGAGAGCATTGCCGCCGAGCCGATCTCCTGGAACGAGAGGGCGCGGAACAGCTCGCCGAAGCCCGGGACCACGCGCTCGAGGAGCGGCTCCACGGCGTCGGGCGTCACGTCGCGGGGCGCGACCCCGGTTCCCCCGGTGAGGATCACGGCGCGTGTGTCGTCGCGCTTCAGGATCCGGCGCACGGCCGCGGCGATCGCCGCGGGCTCGTCGGGCACGATCTCGCGCGAAACCACGGGGTGGCCCTCCCGCGCCAGCAGATCGGCCACCCGCGCGCCTCCGCTGTCGTTCTCCCGCGTGCGCGTGTCGCTGACCGTGATGACGGCCGTGGGCACCTGGGCAAGGGCGTCGCGCCGATGGCGTTGAACGCTCGAGGGGGGATCGGCGGCGCTCACGGGTGGTCGTCCACCCAGTACTCGCCGTCCGTCGCGACCTCCTTCTTCCAGATGGGCACGGTTTCCTTCAGGGTGTCGATGGCGAAGCGGCAGGCGGCGAAGGCCTCCGCCCGGTGGGGCGCGGCCGCGGCCACCGCCACGGCGATCTCGCCCACCTCGAGATGGCCCGACCGATGGGCGATGGCCACACTGGCGCCGGGCCAGCGGCGGGCCGCCTCGTCGGCGATCTTCTCCATCTCCCTCTCGGCCATTTCCGCGTAGGCCTCGTACTCGAGGTGGCGGATGGTCCGTCCCCGCGCCCGGTCGCGCACAGCGCCCACGAAGGTCACGACGCCGCCCATGCCGGGGCCAGCCACCCGAGAGACCACCTCGGCCACGTCCAGCGGGCGCTCGGAGAGCCAGCAGCGCCGCTCCACCCCCCCCGAGACGGGCGGCAGGAAGGCGACCTCGTCGCCGTCGCGCAGGGGCGCGTCCAGCGAGGCGATCTCGAGGTTGACCGACGCGGCCAGCCGACCCCGGAAGCGCTCCAGGGCCGGGAACTGGGCGGCCAGGCGCTCGCGCAGGTCGGCCACGTGCGACCCCTCGGGCAGCTCGATCGCGACCTCCTTCGCGCCCGCGGCTTCCCGCAGGGCCCCGAACAGCTTGACCACCACTCGCATCGGGGAAGAGGCTAGTAGGCGCGGCGTGGCGGCTCAATGCGCGGCCAGAGCGGCGTGCCTCTGGGCGGGGGGGGGCCGCGGCCACCCCGGGGCGGCGCGAGATTCGTTGACCCGCGTTTCCCCTCGCGCCTAGAATCCGCGCGTTCGGGGCGAACACGCCGAACTGATGGAGGGAGGGAGAGATGACCGCTCGGAAGCGATCCAAGGCCGGCAAGAAGGCCGGGCGCAAGAAGGCGGGAGCCCGCAAGGCGAGGCGCAAGAAGCCGGCCCGCAAGAAGGCCGCCCGCAAGAAGAAGTCGCGCAAGAAG
>JAZFWH010000222.1:0-2057 GCA_036482635.1 Myxococcota bacterium
CAAAGGATTTTCCGAAGGCGCACGCCGATGGAGCAGCGGCGCATCCTCGTCGCGGTGACGGGCGGCATTGCCGCCTACAAGAGCCCCGAGCTGGTCCGGGTCCTGCGAAGATCCGGGCACGCGGTGCGCTGCGCGATGACGCGCGAGGCGGCGAGGTTCGTCTCGCCCGCGGTGCTACAGACGCTCACCGGCCACACGGTTCGCAGCGACCTCTTCGACCCGTCCCAGGAGGATGAGATCGACCACATCGCCCTCGCGGACTGGGCCGAGCTGGTGATCGTGGCGCCGGCCACGGCGAACACCCTGGCGAAGCTCGCCCACGGCCTCGCGGACGACATGGTCTCGGCGGTGGTCCTCGCCACGCGCGCTCCCCTGCTCGTGGCCCCGGCGATGAACGTCAACATGTGGCAGCACCCGGCCACGCAGCAGAACCTGGCGACCCTGCGCGAGCGCGGTGGGCGGGTCGTCGGCCCGGAAGCAGGCGAGCTGGCCTGCGGCTGGGAAGGCGAGGGGCGGATGTCGGAGCCCGAGGCCATCGCGGCGGCCGCGGAGCTGGCGCTCGGCTCGCGGGGACTGGCGGGCGAGCTGGTGTTGGTGACGGCGGGCGGCACCCGCGAGGCCGTGGATGCCGTTCGCTTCGTCGGCAATCGCTCCTCGGGGAAGATGGGATTCGCCGTGGCCCGCGAGGCGGCGCGCCGCGGCGCGGAGGTGCTGCTGATCGCCGGCCCCAGCGTCCTCGCCACCCCGGCGGGCGTGCGGCGCATCGACGTCGAGAGCGCCCTCGAGATGCGCGAAGCCGTGCTGGCGCAGCTGCCCGACGCCACGATCGTGGTGAAGGCGGCGGCGGTGGCGGACTTCCGCCCGACCCGGCCGAGCCAGCGGAAGCTCAAGAAAGAGCAGCTCGCCGACGGGGCGACCCTCACCCTCGAGCTCGAGCGCACGCCCGACATCCTCGCCGAGATCTGCCGGCAGAAGGGCCGGCGCGTGGTGGTCGGCTTCGCCGCCGAGAGCCACGATGTGGTGGAGAACGCGCGGCGCAAGCTGGCGCGCAAGGGCTGCGATCTGCTCGTGGCCAACGACATCTCGCGCGACGGCTCGGGCTTCGACGCGGCCGACAACACGGTGGTCTTCGTCTGGCCGGGCGGCGAGATCGAGGAGCTGCCCCGGCTTCCCAAGAGCGAGGTGGCCTCGCAGCTCCTCGACCGTGTGGAGAAGCTGCGCGGAGGAACTGGATGACCCGGGCCGCCCCCCTGCTCGGCTCCGTGGTCGCCCTGCTGATCGCCTTCGCGGCCGCGCCGCCCGCCGGCGCCGCGCACATCAACCTCGTCACGATCTCGGGCTCGATCAATCCGGCCTCGTCGGACTACATCCAGAAGGCCATCGCCCTGAGCGAGGAGGATGGGGCGGCGGCGGTGCTGATCGAGCTGGACACGCCGGGCGGCCTGCTCTCGTCCACCAAGGACATCATCCAGGCCATGCTCAACGCCCGTGTGCCGGTGATCGTCTACGTCGCGCCCCGGGGCGCCTGGGCCGCCTCGGCTGGAACCTTCATCACGCTCGCCGGTCACGTGGCGGCCATGGCGCCCGGCACCAGCATCGGGGCCGCCTCGCCGGTGAGCGTCACCGGCGGGGGAGGGGAGCGCGACGAGGACAGCGAGCGGCGCGACGTCGCGCTGGAGAAGGCCGAGAAGTTCACGATGGCCTTCATCGAATCGATCGCAAAGGAGCGAAAGCGCAACGTCGAATGGGCCGTCAAGGCGGTTCGCGAGGCCGACGCGGTGGCCCAGGACGAGGCGCTCGAGCTGGGCGTGATCGACCTGGTCGCCCAGAACCGGGAGGCCCTCCTGGAGGAGATCGACGGCTGGACGGTCGTGGTGGACGGGGAGGAGATGACGCTCGCCGTCGCCGAAGCGCAGGTGCGCGTCATCGAGATGACGCCGCTGACGCGGCTCTTCAACTTCCTCGCCAGCCCGGACGTCGCGGTGCTGCTGGTGCTGGCCGGCCTGCTCGGGATCTACATCGAGTTCAACTCACCGGGGCTGCTGATCCCCGGCATC
>JAZFWH010000223.1:0-5589 GCA_036482635.1 Myxococcota bacterium
CCCGGTTCACGCAGTTCTGGGACGACGAGCGGCAGCTCAGCGCCGAGGTGAAGCGGAGGATCCTGCCGGACTTCGAGGGCGGTCATGTCTTCATCCTGTTCGATCCAGACGCCACCTGGGATTCGGCAGGGGAGCATGTCGTCCTCTGGGGTCGGACGGTGATGGAGAAAAAGAACGAGCTCGACGCGCTGTTGCTCAGAAACGCTGTCGCGCTCTGACCTCCATGGGGCGGGATGAAGACCTGCCATGACGACACGGAACCAAAGACCAAAGGCTCACCAGCTCACGAGCCTGGCCCCGATCGCCGCGAAGAGCCAAGAGCCCGGCACTGCGCCGATCGCCGCACACGTGTGGTGGCGCAAGGCGGAGACGCCCGCGGCCGGGGAGGCCAGGTCGATCGCGAAGCCGCCGAGGGGCAGCTGCCGGACCAGGATCTGAAAGGCCGGATGGCCCACCGGCAGCCGGCGCAGCCAGGCCGGCATTCGGACCTCGTCGAGGTCGGTCCCGCCTGTGAGCCAGCGCGCGAGGCGATAGCGGATGGTGGCGACGGCTGTGCTGCCGGATAGGCACACTGCTCCCCCGAGCGCCGCACCGAAGAGCGCTCCCTGTGCCACGAGCAGGACCTCGCCGCCCGGGAACGGCTGGAGCCCGGCGAGTGCGATCACGATCACCCCGACGAGCGGAGCGAAGGGGCCGAAGCGAGCGAGAAAGGCCTCGGGTCCGCCGAGAGCACGCACGCCGAGCACCACGGCGGTGGACAGCAGCACCGTTGCCAACACCGCCGCGACTAGGGAAGGGCCCCGCTGCGTCCGAGCTCGCACCGGAAGCGCGTCCTCCGCCATCAGCCCGACACCTCGAGCCGGGTGAGTCCACGCACGAAGACGGAGGGCTTGCGCACTAGTGACTCGCGGTGCACCACGAGCTCCGACCCCCGGAAGTACAGACCCGCGAGCGCGAGACGAGCCTCGAGCCTCGCGAGGTGGGCGCCGGCGCAGAAGTGCTCGCCGTGGCCGAAGGCGAGGTGCGGGTTCTCGCGTCGGTCGAAGCACAGTCGGTCGGGGTTGGTGAACACCTCCGGGTCGCGATTGGCGGCAGCGAAGACCGGGATCACCACGGCGGCCTTCGGGATCTCGACGTCCCCGATCCGGGTCGCCTCGACCGTCTGGCGCTGCATCATCTGCACGGGGCTGTCGAAGCGCAGCAGCTCTTCCACGGCCGCCGGGAGTCGGGCGGGATCCCGCACCAGGGACTCGCGTGCGTCGGGCTGAGCATCGAGGGCGAGCACGGCGTTTCCGATCAAACCGCTCGTGGTCTCATGGCCGGCCAGCATGATGAGAACGCACTGGGCGAGGATTTCGTCCTCGCCGATTCGATCCTCGGTGGCCGCGCGAACCATGCCGCTCAGCAAGTCCTCCCGCGGCTGCCGCCGACGCTCGGCGAACTGCTCGGCGAAGTAGTCGCGCAGCGGCTCGGCACAGCGCGCGAAGGCCGCGCTTCGGGTCTCGACCGGAACGAGCGGGTCGTAATACACGATGAGATCGTCCGACCAGGCGCGGATCTGTCGGCGGTCCTCGGGCGGGAGCCCCAGGAGCTCGCCGATCACGTAGATCGGGAGCGCGTGAGCGAATTCGCCCATCAGATCGAATCGGCCGCCGCCGAAAGCCTCGTCGAGGAGCTCCTGCACGAGCTTCTCGACACGCGGCACGAGGTCGCGCACCACCCGAGGCGTAAAGGCACGCGCCACGATCGACCGGCGGCGCCGGTGTACCTCGCCGTCGGAGCGCAGCATGTCCTTGGCGAGCTCGAGGGACAGCTGCTCGAGTTGCGGCGAGAGCGGCGGATTCGGCATCGCGGATCGCCCGTGCCGGAAGTCGGCCGAGAAGACCGGGTCCGAGAGCACGCGCCGCACGTCCGCGTACCGCGTCACCAGGAAGAGTTCGAGGTCCGCGACCCAGGCGACGGGCTGGGTCTCGCGCAGGATCGCGTAGAGCGGATACGGATCCTCCAGGAGCTGCGGTGCAACGCGCGAGAGATCGAAATCCATGGCCGGACCTCCGCGATCGTTCGACGACGAAGGTGAGCCTACGGGCGCGGGCCCGGAAGATCCTGACGAGATCCTCTGGATTTCCTCGGGATCGCTCGGACGCGCCGGTCAGACGCTCCGGAGAACGAGACAGCGCTCGGCAAG
This sequence comes from Myxococcota bacterium, assembly GCA_036482635.1. Lineage (GTDB taxonomy): Bacteria > Myxococcota_A > UBA9160 > UBA9160 > SMWR01 > JAZFWH01. The sequence goes on from JAZFWH010000223.1 coordinate 2,189, forward strand.
TCCCTCCATGCCGAGGGCCCTGGCTTCCGTGGCGAGCACGTCGAGCTTGGTCAGCGCGCTCGTGCGCATCCCGCTCGCGGCGCCCAGGTCGAGGCTCGCGAGCCCGACCCCGGCCCGGAGCTCGCAGGTGCGGGCGCCGAGACGGCGGCAGCGCTCGATCGCCGCCTCGTAGTCTGCTCTCGCCTCGTCGCGCTCCCCGAGAACCTGACCGAGGCGCGCGAGGAAGTAGCGGGTGGGGCCCAGTACGACGCGGAGCGCGGTGCCGAAAGCGGTGCGTTCTGCGTAGGGCCGCAAGAGGTCGCGCAATCGGGCCGCCCGCTCGCGGTCGCCGAGCTCGGCGCAGACCCAGGCGAGCAGGGCCGCGCACAGGAGCCAGTAGGAGTCCCGGGGTAGATCCTCGAACTCCTGGGCGGCGAGCGATTCGAACTGCGTGCGCGCTTCGTCGGCGAGACCCATCTCGAGGGCGCACAGGAGGGTTGTGCAGCGAATCGGCCAACCGTACTCGGGGAGGGCCTCGGCAGTCCGCGCGAGCCGGTCGAGCATCGCCGCCGGATCCCCCAGTGCGCGCAACGCCGGGCCGCCTTGCTCGATCCGCAGGTAGAGCTCCATTAGGCCCGCCAGCCCCTCGGCACCGGGCACCTCGATCAGGGTGGCGAGCTCCCGGCCGTGCGCGAGCAGCCGCTGAGCTTCGTCGAAGCGCGCCCCGCAGACGGCGCGGCCGAAGTGGTGCCAGCTCAGGATCCAGCGGTCCAGCGGCTCGTGGAGCTCCTCGGTGAGAGCCTCGAGATGCACCAGGTGCGGTGTCGCCGCCTTGGCCTCGCCCGCGATCATATGGGTGTTGTAGAAGGCCTGGCGTGCGCTGATCTGGACGTCCTTGCCGAGGAGCTCGTGGCCCTCGTCGACCAACCGCTTGCCAAAACGCAGAAGATCACCGGCACCGGCGAGGGTCTCCTCGATCGGCGCGTGGATGCTCTCGCGCGAGAAGCACACGCTCCGCTTGGCGGCCACGAGGGCTTCGACGTTTCCCGACGCCTCGGCCAGGCGCAGCGCTTCGTCCGCCGCCTCATGACAGCGCTCGGGCTTGGACCAGTAGGGCTCGGTCCCCGACAAACGCGCCCACACACGCGCGCGGATCGCCGGGGCCTCGTCGCGGAGTCGGTCGAGCGCCTCCTCGAGCAGCCCCACGAGGACGTCGTCACGCGGTCCGCCCCACTCCGAGCGCATGCCGTAGCCCACGGCGGCCAGCCCGAACAAATCGGGCCGGCTCGCCTCGCGCGCGAGATCGGCTACCTCGCGGTACACGCGGCGCGCGAGCGAGCGTTTCGGAATCCGCGAGTAGGCGTCGCCAAGCGCTAGCAGGAGCTCGCAGCGCGTCTGCGGCGTGACCTCACCGAGGGTCTCCAAGAGCTCGCGCCCGTGCTCCAGCCACCCGGCCGCGTCCTCGTAAGCGGTGGCGTCGATGCAGTGCCTCGCCGCGCGCCGCACCAGGCCGAGGGTCTGCTCGACGTTGCCCCCTGCCGCGCCGAGTCTCGCGTGATGCGCGCACTCGAGGAGTCTCGGATCCGCGTCGTCACGCACCCGCGGCAGCAGGGCGTCGGCCAGCCGTCGATGCTCGAGTGTCCGCGCCGCCAGCGGGAGGTCGGCGTAAAGCACCTCGCGGAAGAGCGCGTGTGCGAAGCGCATCCGCCCGAGGCCGGTGTGGGCGAGCTCGATCAGGCGCGCGCTCGCGGCCTCGTCGAGGAGATCGAGTAGCCCCACTTCGCCGGGGTCGTCCTCGCCGCGCAGGAGTGCGACCTCGAACTCGCGCCCGACGACCGCCGCCCGGGATAGGACGGTCCGGCACTCGGGGGACACGGCCGCGATGCGCAGCCCAATCGCCTCGCGCAGGCCGGCTGGCAGCCGGAGCGGCGATAGACTCGCGGGTTCGAACCCGGGCTCCGAGGCGAGCCAGCGCACGATCTCGCCGAGGAAGAGCGGGTGTCCCTCCGTCAGCTCGTGGAGGGTCGAGGCCAGCTCCGGACGCTCTTCGAGACCCGGGATCGCCTGGACGAGGGCCGCTACGTCTTCAAGCCCGAGGCTGCGCAGCTCCAACCGCTCAAAGCCAGGGTCCCGGCTGAGGGCCGCGAGGTGGGCGGCGTGCGCATTCTCCGGGTTCTGTACGCGGCAGGTCGCAACGATCGCAAGGGGTTGACGCGCGAGCTCGCGGGCGATGAAACGGAGCAGGAGCCAAGAGGGCTGATCCATGTCCTGGAGGTCGTCGATGACGAGTGCGAGGGGACGCTCGCGGCAGGCCCGCGCGAAGACCCGGGCAACGGCGCCGAAGACGCGAGCGCGAGCCCGCCCCGGAGGCGAGAGATCGGCCGGCGCCGCATCCGCGGGCTCGCCGAGGAGCGCGCCAAGATGCGCTTGGTCGGCACCGAGGAGAGCTTCGCCCCGATCGCCTGCGCCACGGAGCAGCTCGCGCAGGAGCTGTCGAAACACGTCATACGTCGGCTCGCCGAGCTCGCGGTCGGCTCGAGCAGTCAGGGTCCGCATGGAGACCTGCTCGGCCTCGAGCCAAACCTCGGCCAGCCGGCTCTTGCCGATGCCGGCTGGGCCCGTCAGCACCACGATGCGCCGCTCGCCTGCTCGCGCCTGCGCGGCCGCCTCGCGCAGGCAACTCAAAAGCGGCGCGCGACCGACGAAGGGCAGGATGCCCGACGTCCAGCGGGGGGAGGGAAGCGGCGCCGGTTCCGGCGCGGAGGCCAGCGGCAGATCGCCGGCACGCTGCTCGACCACGCCGGCGACGAAGCGGTAGCCCCGGCCGTACAGGGTCTGGATCAGGCGCTGTTCGCTCCGGGAGTCGCCGAGTACCTTGCGCAGCGTCGCGATCTGAGTCGGCAGCACCGACTCGCTAACGAAGGTCCCGGGCCAGAGCGCATCCAGGAGCTCCTGCTTCGACACCACACGATCCCGATTGCGCACGAGGTGGAGCAGCACGTCGAAGGTCCGCGGCTCGAGCCTGACCTCCTCGCCACCCCGTCGCAGCGTGCACCGGGTCTCGTCAAGCTCGCACTCCCCAAAGTCGTAGACGTGCGACACCTGGCCAGTGTGTCACACGGCGGGCGCCGCCCGCACCGCCCTCAGCACGAGCCGCTGCCCGCACGATCGCCTTACCCGTCCTTGGGCGCCACATGCGAAGGGAGCTGGTTCGACAAGTAGATGAAGCATTTGTTCCGAAATCCGACCCTGGGCGGGGAGGTGCCGGCCCAGTCATTCCCCTCGGGGGGGGGCCGAGGAGTTCTTCGAGGCCGTGCTCGCGCAAGGCCAAGATCACGGTCTGCTGTCGTCCGAGCACTTCACGGTCGACGGCACGCTGATCGAGGCCTGGGCGAGCCAGAAGAGCTTCCGGCGCAAGGACG
>JAZFWH010000224.1:0-3689 GCA_036482635.1 Myxococcota bacterium
TCGCCACGCGCAGCGACGGCGAGGCCACGCGGCCCAGCCACAGGAGGTCGGATCCCACCGCGTCGATGGCCGCGAGCATGTCGCCCAGCTGGCCGGCGATGGTGATCTCCTCCACCGGGTAGGCCACCTCGCCGCCCTCGATCCACAGGCCCACGGCGCCGCGCGAGTAGTCGCCGGTCACCGGGTTGAAGCCCATGCCGATCAGCTCGGTCACCCACAGCCCGCGCGGCGTGCTGGCGATCAGCTCCTCGAGGGTCCCGGTGCCGGGCTCGAGCCAGAGGTTGGTGGGGGCGACGCTCGGTGCGCTGCCCGGGCTGCGCGCCGCGTTGGCGGTGGAGCGGCAGCCCAGCTTGCGGGCCGAGTAGCTGTCGAGCAGGTAGGTCTCCAGGCGCCCGCGCTCGAGCACCACGTTGCGCCGGGTCGGCAGGCCTTCGCCGTCGAAGGGCTTGCTGCCCAGGCCCCCCGGGCGGCGGCCGTCGTCGATCACCGTCACCAGCGGGCTGGCCACCACGTCGCCGATCCGCCCGGCCAGGAAGCTGGCCTCGCGGTAGACGGCGCTGCCGCTCACGCAGGCGGCGAGGTGGCGCAGCAGGCTCGGCGCGGTGAGCGGATCGAAGATCACCGGGACCTCGCAGGTGGGGATGCGACGGGCTCCCAGCCGGCGGAGCGCCCGCTCCGCCGCGCGGCGTCCCACCGTGGCCGGGTCGTCGAGTGCGCCGAGCCGGCGCGACACGCTGAACCAGTAGTCCCGCTGCATGGTGCCGTTCTCGCGCGCGATGGGCGTCGACGAGAGCGTGTGCGTGGCTGCGGCGTACTCGCCGTAGAACCCGGCCGAGTTGCTGTAGATGACGCGCGCGAAGTCGGAGCCGGCCTCCGAGCCCTCGGAGTTGTCGATGCGCGCGTCGATCTCGCGGGCGGCCGATTCGGCGCGTCGCGCGTCCTCGATGCGGGCCTCGACGGTGACCTCGCGGTCTTCCGGGTGGTAGAGGCCGAGGTCTGCCACGTCCTCGGCGAAGCCCCCCTCGGGCAGGCCCGCCGCCGGGTCCGCGGCCGTCGCGCGGGCGAGGGCGACGGTCTGCTCCGCCATGCGGTCGACCGCGTCGGGCGAGAGGTCGCTGGTCGACGTGCACGCGCTGCGGAAGCCCTCGTCGCCGCGCACCAGCGCGCGAATTCCCAGCGCGCGCTCGCGGGCCTGCTTGACGAATTCGATCTCCTCGCCCCGTACCCGGGTCTCGAGGGCGTCGCTGTCGATGAGCAGGGCGTCGGCGGCGTCGGCGCCCGCGCGCCGGGTGCGCTCGAGGGCGCGCTGCACCGCATCGCGCGCGGGATCGCTCACTCCCCGGTCCCGCCCACCGTGAGCTGGTCCACGCGGATCGTCGGGAGGCCCACGCCGACCGGTACGGTCTGGCCGTCCTTGCCGCAGGTGCCGATGCCGGGGTCCAGCGCCAGGTCGGAGCCGACCCGCGTCACCCGCGTCAGCACGTCGGGTCCGTTGCCGATCAGCATCGCGCCCACGACCGGGGCGCCGACCTGACCGTCCTCGATGCGGTAGGCCTCGTTCGCGGAGAAGACGAACTTGCCGCTGGTGATGTCCACCTGGCCGCCGCTGAAGGACACCGCGTAGATTCCGCGCTTCACCGAGCGCAGGATCTCCTCCGGGTCGTCCTCTCCGGCCAGCATGAAGGTGTTCGTCATGCGCGGCATCGGCAGGTGGGCGTAGCTCTCGCGTCGGCCGTTGCCGGTGGGCTGCACTCCCATCAGCTTTGCGTTCAGGCGGTCCTGCAGGTAGCCGCGCAGCACGCCGTTCTCGATCAGCACGGTGCGCTGCGTGCGCGTGCCCTCGTCGTCCACGTTGAGCGAGCCGCGCCGGCCGGCGAGCGTGCCGTCGTCGATCACGGTCACGCCCTCGCTGGCCACGCGCTGTCCGAGCCGATCGCTGAAGGCCGAGGTCTTCTTGCGGTTGAAGTCCCCCTCGAGGCCGTGGCCCACCGCCTCGTGGAGCAGCACGCCGGGCCAGCCGTTGCCCAGCACCACGTCCATCGTGCCCGCGGGACAGGGCTTGGCGTCGAGGTTGAGGGTGGCGATGCGCACCGCCTCGGAGACGACCGGGCGCCAGGCCGCGGGGTCGAGCAGCCGCTCGAGCTCGAAGCGACCGCCGGCACCCTGGATGCCCACCTCGCGCCGCGTGCCGGCCGGGTCGCCGGCGATGACCTGGACGCTGAGCCGCACCAGCGGGCGGACGTCGCCCGCCAGGGTGCCGTCGCTGCCAGCCACCAGGATGTTTCGGTGCTCGGACACGACGCTCGCCATCACCTGCCGCACGCGCGGATCGAGCCCGCGCGCGTAGATGTCGATCTCGCCCAGCAAGCTCACCTTGCTCTCCACCGGGACCTCGGTCACCGCGTGCTCCACGGGATACAGGTCGTGGGGGCGCTCGCGGGCCGCTCGCACGGCGACCGCCCGGGCGCTGTGGGTCTCTGCGGAGATCGCGCGGGCGGTGGCCGCGGCGAGCTGCAGGCTCTCCACGGTCACCTCGTCGGAGTGGGCGTAGCCCTGGCGCTCGCCGGCCTGGGCTCGCACGCCCACGCCCTGCTCGACGTGGCGGTCGGCGCTCTTGACGATGCCCTCCTCCAGCACCACGGAATCCCGCGTGGTGTACTCGAAGAAGAGATCCGCGTAGTCGACGCGCCGCTCGAGGGTGGCTTCGAGCGCCGTGGCGAGGCTGTGGTCGTCCAGGCCGAAGCGATCCCGGAAGAAGGCGAGGGCGGCGTCGTCGCTGCGGCCCGCCGAGGGCTCGTTCATCCACTCACTCCTGTGGCAGGGCCTCCAGCCGATCGGGAAGCTCCGCCAGGGTAGCAAGGCTCTGCACCTCGATCGCGCGCAGGCCCGCGCAGCGGGCGCCGGCGAGGTCGCGGTCGCGATCGTCGCCCACGAAGAGGGTGGCCGCGGCGCAGCTGCCCACCCGCTCGAGGGCGAAGGCGAAGATGCGGGGGTCGGGCTTCGCCGCACCCGCGTCCGAAGGCAGCACGACCGCGTCGAACAGGGGCGACAATCCCAATCCCTCGAGGATGCGGTGCAGGCGGCGGTCGAAGTTGGAGACGATCGCCGTGACGAGCCCGCGGCGGCGCAGCTCGGCCAACATCTCGCCGCTCTCGGGAGTTGCGCGCCAGGTGTCCGGGCTGGCGAAGTGGGCGTAGAGTCGCTCGAAGTACGCCTCGAAGTCGCTGAAGCGCGCCGTGCCGTCGGCCGCCCGGAACGCGGCGCGCACCAGCGCACGCCACCAGTCGCGCTCGAGGCCGGGGATTCGCTCGGGCGCCTCGCCGGGGAACACCATGAGCGGGGCCGCGCGGAAGACGCGCCCGAAGGCCTCGCCGATTCGCCACGCCGAGAGCTCCACACCGTAGTCCGCGGCCAGCCGCGAGTAGGTCTCGCCGACCGGCTCGCGCAGCTCGATCAGCGTTCCCGCGGCGTCGAAGAGGACGGCGCGCAGGTCGCCGCTCACGCCCGCCGCTTGCGCGCCGAGGCGATGAACGTGGCCGGCAGGTCGCGTTTCGCAGAGAAGCCCTCGTGCACTTCGCAGCGGAAGTCCCGCAGGTCGGCCTCGCCGAACCAGCCCTCGACCTCTTCGCCCGCGAAGCCGAGCCAGCTGACGCCGAGCTCCTGGCGCATCCACTCGTGGGTGTGGCGCA
>JAZFWH010000225.1:0-31318 GCA_036482635.1 Myxococcota bacterium
GCTCGCTGGAGGCGCCCTCGCCGCGCGCCGAATCCAGGAGCTCCAGGCGCCCCGTCACCTGGTACGGTCCGTCCGGGGCGATGTGGATGGCCGGCTCGCCTTCGCGGTCGCGGTGCTCTGCACCGCCCGCGGAGTAGCTGAGCGCGCCGGACGGGCACTTCCGGATCGCAGCGATGATCTCGTCGGGAGGCGCGCCGCTCGGGTCGATCCACGGCTCCGTCTTCAGGCGGAAGACCGCGGGGAGACCGTCGGTGCAGCGGCCGGCGTGTGAGCAGATCCCTCGATTGTCGTGGATCGCGATGCCCTCGCTCTCGAAGTTCTCCCGCTTGTCCTCGACGCGGCCGTCCAGCTTGGCCGACGAGAAGCCGGTCTTCGCGTGCGTCCCGTCGCAGAAGGGCTTGTTGGCGGACTCGCCGCAGCGGCACAACGCCATGGTGCGCCGTGTCTCGATCGGACCTTTCCGACTGCTGAAGCGCTTCAGGTTCTTGACGAGGTAGGGACCGTCCGCGGTCGGCTGGATGCTGGGGCGAGGCTCTGCGTCCGTACTCACGGCGCGACGCTACCACAGCTCGCCGACGAGCTACGGCTCGCTGCGCGGCTCCATGCGAAAGAACCAGAGATCGTCCTGACCGGAATAGCCAGCGGGCACGGGGTACTTCTCGGCGAGCAACGCAGAGAGCTCGCGGTGCTGTGCGCGGTCGGTGACGTAGACCGCCTGGCGCGGATAGAGCTTGCCATCGATGCGCAGGACGGCGCGACCGTCTCGCCGGGCTTCGTGGGGCCACCACTTCCAGATCCGCAGGCTGGGGAGCCCGCACGGTACGTAAAGGTCGCCTTCGTGTACGAGCAGCCAGACCGTGCGCGAGCGCGGCGGGTCCAGCAGCTGAAACTCCATCTCCTCGATGGACTCGGCGAAGGCCCAGTCGACGGCGGATTCCGAGACGATCGCGCCCGCTTGCAGCGGGCCACCGGGAAAGGGACCGAGCGGCCCGTCGGAGAAACGGGCACCGAGGCCCACCAGAAGGACGGCGCCCAGGAGAGCGGCGAGAGCGAGACCGAGCCGACGTAGCCACTTCATTGTTCACTTCGTACCGCGGGAGTCGAGCCGGTAGACGAAGCGATCCGGGTCGAATCCTTCGATCTCCCCGGGCTGCCCCACCAGCACGGCCTTCAGCGGATAGATCTTTTCGCTGAAGCGCACGCGGACGCGAGGATCGGCGCGCAGGTAGTCGAGCCAGCGCCGGCCCTCCGCCGGGTCGATGTAGAGCTTCCCATCCCTTACGAAGTAGTTCAGCTCGACGGAGTAGGGGTCCTGGGGCCGCGTCTCCAGGTCGACGAACCGATCGGTGACGAACGACCAGTCCTCGACGGGCTCCGTGACCACTTCGCCGCGCATCTCGCCACCCGGGAAGACGAGGAACGGTCCGCCGCAGCCGGCAGCCACCAGCAATCCGAGCAGCAGGGCGAGTCGCATGGGTCACTCCATACGCGCGGACCGACGCCGCGCCTCGTCGAGCTGGTGAGGTCAGCGTCCGGCACCCTCGCGAAGGCCGGCGAACGCCCCCCACGCAAGGATTGCGACGGCGGCGAACAGCGCTGCGAGCGAGGTGGCGAACAGCGCGAAGACCAGTGCGTGGAGGGGCGGGCCCCCGGGCTCGAGTCCTCGCGCCCCGACGCTGGCGCCGAGGATCAGGGCGGACGCGAAGACGTAGGCCGCCCCGACGAGGGACCAGGTCAGCGCCAGGCAGGCCGCGCGGCCCAGGACCAGGTGCGCCGAGACCGCCGCGATGGCCAGGTAGAGCGCCCCGCCCAACACCAGCGAGGTATGGGCGACCCGCCACGCGCGCACGGACTCCGGCCCCCAGCCCTCGGTGATCGCGGCCGCGAAGGGGAAGCCGACGCACATTCCGACCAGGACGAGCAGGGCCCCGTGGAAGACGAGCTGTCGCGTCAGTCGCTGGGTCATGTGCTCTCCTCGCTCACTTCCTCTTTGCGCCGGAAGCGCTCGATCGCTCGGGAAGCAGCGCCAGCAGCAGCGCCATGCCGATCGCGCCACTCACCAAGGACGCGACCAGCACACCGACCTTGGCGGCGTCGAGCACCGCGCCCTCGAGTGCGAGCCCCGAGATGAATAGCGACATGGTGAAGCCGATGCCGGCCAGGCAGCCGCCGCCCAGCAGCACGAGCCAGCTCACACCCTCGGGCAGGCGCGCGATGCCGAGCCGCACGGCGACGTAGCTGAACAGGAAGATCCCCAGCGGCTTGCCCACCACGAGGCCCAGCCCCACCGCCAGGGCCACCGAATCCGTCAGCAGGGCGCCTTCGAAGGGGACGCCCGCGTTGGCCAGGGCGAAGATCGGCATGATCAGGAACGCGGACCAGGGGTGGAGGCCCCGTTCCAGCCGCACCAGGGGAGACACGGCCTCGCGCGCCGCGGTCTCGACGCGCTGGAGGAGCTCGCGGGGGCTGCCGAAGCGCCCCCAGCCTTCGCCGTTCCAGATCTCCCCCGCCTGGTCGACGATGCGGCCCAACCGGTTGTCGCTCACCCACGGGTGGGCCGGCGTGAGCAGCCCGAGGACCACGCCCGCGATGGTGGCGTGCACGCCGGACTCGTGGAAGGCCTCCCAGGTCAGGATGCCGACTACCACGTAGACGGCGATCGCGCGCACTCCGAGCCGCTGCAGCAGCAGCACGGTGCCGATTCCGATCAGCCCGAGCGAAAGGGCCAGGTGGTTCAGGTCGCTCGTGTAGCCGATCGCGATCACCATGATCGCGCCGATGTCGTCGGCGATGGCGAGGGAGAGCACCAGGATGCGCAGTCCCGGCGGCACGCGCGGGCCGAGAATCGCCATGCAGCCCACCACGAAGGCGATGTCCGTAGCCATCGGAATGCCCCAGCCGCGCGCGGCCGGCTGGCCCCACTCGACGAGCAGGTACAGCGCCGCCGGCACCAGCATGCCGCCGAGTGCCGCCGCAATCGGGAGCGCGGCCTTTCGCATGTCGCGGAGCTGGCCGAGCACCAGCTCGCGCTTCACCTCGAGGCCCACGACGAAGAAGAAGATCGCCATGAGCCCGTCGCTCACCCAGTGCTGGAGCGAATGGTCCAGCTGGAAGCCGCCGAACCCGAACGACACGCGGGTCTTCCAGATGCCCAGGAACGAGTCGGCGAGAGGCGAGTTGGCCAGCGCGAAGGCGGCGACGGCCGCCGCCAGCAGCACCACGCCGCTTGCCGCCTCGACGTGGAGGAAGCGAGCGAGCGGCCCGACGATGCGGTCGATGGGCTCGGACGGGAGCGACGTGGGGGGCACGGTGCCTCGTGGATCGATGGCTCGGGTGGGCGGGAGGGTAGAGGATGTAGGGCCGCGTCCACTCCCCCGCACGGGGGTGGATTATGCTGGACAAGGCGTGGGCGCGGCGCCCATCATCGAACTCGGCTGAGGAGGCTCCCGCAGCATGGCCAGCGAAGCGCGTCCCCCCGGCGCTGCGCCGTCGATCCCCGACGCGACCTCCGGCGTCGACCCCGTCTCCGCCGAGGTGATGCGCGGCGCCATGGAGACCGTCGCCTACGAGATGGCGGCCCACGTCTCGCTCACCGCCACCACGCCAATCCTGAATCAATCGAACGAGCGCAACGCCACGATCCTCGACGGCCGCGGCCGGCTGGCTGCCCTGTCGGTCGGGATCCCCCAGTTCATGCTCTCCTCGACACTCCCCATCCGCTTCGCCCTCGACTTCTTCGGGGAGGGCGGTCTGGGTGCCGGCGACGTACTGGTGGCCAACGATCCGTACCACGGCGGCGGACACCTGCCCGACTACAACGTCTTCGCGCCCGTGGTGGTCGGCGGCGAGCTGTTGCTGATCGCGTCGATCCAGTGCCACCACGCCGACACCGGGGGTGGTATGCCCGGAGGCTACAACGTCGAGGCCCTCGACATCTGGGCCGAGGGGGTGCGCTTCCCCGCGGTGAAGGTCTTCGAGCGCGGCGTGGAGCGGCGCGACCTGATCTACATGATGCAGGTGAACAACCGGACGCCGACGTTCATCGGCGACCTGCGCGCGCAGATCGGCGCGGCCCAGCACGGCGCGCGCCGGCTGGCCGAGATCATCGAACGCCGGGGCGCGGCCGCGGTGAAGGGCGCGGTGGAGCACGCCATCTCCCACGCGGCGCGGCGCTTCCGCGAGGAGGTCTCCGCCTGGCCCGACGGTGAGTACGAGTCCGACGTCTACGTGGACCACGATCCCAAGGGCAACCAGGACGTGCACGTCCACTGCAAGGTGACGGTGGACGGCGCGCAGCTGCGCGTGGACTTCACCGGCTCCGACGAGCGCCCCGAGTTGCAGGCGTGGTCCACCTTCGGAAACACGCGTGGCTACGTGGTGGCGCAACTCGCCTCGATGATGGACCCGTCGATCCCCAAGAACGAGGGGTTCTTCGAGTCCATCGAGCTGGTCGTGCCCGAAGGTTGTTGCCTCAATCCCACGCCGGGGCACTCCGTCGCGGCGGGCACCCACCACCCGGGCGTCGAAGTGGGCGAGGCGATTGCCCTGGCGCTGGCCCGGGTGATCCCGGAACGGGCCTGCCCGCAGATCTACAAGGCGGGCATGCCGGCGATCATCTACGGCGTGCACCCGGAGACCGGCATGGTCTTCGTCGATCACTCGGTGGACTCGACGGCCGCCTACTGCGGCGCCGTGCGCGGCCGGGACGGCTGGGGCTCGTCGAACGCGTCGTTCGGGAACCTGATCAAGGCCACGGCCGAGATCAACGAGTCGATCTTCCCCACCCGCCACGAGTGGCTCGACTACCAGCCCGACAGCGGCGGACCGGGCCAGTGGCGCGGCTGCCCGGGCTCGCGCTACGTGAAGCGCCTCACCGCGCCCGCCTCGGTCTCCACCTACCAGGTGGGCATGAAGTACCCGATGCCCGGCGTGGCGGGCGGGCGCCCCGGCAGCCCGAACCGCTTCACCCTGCGCGTGGGCACCGAGCGGGCCGAACGCGTCACCCACACGGCGAACATGGTCCCGCTCGCGGCCGGCGAGGCCTACGAGTACTGCTTCGGCGGCGGCGGCGGCTGGGGCGACCCCTTCGAGCGTGACCCGGAGCGGGTGAAGGAGGACGCGCTCGACGAGTACGTGTCGGTGGAGGGCGCCCGCAACGACTACGGGGTGGCGTTGGCCGGCAGCGTCGAGGACGCCGACCTGCGCGTCGACGAGCTGGAGACGCAGCGCCTGCGCGCGGCGCGCGGACCGCGCGCGTGAAGTTCGGCGTCGCCCTCGGCCGGCTCAACCCGGCCTTCCATCTCGACGTGACCCTCGAAGCCGAGCGTCTCGGCTTCGAGTCGGTGTGGATGCCAGAACACCTGATCTTCCCGGTCGAGATGGGGGGCTCGCCGCACCCGGGACAGGACCATCCCCCCGTGCCGCCCTCGACGCCGGTCTTCGACGCGTTCGCGTGGCTGGCTTTTCTGGCCGGCAAGACCTCGCGCATTCGCCTGGGCACGAGCGTCTACCTGCTGGGCCTGCGCCACCCCTTCGTGGCTGCACGCGCGGTGCAGACTCTCGACATCGTGTCCGGCGGCCGGTCCGAGATCGGGATCGGCGCCGGCTGGCTGCGCAGCGAGTGGAGTGCGGCGGGGCTCGACCCGCGCACGCGCGGGCGGCGCCTGGACGAGGCACTGGCCGTGTGCAAGCGCCTGTGGAGCGAGGAGGTGGTCGAGCACCACGGCGAGTTCTTCGACTTCGCGCCGGTGGTGTTCGAGCCCAAGCCCGTCCAGAAGCCGTGGCCGCCGATCCACGTGGGGGGCGAATCCGAGGCCGCTCTGCGCCGCGCCGCCTGGCAGGCGGACGGCTGGTACGGCCTGGCCCACACGCTCGAGTCGGTCGGTGCACCGGTCGCACGCCTGCGAGAGCTGCGCCGGGAGCTGGGGCTCGAGGGCGAGCGGGTGGAGGTCAGCGTGGGAGGCAGCGTGCGCGAGCCCGACGACGTCAAGCGTTGGGAGGAGGCCGGCGTCGACCGGCTCGTTGTCTCGCCCTGGCAGCGCTCGCGCGAGGCGGTCGAGGGATTGCGGCGCTACGCCGAGCTCGTCTTCGGCTGAGCGCGCCGGAAAGTACGGGCGCGAGCCTACTTCTGCACGTACTCCGCGACGGGGACCACCAGCGAGCGGCCGACGAAGCGCGCGTGGTCGGCCTCGAGCGCCTTCGCGCCCTCGGGCGAGTCCGTGAAGCGCTCGCGCGGGCCCGTGTCGCCGGCGAACTGGATCTCCGCGAAGCCGTCCCAGTCCTCGCCCGCATCGCCGAGCTTCTGCTCCACCGCGTTCGTTGCGAACCGCGTGATGGCGGGCTGGTGCTTCAGCGCGAGGGGGACGTGCTCGCCCAGCCAGTGGGCCACGAACTCCTCGTGGCTCATGCCCGGGCGCCGCGCGAGGGGACAGATCCACTTGACGCCCGGCGTGCGCTGACCGAGAGGGCTGGCCGGCACATCGTCGCGGTGCACCACCTCATGGGTGGCGTAGGCGGCGGCGCCGCCCAGGAAGCCCTCGACGTCGCGGCCGATGATCTCGCGCCCCTCCGGCGAGTCGTAGAGCCGCTCCAGGTAGTCGGCCAGGCTGTCGAAGCTGAGCGCGGCGATGCTGTCCAGCCCCCCCTCGACCTCTCCCTCGACCACGTTCACCGCGTAGCGGTGCATGGTCGGGTGGTGCTTCAGGGCGAGGGGGACGTGGCCGCGCAGGATCAGCTCCGCGTAGCGCTCGCGCGTCAACTCGGGCCGGCGCCGGCACAGGAAGATCATCTTCACCACGCTGCGATCCTACCTCAGCCGGCGGCGCCGTTGCGCTGGCGCATCCGCACCGTGCGCAGGCGGTTGATCGCCGCGGCGATCTCGAAGCGGCGGGGCCGCGCGAAGTTGCCCGGGTGCTGCCCGGGCCGGTGGAAGGGATCGAGCTCGTCGAGGCCGCGCTCGTCGAAGTGGGCCTCGAGCCGCTCGATCACTTCCCGCAGCGTGGCCCTGCCGTCCATGAAGCGCTCCGTCGCCAGGTGGATGGCGCTCCCCACCGCCCGGGTCTGGCTCAGGTCCACCAGCTGCTCGGCGCAGCGCAGGTCGATGGCCTCGCGGCCGAACTGGACCCGGTCGAGCGCCACGGCGTCGATCTTTACCTCGCGGCGGCCGCGCGAGGGGTCGAAGCTCTCGGCCAGGGGAATGCGCTGAGCGGTCGCCTGGAGCGGCGCTGCCGCCTCGACCCGCCGCGCGGAGCGCTGCTCCGCCGCGATCCGCTTGGCCTCCTGGGTGGCGTGGAGCGGGCGGAACTCGCGCAGCATGATCACCGTGTCCGCCACGTCGAAGTAATCGCCGCAGCCTCCCATCACGAGCACGGTCGAGACGCCGAGCGTGTCGTACAGCTCGCGCACCCGCTCGAGAAAGGGCGTGATCGGCTCGTGCTGCTTGTGGACCAGCGCCTGCATGCGCGCGTCGCGCAACATGAAGTTGGTGGCCGAGGTGTCTTCGTCGAGCAGCAGGCCGCTGGCGCCCAGCTCGACGGCCTCGACGATGTTGGCTGCCTGGCTGGTGCTCCCGCTGGCGTCGTCGCTGGAGAAGGCGCTGGTACTGCGTCCCTGGGGCAGGTTCGAGATGAAGGCGCTGATGTCCACCTGCTCGACGCGGCGCCCGTCCTCGGCGCGGATCTTGACCAGGTCGCTGGCGCTGACCACCCACTCCCGGCCGTCGCCGGGCACGTGGGGGTAGACGCAGCGCTCGAGGGCGCGCAGCAGGGTCGACTTGCCGTGGTAGCCGCCGCCGACGACCAGCGTGACGCCCACGGGCACGCCCATTCCGCTGACGGCCTGGAGCGGGCCCGCGTGGCTCTCGATGGGGTTGGGCAGCGGGATCGACACGCGCAGGGATTCCGGCGACTGGAAGGGAACCGCGTCGCCGGCGCGCATCGGGCGGTCGCTGGCCCCGCTCTCGCGCGGCAGGATCGCGCAGTCGCCCACGAACGCGACCAGCCCGAGCGCGTCGAGCTGGCCGCGCACGTGCTCCTGGTTCTCGACGCACTCGACGAAGTGCCGCGCTTCGTCCTGCGGCAGCGCGTCCCAGAAGAGCGCGCGCTCGGCGATGCGCGGCAGGGTCTCGCACAGCAGCGCCTCGGCCTGGCGGCCCAGCACGCGGCGCCCGGCGGCGGGTAGCCCCGCCTGGAGCCGCAGCTCGACCCACTCGGGTGTGAGCGCGATCGCAGTGCGCTCGAGCACCTCCTGACCTCCCGCGTCGACCAGCACCAGTCCGCTCTTGCCGGTGCCGCTGCGCGCGGGGTGCTCGCGCTGGACGGCCTCGCCCGCCCGGCGGGCGAGAAAGTCCGCGAAGGCGACGCGCCGGACACGCCCCTCGAACAGCGCCGCCGGCAGCCGCGCGCGGCTCTGCGCCACGCGCACTCGCAGCTTCGAGGGGCTCGCGAACGGATCGCCCTGCACGTGGTCGATGTGCAGGCTGTAGGCCCCGAACTCGAACGAGCCCTTGATGTCGCGGTAGGCCTTGTAGCCGCGGCCGTCGATGCGGCCCAGGATGCGGCGCAGGTCCTCGGCGCTGGACACTCGCTTCCCCCGGCAGGGCGTAGTGTCCCTCAGGTCCCGGCAAAGAGCGAGAGCTGCGGCGCGAGCGGACGCCGGAAGGCATCCGTGGAGAGATCGATGCCCGCGTCGGCGACTCCGGCCCGGCGGCAGGCGACCTCGAAGAGCGCGCGGATCTGCTCGGCGAAGGGACCCTCGCCGCGGTGGCGGTGGTGGAAGCGGGGGTCGTTGAGGCGGCCGCCGCGCAGCGCGCGGATGCGGTTCAGCACCTTTTGCCTGCGTTCCGGGTAATGACGCTCGAGCCAATCGGCGAACAGCGCCGAAAGGCCGTGCGGAAGTCGCACTAGGATGTGTCGCATGCAGCGCGCGCCGGCGTCGCTGGCGGCTTTCACGATGGCCGGGATCTCGTGATCGTTCAGCGCGGGGATCACCGGGGCGACGAGGACGCAGACCGGCACGCCCGCGGCCGCCAGCGCTTCGACGGTCGCCAGGCGCCGCGCGGCCGTGGCCGCGCGCGGCTCCATGGCGCTGCGCAGCTGCTCGTCGAGGGTCGTGATCGAGACGTACACGGCCACCGCGTCGACGCGCGCCAGCTCCCCCAACAGGTCGAGGTCGCGCACGACGAGGCCGCTCTTGGTGACGATCGACACCGGGTTGCGGAACTCGGCGAAGACCTCCAGGCAGCGGCGCGTCAGACCCAGCCTGGCCTCGACCGGCTGGTAGGGGTCGGTCACCCCACTCAGGGCCACGACCCGCGGCACC
The DNA here is from genome assembly GCA_036482635.1 of Myxococcota bacterium. GTDB lineage: Bacteria > Myxococcota_A > UBA9160 > UBA9160 > SMWR01 > JAZFWH01. The sequence goes on from JAZFWH010000225.1 coordinate 9,319, forward strand.
CAGCGCGGCGACGCCAACGCGTCGCGCAGCAGCTCCGGTGCCTCCTCCTTCACCAGGATCCGGCTCTCGAAGTCGAGGCCCGCCGAGAAGCCCAGGTACTCGTGGGTCGGCCGCGCGTAGCAGTAGGTGCAACCATGCTCACAGCCCCGGTAGGGGTTGAGGCTCGTGTCGAAGCCGACGTCGGGACTGTCGTTGGTGGCCAGGATGCGGCGCGAGGGGTCCCGGAAGAAGCGCGTGCGAAGCGGGCTGTCTTCGGCCGCCGGGCCGGCCGCACCCTCGGGCTCCTCGGCGTAGCGGAGGCGCTCGAAGCGGTTGGGGGGGTTGTCGGAGGCGCCGCGCCGGCCGCCCAACGGGCCACGCGTTGCGCCACCCCTCGGGCCCCGGCTACGACCGTCAGTTCCAGCGGGTTTTTCCATCGCGACCTGTATGGCGAAAGTAAGACGAAAATAGGCTTTCTGTCAACCCGGCAGCTCCTGGGTCTTGACGTCCGCCACGGAGCGCTTATCTAGGCGCTCCAGAACCCGCTGGGAACAGGAGGAGGCCCGTGAAGATCCGACCGCTTCAGGACAGGATGCTCGTCAAGCGCATCGAGGACGAGGACAAGACGAAGGGGGGGATCATCATCCCCGACACCGCCAAGGAGAAGCCGCAGCAGGGCAAGGTCGTCGCGGTGGGCAAGGGCCGGGTGATGGACGACGGTAAGGTGCGCCCCTTGGAAGTGCACAAGGGAGACCGGGTGCTGTTCAGCAAGTTCTCGGGAAGCGAGGTCGACCTCGGGGGCGAGGAGCACCTCATCGTGCGGGAGGACGATGTCCTCGCCGTTCTCGAATAGCGAGGGGAGTCGAACGCCATGGCAGTCAAGGAAATCAGCTTTCACCAGAGCGCTAGAGACAAGCTCCTCGCGGGCGTCGATCAGCTCGCGAACGTCGTGCGGGTGACCCTCGGTCCCCGCGGCCGAAACGTCGTCATCGAGAAGAGCTGGGGCTCGCCCACGGTCACCAAGGACGGTGTGACCGTCGCGAAGGAGATCGACCTCGAGGACCACTTCCAGAACATGGGCGCCAAGATGGTCAAGGAGGTGGCCACCAAGACCTCCGACGTCGCGGGCGACGGCACGACCACGGCGACGGTTCTGGCCCAGGCGATATTCCGCGAGGGGAGCAAGCTCGTCGCCGCCGGCCACAACCCTATGGATCTCAAGCGCGGCATCGACAAGGCCGTGTCGGCGCTGGTCGATGGGCTCAAGAAGCTGTCGAAGCCCACCCGCGACGCCGCCGAGATCGCCAAGGTCGGCACCGTCTCCGCGAACAACGACCCGGCGATCGGCGAGATGATCTCCGAGGCCATGGAGAAGGTGGGCAAGGAGGGCGTGATCACCGTCGAGGAGGCCAAGTCGATGGACACGGTCCTCGAGGTGGTCGAGGGCATGCAGATCGACCGGGGCTACCTCTCGCCCTACTTCGCAACCGATAGCGAGCGCATGGAGGCGGCGCTCGATGATCCCGTCATCCTGCTCCACGAGAAGAAGATCAGCAGCCTGAAGGACCTGGTGCCGTTGCTGGAGCAGGTCGCCAAGCTTGGCAAACCCCTGGTCATCGTAGCCGAGGACGTCGAAGGCGAAGCCTTGGCCACGCTGGTCGTCAACAAGATCCGCGGCACCCTGGCGGCCTGCGCCGTCAAGGCGCCCGGCTTCGGAGACCGCCGCAAGGCGATGCTCGAGGACATGGCCATTCTCACGGGCGGCAAGCTGATCGCCGAGGAGCTGGGCCTCAAGCTCGAGAACGTGACGCTCAAGGACCTGGGCAAGGCCAAGCGGGTGTTGGTCGACAAGGACAACACCACGATCATCGAGGGCGGCGGCGCGAGCGTGGACATCGAAGGCCGCTGCAGGGAGATCCGCGCGCAGATCGAGGACACCACGTCCGACTACGACCGCGAGAAGCTGGAGGAGCGGCTCGCCAAGCTGGCCGGGGGCGTGGCGATCCTGAAGGTGGGCGCCGCCACCGAGACCGAGATGAAGGAGAAGAAGGCGCGCGTGGAGGACGCGCTGCACGCGACTCGCGCGGCGGTGGAAGAGGGCGTCGTGCCCGGAGGTGGGGTCGCGCTGCTCCGCGCTCAGAAGGCGCTGGAAGGCCTCGACGAAGCGCTCCCCGACGAAGAGCGGCACGGCGTGCGCATCGTGCGCCGCGCCATCGAGGCGCCGCTGCGCTGGATCGCCCAGAACGCCGGGGTCGACGGATCGATCGTGATCGAGAAGGTGAAGGCCGGTACGGGCGCGCTGGGCTTCGACGCGGCCGCCGAGGAGTACAGGGACCTGATACAGGCCGGTGTGATCGATCCGACCAAGGTGGTGCGCACCGCACTGGAGAACGCGGCGAGTGTGGCGTCTCTGCTGCTGACCACCGAGGCGCTGGTCGCCGAAAAGCCCGAGAAGAAGAAGGGCGCCGGCGCCGGCGCCGGCATGCCCGACATGGACGACATGGACATGTAGTCCAGCGGCCGACCGCTTGCCGCTCCGGCTCAGTGTGTGGAGTGCGCGCCGCGGCCGGAGAGCCACCGGGTCAGCCCCGCCGCCGCGCCGCGGCGGAAGCCGCGGTACCAGTCGAAGCGCTCCAGGGCCTGGCGCAGGGCGCGTTCTCCGCTCGGCAGCGGGTTCGCGCGGAAGAAGCCCGCCACGTCGCGGCGGTACTTCGGGGCGAGCAGGCTCGGCGTGGCTTCGATCAGGCGGCTTCCGGCGAGGGCGGGCAGGCGGCGTCGCAGCCGCGGCCAGTGTCGCTTCACGAACGCCCAGGTCCGCTCGTGGGCCTCCGGGTTGCGCAGCATGCGCGCCAGCAGGAAGACGACGTCCTGGGTGGCGACGCGCGCACCCAGGGAGAGGCCGAGCGTGCGGTCGACCAGCCGCGGGGTGCGGAAGTCTCCCAGCGCCAGCAGGAAGCGGCGCTGCTCCTGCGGCGTCGCGGCACCGCCCATCGCCTCGACGAAGCGGTGGTGCAGGCGCTCGTCACCCCGGCGCGCCGCGATCGCGACCACGGCGTCGCTCAGATTCGCATCCAGCGAGCGGCGATCGCGCAGATAGCGGTCGCAGCGCTCGGCCGCCCGGTTGGCGATCGCCGCGTCCTGCGCCACTCCGCCCACGAGCGCGAGTAACGCGGCGCGGCGCGTGCGGACTTCGTCGAGCTCGCGCGCGCGCGCGTCCCAGCCCAGCGCCGCGAAGGGCGGCCCGAAGCGCTCCAGCAGCCAGGCCTGGAAGGCCTCTGCGCAGCGCGGCGCAGCGTCCCGGATCAGCGACGAGGCGATGAACTGCAAGGGCTTGCGCAACGCCGTGAGCACATCGGCCTCGCTGTCGTCGGCCAGCGCCGACGCCAGCTCGAGCAGGCTATCGATCTCGGCCCGGCCGGCGCACACCAGTGCCCACTGGTGGTCCACCAGGCCCATGCGCTCGACGGGCCGCAGCGCGGGCAGGGCGGCGCTGATCGCCCGCAGCTCCTGCGGTGGGTGGAGCGGCCGGAAGAAGCCCCCCTCTTCGGCGTTGCCGTAGACGAAGCGGTTCGCGGCCACACCGAGATCGACGGTCTCGCTGACGCGGGTCAGCAGTCGTCGCGTCAGCCGGCTGCTCCCCGCGCGAGCGCCGCCGACCCGCGCTACCCAAGGGATGGGCCAGGTCTCGCGAGGGCGGCGACTCGCGGCGCGCGCGGCTGCGCCGCGCTTGCCGGGCCGTTCGAAGAAGCGCTCCTGGCGCAGCTGGAGTCGCGCGCCCCCGGCCCGCGCCCTGCGCAGCTCGACGACGGGGTAACCCTCTCGTTCGATCCAGGCGCGGGCGATCGGCTCGATCCTCACGCCCGAGGCCTCGGAGAGCGCCCGCCACAGGTCGGCCGCCACGGCGTTGCCCTCGCGGTGGCGGCGGATGTAGCGCCGCACCCCCTTGCGAAACGCCGCCGCGCCCAGGTAGCGCTCGATCATGCGCACCACCGCCGCGCCCTTCTCGTAGGTGATCAGGTCGAAGTTCTCGTTGGCCTGCTCGGGCGTCTCGACGTTGCAGTAGATGGGATGGGTGTGTCGCAGCGCGTCCAGCTCGAGTGCCGCCGCCCGCCCGTGCTGGAAGTCGTGCCACATCTTCCACTCGGGCTTCCAGGCGTCGACGATCGCGAAGGCCATCCAGGTGGCGAAGGCCTCGTTGAGCCACAGGTCGTCCCACCAGGCCATCGTCACCAGGTCGCCGTACCACATGTGCGCGAGCTCGTGGCAGATCACCTCCGCGGCGCGCTTCTTCTCGCTCAGTGTGGCCGTGGCCGGGTCCAGCAGCAGCAGCGTCTCGCGGAAGAAGACCGCGCCCGCGTTCTCCATGGCGCCGAACGTGAAGTCGGGTACGGCCACCAGGTCGAGCTTGGCGTAGGGGTAGGGGAGGGCGAAGTAGCGCTCCAGGCGCTTCAGGCACTCGCACGCCGCCTCGCGCCCGAAGCCCGCCAGGCCGCGCTTGCCCGGGGTGTGCCAGACGCGCACCTCGGTGGGTCCGACGCGGCTCGGACGCGAGCCCTCGAGCTCTCCCACGGCGAGCGCGACCAGGTAGGTCGAGAGGGGGGGCGTCTCAGCGAAGTGCACGGTCTTGCGCCCGCCCGGGAGCCGTCGGGTTCGCTGGGCGGGCGCGTTGGAGATCACCGTGTTGCGCGCTCCCGTGGTGACCGAGATGCGGAAGCGCGCCTTCATGGCGGGCTCGTCGAAGCAGGGGAAGAACTTGCGCGCGTCGGTGGCCTCCAGCTGCGTGAAGGCGTAGCGGCGCTCGCCCGCCCGCGCGGCGTAGAGACCGCACAAGTCGCTGCGCAGCCGCCCCGCGAAGCCGAGGCGCAGGGTCGCCTCGCCCCTGGGCACCGGCTCCGCGAAGACCACCTCGATCATCTCGACCTCGGCGTGTGCGATGACGCGGCCGCGGCGTTCGCCCCCCCGCCACTCGAGCCGCGGGTGCGTGACGCGCAGGTCCGCGGCGTGGAGGCGAATCGAGCGGCTCGGGCGACGCAGTTGCAGCCGGATCGCCACCTCGCCGCGGAAGCGGGGGCTGCGCTCGGGGTCCACCTCCACGTGGAGATCGACGCGCGACGGCCGGACGGATGGGTCGAGGCGGTGGGCGGGTCGCTTGCGGGTGCGCCGGGCTACCACTTCTCGCCGAAGGGCCTCACGTCCACCTCGAAGCTCCAGGCCGAGCGGTCCTGGGTCGCCAGGTGAAAGACGGTGTCGGCGATGGCGTCGGGCTTGAGGAAGAAGTCGTCGGGCCGGTCGCGGAAGAATCCCCGCGTGCGCGGGATGTCGATCACGCCATCGATCACCACGTAGGCGACGTGGATGCCCTGGGGCCCCAGACCGCGCGCCATCGACTGGGCCAGGCTGCGCTGGGCCGCCTTGGACGAGGCGAAGGCCGCGAAGGCGCCGCCGCCGCGCAGCGACGCCGTGGCGCCGATCACCACGATCGCGCCGCGCCCGGCCTTCAGCATGTCCGGGGCGACCTCGCGTCCGCACAGCAGCAGACCCAGGGTGTTGGTGCGCCAGGCCTCCTCGAGCTGCTCGGGCTCCGTCTCGAGGAACGGGCCGAACGTGCCGCTGCCCGCGTTGTGCACCAGCACGTCCACCGGCCCCAGCTCGGAGCGGATGCGCGCGAAGCTCTCGCGCACGGCGGTCCGGTCGCCCACGTCGCAGGCGAAGCCCTTCGCCTCGGCGATCTGCCCTTCGAGCTCGCGCAGGCGCTCCTCGCTGCGGGCCAGCATGGCCACCCGATAGCCCTCGGCCGCGAAGCGCCGCGCGAAGGCGGCGCCGTTGCCGGGCCCCACCCCGGTCACTGCACACACGGGCTTTGCCATGTCGGGTTCCTCCCTGGGCGCATCGGGCAGTATACGCCGAGTTGCGTGTTTACTTGCGAGTAAGTAGAATACTCGCGTGGTCGCAAAAGCCAGAACGGGGGGTGCCAGGAGGCTCGGGCCGCGAGCCGAGAAGACGCGGCTCGAGATCCTGAGCGCCGCCGAGGAGCTCTTTGCGGAGCGCGGCTTCTCGGACACCCGGCTCGAGGACGTGGCCGAGCGGGTGGGCGTGCGGCGCGCCGCCCTCTTCTACTACTTCCGCGACAAGCGCGCCCTGTACGAGGCCGTGGTCGAGGACGTCTTCGAGGGCCTGCTCGCCCGGGTCCGGTCCGCGCTCGCCGAGCACCCCGACTCGCTGGCCCACGCGGTGGAAGCGGCCGTCTCGCGCTGGGTCGAGTACGTCTGGGAGCGCCCGAGCACGGCGCACATCCTGCTGCGCGAAGCCATGCGCCGCGACGACCACTCCGAGGCGTTCCGCGCCCTGGCCCGCCCCGCCCTCGACCTGCTGGGCCAGCTCTTCGCCGACGGCCGGCGCCAGGGCGTCTTCCGGCCGGTCACCGCCGACCCGTTCCACTTCGCGAGCATCGTGGGCGGCGCGACCGTCTTCTTCGTGGCGGGCATGCCGAGCCTGGTGCCCGACCTGCCCTTCGACCCCTTGAGCCGGGAGCAGCTCGAGGCGCACCGGCGCGACGTGCTGCGCGTCACGCACCGGCTGCTGGGTCTGCCCGGCCTGCGCCTCGTCACCGAGTCACCCTGACCGTTCACCCCCAGGAGGAGCTACGCGATGGCCCAGCCGACGGCGACCCCGAGCGACGCGATCTCGGCGAGCGACTACAGCCCGCTCTCCCCCCAGGTCCGCGCCAATCCCTATCCCTACTACGCGGCCCTGCGGCGCGACGACCCGGTCCGCCAGATCCTGCCCGGCATGCCGTTCTTCGCGCTGAGCCGCTACGCGGACGTGCAGTTCGCCCTGTATCACCCGGAGCTCTTCTCCTCCACGGCCTTCCGGATGCTTACCCAGACCGGTGGGCTGGGGCCGAACTCGGGCGCGCTGGCCGGTCACCGCATCATCGAGACGCCGATGATGATCTCCGTCGATCCGCCCGAGCACACCCGCCTGCGCAAGATCGTGAACCGCGGCTTCACGCCGCGGCGCATCGCCGCCCTCGAGCCGCGCATCCGCGAGATCGCGGCACAGCTCCTGGACGACGTGGTCCCGGCGGGCCGCATGGACCTGGTCCGCGACCTGGCGATTCCGCTGCCGGTCACGGTGATCGCCGAGCTGCTGGGCATCGACCCGGCCCTGCGCGACCAGTTCAAGCAGTGGTCCGACGCGATCGCCCTGGGCATGGGGGGCATCTCGGGCGAGTACACCGTCGAGGACATCCGCCGCGCCGCCGACGAGGTGAGCGACTACATCGATCGCATCGCCGCCGAGCGCCGCGCCCAGCCGCGCGACGACCTGGTGAGCGCGCTGGTGCAGGCCGAGGGAGGCGAGGCGCTCAGCAACGACGAGGTGATCTCGTTCGTCTTCCTGCTGCTCGTCGCCGGCAACGAGACCACCACCAACCTGATCGGCAACGCGGCGCGGGCGCTGCTCGACCATCCGGAGACGTTGGCCAAGGTGGCCGCGGATCCCAGCCTCGTGCCGGCCATGCTGGAGGAGACCCTGCGCTACGACTCGCCGGTGCAGGGCCTGCCGCGCCTGATGCTGAGCGACGTGGAGATCGGCGGAGCGACCCTCCCGAAGGACGCCCGCGTCATCCTGCTGTTCGGCTCCGCCAACCGCGACGAGACCCAGTTCCCCGAGCCCGACCGCTTCGATATCCACCGCGACACGCAGGCGCACCTGGCCTTTGGCCACGGCATCCACTTCTGCCTGGGCGCCGCGCTGGCGCGGCTGGAAGCGCGCGTCGCCTTCGAGACGCTCTTCGCGCGCTGCCGCGACCTGCGCCTCGAGGCGGACCAGATCGAAACGCTCGACTCGATGCTGCTGCGCGGCCCGAAGTCCCTGCCCCTGGCGTTCGAGGCGGCCTAGGCGGGTTCGCGAGCCGGGGCCCTGCCGGTCGACACGATCCCGAGCTCGGACAGGGCAGCGCTTACCCTGTATGCTCCGCCGGTCGCGCGTCGCCGCCCCCCCCCGAAGCTGACGCCGGGGGAACCACCATGGTCCGCGCGCCCCGAGAACACTGGTCGAGTCGGAAGGGCTTCGTGCTCGCCGCCATCGGCTCCGCCGTCGGGCTCGGCAACATGTGGCGCTTCTCGTACCTCACCGCTGAGCACGGCGGCGCCGCCTTCGTGGTGCTGTACATCGCCGTCACGCTCTTCGTGGGGCTGCCGGTGCTGCTGGCCGAGCTCGTCTTGGGCCGGGGCTCCCAGCGCAGCCCGATCCGGGCGCTCAGTCACTACGGGGGAGCGCGTTGGAGGCCGCTCGGCATGGTCTTCGTCGCCGCGGGCTTCCTGATCCTCTCCTATTATGCTGTCATCGCGGGCTGGACGTTGCGCTACGCGGGGGCGGCGCTGTTCACCGGCTTCGACCGCGACGCGGCCGACCGCTTCGAGGGCATCGCCCAGGGCTGGGACGCCTTCGGCTTCCACCTGCTCTTCATGGCGGTCACGGTCGGCATCGTCGCCGTCGGCGTGAAGCGCGGCATCGAGCGCACGGCGCTGATCCTGATGCCGCTGCTCTTCGCGCTGGTGTGCGGCCTGGCGTTCTACGCCGCCACGCTCGACGGCTCGCGGCCCGGCTACGCCTACTACCTGCAGACCGACTTCCGCGAGATCCTCTCCCTGGACGTGCTCAAGGACGCAGCGGGCCAGGCCTTCTTCAGCCTGAGCCTCGGCATGGGCGCGATGCTGACCTTCGCGAGCTACCTGACCCGCGAGCACCACCTGCCCAACGAGTCGCTGGTGATCGCGGGCGCGGACCTGGGGATCGCCTTTCTGGCCGGCCTGGTCGTCTTCCCGCTGATCTTCGCGCTGGGCCTCTCCCAGGAGGTGAGCGGCAGCACGGTGGGCGCGCTGTTCATCACCCTGCCCCAGGCCTTCGCCGGGCTGGGCGGGGTGGGGCGCGTGGTGGGCTTCCTGTTCTTCGCCGCGCTGGTGGTGGGCGCGCTCACCTCCGCGCTCTCGCTGCTCGAGGTGGTGGTGTCCTCGGCCATCGACGGCCTGGGCTGGTCGCGGCGGCGCGCCGCCCTGGTGCTCGGCGGCGCCATCGCGGCGCTCGGCGCGCCGTCGGCGTGGAGCCTGGGGATCCTCGACGTGATGGACCAGATCGCCAACAACGTGCTGCTGCTGGGCGGCGGACTCGCGCTGGCGATCTTCGTCGGCTGGGTGATGAAGGACCCCGTGGCCGAGGCTGCGGCCGGCACCCACGGCATCCGCTGGTTCTTCCTGTGGCGGACGCTGCTGCGCTTCGCGGTGCCGGTGTTCCTGCTGTTCGTGCTCTTCCGCTCGCTGCCGGCGACGGTCGAGGCGGTGGCGGGCCTGTTCGGCGGCGCCTAGTTCTTGCCGGGCCTCGCGCTCGCTCGTCTTGCAGGGGCCCGCCTCCGCTCGGCTTCGCCTCGCTGCGCGCCCTTCGGGCTTGCGGGCTCGCTGCGCGGAGGCCGACTCTCGAGTCGGTCTCCTTGCCGCCCGCGCTGCGCCCCAGCGCTATCAGCCCCCGGTCTGCTCCTCGACGCGCTTGATGAATTCGAGCAGCTGGGGATTGCGCGCAAGGTGCCTGCGCGTACCGGGGATGCTGTCCGTGGCCACGGTGCTCAGCATGGCGTAGGCGGCGAGGTCGGCGATGCTGAGGCGGTCGGCGTAGAAGAAGGGGCGCGGCACCAGCAGGCGCGCCAGGTCGTGGACGCGGTGGCCGACCTCGTGAGCCAGGCGCTCGTCCTCCTTCGGCTTCTCCGCCTCGGGGCGCACTCGCACCCGGCTCGCCACCCAGCTGCGCAGGCTGACGCCGTTCGGGCGGGGTGGCTCCGCGTCGCTCGCGCGACTCGCGGCTTGCGCCAACGACTCGCCGGAGACCGGAGGCCCCTCGGGCCGCCCGGTCGGGCGGCTGCGCATCCAACGACTCCAGTACCAGAAGAAGGTCTCGTCCACCCAGCGCACCAGGCGGAGCTGATTCTGCGCGGTGCGCGGGTCGTCGCTGAGCAGTGGCGGCTCGGGGAAGAGCTCGTTCACGCGCAGCAGGATGGCGGTCGAGTCGTGGACGCGTTCGCCGTCGATGTCGATCACCGGCAGCTGCCCGGTCTCCGGATTCCAGCGGCGGTAGTCCTCGGGGGTCGCGGGCTCGACGCGTTCGAACTCGAGCTTCTTCAGCGCGAGCCCCCGCGCCACCTTCTCGGTGAAGGGCGCATCGCCGGGGCCGTACAGCCTGATCACGCGGGAGCGTCCCGGGCCGCGAAGCGCACGGCGTCGATCGGCGGCAGTTGCGTCGACAGGCACAGCCAGGAGTCGCCCTGGTCCTCGGAGAGCCACAGGCTCCCGGTCGTGGAGCCCATCACCAGGCGCTCGCCCGTCTCGTCCACCGCCAGCGCGTGCCGATAGACCAGGTCGTAGGCGTGCTCCTGGGGCAGGCCTTCGCCGAGCACTTCGAAGCTCGCGCCGCCGTCGCGGGTGCGCGCGACCACGACCCGGCCGTCCACGGGGACGCGGCACTCGTCGTTCACCGCCGGCGCGAACCAGGCCGTATCCGGGTCCTGGGGGTGCACAACCGCCGCGAAGCCGAACACGGAGGGCGGGCGGTCGGCGATCTCGGACCAGGTCGCCCCGCGGTCACCGGAGCGGAAGACGGCGTTGTGGTGCTGCACCCAGAACACGTCCGGCTGCGCACGGCACTGGGCCAGTCGGTGCGGATCCTGGGAGTTGGCGGCCTCGCGCAAATCGGGCGGGACGTAGACGGCGAACATGCCCCGCGTGCGGTGCTCCCAGCTGCGGCCGCCGTCCTCGCTGAACCACACCCCGCCGATCGAGACGCCGAGCGCGATGCGGCGGGAATCGCGGGGGTCGACGCAGATCGAGTGGATGCCGGCCTGGTCGTAGCCGCCGCCCGTCCACTCGAGCCGGTCCGGCCGTTCCCACAGCGAGGTCACCAGCTCCCAGCTGTCGCCGCGATCCGCCGAGCGGAACAGACCGCCCGGGATGGTGCCGGCCCACAGCACACCCGGCTCGTCGGCGCCGCCCGCCTCCAGGGACCAGACCTGCTGAAGCGACCACGGCGTCGGGTCGTCGCTGCCCTCGGGCTTCTCCGGATAGCGAGGTGCCGCGATCTCCTCGAAGCGCACGGCGCCGTCGCTGGAGCGGTGCAGCTTCACGCCGAAATGGCCGAGATTGAGCGCGGCGTAGATCGCCCCGTCGCGCGCGTCCGGCAACACCGTCGTGACCGGCTCTCCCAGGAAGGAGACGCGCACGAGCTCCCATTTGCGCTTGACGCCGCTCGAGCCTCGGCGGAAGTCGAAGAGTCCCTTGCGCGTGGCAACGAAGAATCGGTCGCTCACCTGTCAGCCTCCCGATAGCGCCTGCAGCACGTACACCTCGCTGGCGTCGCCCACCGGATCCGAGAGATGCGTCCGGTCGGCGATGCGGCGACCGTCGACGAATACGCTCACGTGCTTTCGCAGAGAGCCCTGGTCGTCGAGGATGTAGCCGCGGAGCTGGGCATGGGTCTCGAAGACGGCGTCGAGTACGCTGCGCACCGTGCCGCCCGGGACCTCGAGCGCGGGAACCGGGAGGTGGCGCCTCAGGTTCGCTGTGAACTGGACCTTGGCCATGCGGTCCCGACCGGGCGCGCGGACACCCCCAACGTAGCGCCGGTGCTCCGCCGCCGCTCGCGCATCAGTCGATCAGACCGGCGCGGCGGCTCGCCGCCAGGGCGTCGATGGCTTCCACCCGCCGGATGGCGGTGCGGATCTCCTCGGCGAACGCCCGCCGGCGCTCCGCCAGGTCGGCTGGACCCGGCTCGAGCAGATCGCGGTTTCCGGCCAGGCGCAGCGCCGTGCGGATCAGGACCTGCGAGACCGACGCGGCGCTGTGGATGCGGCGCTGGAGCACGTACTGCTCGCCGAGACCCATGCACTCGGCGACGGTGCGGCCCTCGTCGAACTCCAGCGACGGTTCGCGCAGCTCCAGCCGATCGCCCACCAGGCGGTAGGCCTCGAGGAAGGGCCGCAGCACGCGGTGCGAGCTGAACGGTCGCAGGCTTCGAACCAGGCGCTGGATCTCGGCCGAGCCCGCGCGCAGCCGCTTTTCCCAGTCGCGGTCCTGGAAGCCGAGCTCGCGGCGCAGCTCGCCGCGGAAGACCTCCTTCTCCTCGAAGAAGAACTCGAACTTGAGGAGGTCCCGCAGGCGCATCGCCTCCTGCCAGAACTCGTCGACCGGGTCGTCCACGTCGTCCTCGGCCGCGCGCAGCAGAGCCAGCTCGCCGATCGCAGGGTTGACGAAGAAGTGGATCACGGTGTTGCGGTAATAGGACGCGGACAGCTGCTGATCGGGCTCGATGCGGTACACCGCCTGAGGCCCACCGCTGAAGCGCGAGACGACGCCGTTCTCGACCAGTGCGTCCAGGGCGTGGCGCACGCCGTCCGCGTGGTCGAGGTCGAGCGCCGCGGTGCGGGGCAGGTCGCGCCAGCGCGCGAAGCGCAGCAGGTTCTCCAGGGACTTGACGGTCTCGTCGACGCTGAGCGCGCGGTCCCCGCTACCCAGCATCGCCAGGGTCACGAGAGAGCTGGGCGTGATCGGCGTCGCCCGATTGATGCGCACGGCCACCTCGAACGCGAGCTTCTGGACGGCGAGGCTCTGCTCGTCGGCGTCGGGCTCGGCGGAGGGGTCGGGCCGGCCCAGCACCTTGGCCAGCGAGAGCGGCTCGCCGAAGCGGATGTGGATGCTCCCATAGCGGCGCCCGAAGCGGCGCAGCACGCGCAGGAACCAGCCGAAGCTCTCCTTCTGCTTGGGCGCGCCGGTCTGCTCGGCGGCGTAGTCGCCCAGGTCCTGGATCTGGTCGTAGGCGATCGAGACGGGGATCAGGATCACGTCGTCGCTCTTGCCCCGGCGGTAGGCGTCCACCACGTAGGCCAGCAGTCCGAAGCGCGGAGGCAGCAGCTTGCCGGAGCGCGAGCGCCCGCCCTCGATGTACCACTCCAGCGAGAAGCGTTTCTCGATCAAGAAGTCCACGTAGTGGCGCAGCACGAACTTGTAGACCGGGTTGTCCCGGAAGCTCCTGCGGATGAAGAACACCCCGCTGCGCCGGATGATCGGCCCCACCGGAAAGAAGTTCATGTTGATGCCGCCCGCTGTGTGGTTGGGCGCGTGGCCGTTCTCGTGCAGCGCGTACTGCAGGACCAGGTGGTCGAGGTTCGATTTGTGGGAGGGCAGGAAGACGATGGGATGGCGTTGCCCGAGGGCCTTGACCCGCTGCAGGTCCTCGCGGTCGTAGTGCAGGGCCTCCTCGTAGCCCCGGGTGTAGAGCAGCCGGATGAGCTGGGCGGTCAGGTCGATCACGAACGGGCTGTGGGTGGCGGCGATCTCGCGCAGGTAGCGCGAGGCCTGTCGCGCGACGCGGGCCGGCGGGCGGCCGAGCTCGCGCGCCAGCCGCGCGATGCCGCCGCGGAACGACGGGCTGCCCAGGACGTCCTCGTGGACCAGCCGCGGCACCTTGTAGCGCGCGCCCCGCATGCGCCGCTCGGCGCGCTCGAGCGCGAGCACGGCCTGGCGCACGACGAACTCCGCCAGGCCGGTGGTCTCGGCGACGTCCTCGCCGCCGGCGCGTCGCCAGCGCGCGCGCACCTCCGACACCGGAGCGGGCTCACCGGCCACGACCCGACAACGGTCGGGCTGGCTGCGCAACACCCAGGCCTGGCGCAGCGAGCCGGGGTCGCGCGGATCGCCGAAGCGGAGCAGGTCGGAGAGGCGCGCGTCGCGCGCGCCGTTGCGCTTGCGCGGCAGCCAGGCCACGCGCAGCGGGGCGAGCAGCGCGTCGCCCTCGGCCGCCAGGCAGGCTTCGAGCGACCCGAGCGAGGGGCGCCGCTGCCGGCGACGCGTCGCCGGGATGCGGATCGCCTGGTAGCCGCGTCCCTCGCCGTCCGGGCGGTGGCGCTCGATCCACGCCTGGAGGACGCGCTCCTCCAGGCCGCTCGACGCGTCGATCAGGAACACCGGACGCTGTGCGGGGGCGGCGGGCCAGTCGGGCTCGTTGCGCAGTGGCCGGCGCAGGTGGGCCGCGGGAGACATCCCGTGAATTCTACCACCGGGCAGTGTGGGAAGCGGTTCAGCGGGCGGACGAGCTCCGACTGGGGCGATTCGGCACAGGCTGCGCCCGCCGCGAGCAGCGGCGCGAGGCAGGCGAGCGCCAGGCGCCCGCGGTGTCGGTGCATGCTGCGCACCTCCAGTGCGCGGGGTATCGTGGGCGGCTTCCGGAGACCCGCAATGCCCATCCGCTTTCCCCGCGAAGCCTGGATCCCGCTGATCGCCGGACTCTTCTGGCTGTGGCGGGCGCCCGGCCACGGCTTCGTCGGCTTCCTCTTCTCCGCGGTGCCCGGCTGCCTGCTGCTCTCGTCCGGCGTCTCGATGCTGCTCTGGCCCGGCGACCGGCGCATCGCGCAGTTCGCGGCGCTGGGCGGAATCCTCGGGGTGGTCTTCGCCATGCCCGCCTTCGCGGTGGTGGGCCCGGGCTCGGCGCTGCTGCTGATCGCCGCGTCCATCGCGGGCTTCCTCGCCGCCGGCGGCCACTCGGTCCGGCTCGGCATCCACAGCGCCGAGGTCCCGCGGCCCGTTCCCTCTCTTCTCCTGGACGCGCAGGTCGCCGCCGACGAGGCCCTGCTCTCCACCATTCACGTCTCGATCACCCTGCCGAAAGGGGGCGACCCGGCGCGCTCGTCCCGCGAGGTGGCCGCCGCGCGCGAGAGCTTCGACAGCGCGGGCTGGCTGGAGAAGCCCGCGGACTACCACACCGCTCCCCCACCCCTCGTGGCCCCGGCGCTGCGCCCGAGCCGCATCCGCAGCCTCGAGTACGAGCACCTGAGCTTCGAGAGCGGCTACGAGCCCCGCGAGGGCGAGCCGGGGCGCGAGCGCTGGCTCTCCTACGCGCCGAACCGGATCGGTCACGCCTGGGTGATGCGCCACCGCGAGGAGGGTCGCCCGTGGCTGGTCTGCATCCACGGCTACCAGATGGGCTGGCCGGTGATCGACTTCGCCGCCTTCCCGCCGCCCTGGCTGCACCGCCGGCTGGGCCTCAACCTGCTGGTGCCGGTGCTGCCGCTGCACGGCCGGCGCAAGATCGGTCGCCGCAGCGGGGACAACTTCCTCGCGGGCGACGCCCTCGACACGATCCACGCCGAGGCGCAGTCCATCTGGGACATCCGTCGGCTGCTCAGCTGGGTGCGGGCCCAAGGCGCGCCGGCGGTGGGGGTGATGGGCTACTCGCTGGGTGGCTACAACGCCGCCCTGCTGGCGTCGCTGGACGACGGGCTCCGCTGCGCGATTCCGGGCGTCCCGGTCACCGACTTCGCCAGCATCTTCTTCCACCACGGACCGCCGCTCCACGTGCGCGCGTACCGGGAGGCCGGGCTCGAGATGGAGCAGATGCACGAGGTGATGCGCGTCATCTCGCCCCTCGCCATCCCGCCGCGGGTCCCGAAGTCGGGTCGCTTCATCTTCGCCGCTGTCGCCGACCGCCTGGTCCCGCCCGAGCAGGCGCGCGACCTGTGGCGGCACTGGGACCGGCCGCGCATCGAGTGGTACCAGGGGGGACACATCACCTTCCGCGCCCACCCCTCGGTGGTGCGATTGATCGGCGACGGTCTACGCCAGTCCGGCCTCGCTGTCTGAGGCCGTCTCCCCGGCGCGGCGCCGGCGCAGGCGTTCCAGGATCTCGGCGTGGGCCGCCCGCGACAGCTGGTAATCCCGCGCCACCCAGATGGCGAGGGCCAGCAGCAGGGCGGGCGCGAAAGAGGTGACCACGCGGATCGTCTGCAGGGCGATCTCGCTCTGCTGCTCGCGGGGGACGCCGCCGACGTAGCCGCCCAGGTCGAGCACCAGGCCGACCAGCAGCACCGCCGTGGCGCCGCCCAGCTTGCGCAGCAACATGAAGAAGCCGACGTACACGCCCTCACGTCGCTCGCCTGTCGCCAGCTCGTCCTCGTCGATCACGTCGCCGAGCATCGCCCAGGGCATCAGGTCGGCCACCGCGTAGCCGATCGCGGCGAGCCCGGTCACGGCGAAGATCGTCCAGCGCGGCCACTCCGGGACGGCCGCGAAGAGGAAGAACTGCGCGCCGATCCACCAGGCGGTGCCGACCACGAAGATGGTGCGTTTGTCGCTGCGTCTGGCGACGCGCAGCCACGCGGGGTACGAGAGCACCACCACCAGGAAGAAGAAGAGCAGCGTCGGAGTGAAGTCCTCGCCGCGTCCGATCCAGTAGGTGAAGTAGAGCAGGAACATGGCGCCGATCAGATCGACCGCGATGCGGGCCAGGATGTAGAGGCCGGAGAGCGCCCGGTAGGCCCGGTGTTTCAGCAGGATGCGCGCGCCTTCCCGGAAGCTCACGCGGGCCTCGCGGCGGAAGTCGGGGCGCTCGAAGCTCACGCGGTAGACCGCGAACCAGGGCAGGATGCACCAGACGCCGATCATCAGGCCGACGTTGCGCCAGGCGGCCGCATCGCCGCCCAGCGCGTCGGCCAGGAACTTCATGGACGCGGCGACGACGGTGCCCAGCACGGCGCCCGCCGCGCGGTAGGTGTTCAGCGACGTGCGCTCGTCGTAGTCGGTGGCCATCTCGGGCAGCAGCGCCAGGTACGGCACCGACAGGCAGGTCATCGACAGGCTCACCATCACGTACACGAACGCGTAGTAGGCGAAGCGCCAGCCCTGGGACTCGAGGGGTACCGTCAGCCAGAGCAGCGCGAAGAACACGCCGAAGGGCAGGGCGCCGATCAAAAAGTAGGGGCGCCGGCGCCCGGCGCGCAGGCGCGTCAGGTCGGAGATGCGCCCCATCAGCGGGTCGGTGAAGGCGTCGACGGCGCGCGCGACCCACAACACCAGACCCGCCAGGGCCGGCCGCAGCCCCGCGAACTCCGTCAGGAAGAACAGGTAGAGCAGCGAGAGGGCGGAGAGGACCAGGTTGACCGTGTGGTCGCCGGTCGCGTAGACGGCCTTCGTCGAGACCGACAGGCGCCCGGCGCCCGCGCTGGTCCGGTCCGGCTCCACACCGTCCCCCGCCGCCTCGTCGATGCGGCCCGCGTGCGCGCGGGCGACCCCGCTGCGTCTCTAGTCGAGTTCGGCCTTGCGGTACATCGCGACGACGGCGGCTCCGCCGAGGCCCAGGTTGTGCTGGAGCGCCGCCTTCGCCCCGTCGACCTGGCGCCGCTCGGCCTGGCCGCGCAGCTGCCAGTTGAGCTCGGCGCACTGGGCGAGGCCGGTGGCGCCCAGCGGATGGCCCTTGGAGATCAGCCCACCCGACGGGTTCACCACCACCTCGCCTCCGTAGGTGTTGGCTCCGGAATCGACGAAGGCCCCCGCCTTGCCCTCGGGGCACAGTCCGAGCGCCTCGTAGCTGATGAGCTCGTTGCACGAGAAGCAGTCGTGCAGCTCCACCACGTCCACGTCCTCCGGGCCGAGGCCGGACTGCTCGTAGACCTTCCCCGCGGCCTTGCGGGTCATGTCGTACCCGATCAGCTTGATGCAGCTCTTCTCTTCGAAGGTGCTGGCGAAGTCGGTGGTCATCGCCATGCCGGCGATCTCGACAGCGCGGTCCTGCAGGCCGTGCTTCACGACGAACTCGCGGCTGCACAGGATGGCGGCTCCCGCGCCGTCGGAGGTCGGGCAGCACTGCAGCTTGGTGAGCGGCTCGTAGACCATCGGCGCGTTCAGGATGTCCTCGAGGGAGTACTCGTCCTGAAACTGCGAGTAGGGGTTGTTCACCGAGTGCTTGTGGTTCTTCCAGCCGATCTTGGCGAACTGCTCGGCGGTGGTGCCGTAGCGCTCCATGTGCTCGCGGCCGGCGTTGCCGAAGAACTGCGGCGCGGGCGGCGCCTTGGCGAAGCCCCGCATCTCGATCATCGCCTTGGCGTGCTTGTCCATGGGGTTGGTGCGGTCGGTGTACTTCACGCCGAGCGAGCCCTTCTCCATCTTCTCGAAGCCGAGGGCGAGCGCGCATTCGGCGAGTTCGCCTTCGATGAACTGCTTGGCCATGAAGAGCGCCGTCGAGCCTGTGGCGCAGTTGTTGTTCACGTTGTAGACGGGAATCCCGGTGAGGCCGAGCTGGTATACGGCCCGCTCGCCGCTGGTCGACTCGCCGTAGCAGTAGCCCACGGCGGCCTGCTCGATCTCGCTGTAGTCGATGCCGGCGTCCGCCAGGGCCTTGCCGCCCGCCTCGGCCGCCATGTCCGGGTAGTCCCAGTCCTTGGAACCAGGCTTCTCGAACTTCGTCATGCCCACGCCGACCACGTACACCTTGCGACCCATGTCTCTTGCACCCTTTCTCGATTGAAACTCGGAGCCGAGCACCTTAGCAGAAATCGCCGCTTCACGGCGCGCCCGGGGATCTGCGTTCCGGTCAGACGCGGAAGTGTGAGCGGATCAGGCGCAGCGTGAGCCAGTCGGGCAGCAGCCGGCGGCCGAGGGGCACGGCCAGCGATTCGGGGCCGACGCTGTAGCGCACGCGCGGGCGCCGCGCGGTCAGCGCGCGGTGGATCGCGCGCGCCACCAGCTCCGGCCCCGGTGCGCGCGGCAGCGACTTGCGGATTACCGCCTCGGCGCGGTGGATGCGCTCGCCGTAGGCGGACGATGCGCCGTCGCCCCAGTCCATGCGGGCGTTGAAAGGGGTGTTGATGTCGCCGGGCTCCACCAGCGAGACGCTGACGCCGGTGGGCTCGAGCTCGTTGCGCAGCGCCAGGGCGAGGGCGTCGGTGGCCGCCTTGCTGGCCGAATAATGCGCCTGGAACGGGATCGGCGCCCTCCCGGCCAGCGAGCCCACCAGCACCACTCGGCCGCGCCCGGCCTCGCGCATGGACGGCAGCGCGGCGCGCAGCGTACGGAGCGTCCCGAAGAAGTTGGTCTCGAACTGCTCCTTCGCCGCCGAGATCGGGACCTCCTCGACGCTGCCGAAGATCCCGCAGCCGGCGTTGCAGACCAGCGCGTCGAGCTGCCCCACCGCGCCCAGGACCTGTTCGACCCCCTTGCGCACGGACTCGTCCTCGCGCACGTCCATCGCGATCCAACGGATCGACGGCAGCCCGGGATCCAGTGCCTCCGGGTTGCGGCTGGTGCCGAAGACTTCGAAGCCCGAGCTTTGCAGCAGAGCGACCGTCGCCGCGCCGATGCCCGACGAGGCCCCGGTGACCAGAACCGACGGCTTCACGAGAGATCCCCCTGCCCGGGATCCTACCACGCGTTCGTTCCTATAGACTCGGGCCGTGGGCCCCGTACCGTCGCCGCCGCCGGTCGTCGCCGCCCTCGTCCTGGCTGCGCTCGCGCTCGGGGCGACCGCGGCGTGCGCAGACGCGGAAGCGCCCAGCGCCGCGCCGGAGAGTGTGCGGGTGCTTCTGGGAGATGAGACCTTCGTGCTCGAGCTCGCCGTCGACCCCGCCACTCGCCAGCGCGGCCTGAGCGAGCGCCCCTTCATCCCTCCCCACGGCGGCATGCTCTTCGTCTTCCCCCGCGCCGAACTCCACGCCATGGTGATGCGCGACTGCCCGGTCCCCCTCGACGTCGCCTTCCTCGACGCGCGCGGTCGCGTGGTCGCCGTCCACGACATGAAGACCGAGCCGCCGCGCCGGCAGGGAGAGAGCGATTTCGACTACGAGTCGCGCCTCCCCGTGTACTCGAGCGGCCGGCCGGCGCTGTTCGCCGTGGAGACGGCGGCGGGGCGGCTGGCCGAGGTCGGGCTCGAGGTGGGCCAGCGCGTCGAGCTCGACGCCCGCGCGCTCGCCCGGCTCGCCCGGTGAAGATGCCTCGATGATCCGCGTGATCGCGATTCTGTTCCTCTTCTCCGGAGCCACCTCGCTGCTCTACCAGGTGGCCTGGATGCGGATGCTCTCGCTGTTCTTCGGCAGCGACCTCTACGCCGCGGCGATCACCCTGAGCGTGTTCATGGGGGGCCTCTCGCTCGGAAGCTGGCTCGCCGGTCTGCTGGGCGATCGACTGCGCCGACCGCTGCTCGCGTACGGCGCGCTCGAGATCCTGATCGGGTGCTACGCGCTCGCGTTCCCCAGCCTGTTGAACGGCTTGTCCGACGCTTACGGCCAGGTGTACCGCGCACACTTCGAGACGGCACCTTGGATCTACCACGGCTTCCGCATCGCGGTGGCCAGCGTCACGCTCCTGCTGCCAACCCTGCTGATGGGGGCGACGCTGCCCCTGATCGTGCGGCAGATCGCCCGTTCCGAAGGGGAGCTCGGCGCCCGCGTCGGGCACTTCTACGCCGTCAACACGCTGGGCGCGCTGCTGGGCACCCTGGGCACGGGCTTCTGGCTGCTGCCCTGGCTCGGCACCTCCGGCTCCGTGCGCCTGGCCCTGCTGGTGAATCTCGCGATCGGGTCCAGCGCGGCGATCGTCGCGTACCGACTCGGTGAGATCCCCCGGCCGGGGTCCGCTCCCGCGGAGCGCTCGCCCGCGTCGGGTCCGGTCCCGTTGCGCCTGCGCCGCACCGCGCTGGTGGTGGTGGCGCTCTCCGGGTTCGCGGCGTTGGCCCTCGAGGTCGTCTGGACCCGGGTGCTGGTCCAGTCCTTCAGCGGCACCGTCTACGCGTTCTCGATCATGCTGAGCTGTTTCCTGTTCGGGATCTTCTACGGCAGCCGCTGGGCGGCCGCCGTGGTGGACCGCCGCCCGGACCTCGCGGGGCTGCTGGCCCGGCTCCAGCTCTGGCTGGCGGCGGCGGTGGCAGCGCTGAGTGTCGCGATCTACGTCGCCCCCGCGCTGTTCGGCTCGCTGGTCTGGGGGCTCACCGGGCTCAGCGGCGGTGCCTTTGGACCCGCGAGTGTGGTGGCGCAATTCGCGGTGGCGAGCCTGCTGATCGTCGGTCCCACGATCCTGCTCGGCGCGACGTTCCCCGTGGCGGTGAAGCTCTACACGCGCGACATCGAACACCGGGCCTCCGGCACCGGGTCTGTCTACTCGGCGAACACGGCGGGCTCCGTGGCCGGGGCCCTGGCCGGGGGCTTCGCGCTGCTGCCCCTGCTGGGAACCCGATCGAGCCTGGTCGCGATCTCGACCATCCATCTCGCCGCGGGTCTGCTGGTGCTGTGGGTCGCAAGCAGAAGGGTCGGCGAGGGCTCCGCCGGGCCCGCACTCGCGGCCCGGCTCGCCCCGCTCGCCGTCGCAGGCGCCGCGGTGGCCGCGTGGTGGCTCCCGCCGCAAACCGTCATCAACTACAACATGCAGAGCACGAGCCGGCCCGAGGTCGTGTATCACGGCGAGGGCGTGACCCACCGCGTCGACATCGTCCGCAACGACCAGGGCAACACGATCATGATGATCAACGGCAACATCGAGGCGGATACCTCGCTCACCCAGCGCCGGCACTTCGTGCTGAAGGGGCACCTGCCCCTCCTGCTCCACCGGGAGCCGCGCCAGGTGGCGGTGATCGGCCTCGGGCTCGGTATCACCCTGGCTGCGACGGCGAGGAACCCGGCGCCAGAGCGCATCCGCCTGGTGGAGCTGAGTCCGCAGATGGTGGAGGCCCACCGCACCATCGAGGACGTAACCGGCAGCATCCTCGACAACCCGAAGATCGACCTCCGCATCGACGACGGGCGCAACTTCCTGGCCATGTCGGAGGAGAGCTTCGACATGATCACCGCGGACCCCGTGCACCCGCGGATCACGGGGGTCGGCTATCTCTACACACGGGAGTATTACCAGAGCATCCGGGCGCGCATGAATCCGGGCGCGGTGGTCACCCAGTGGATGCCCATGTACCGGATCTCACCGGAGTCGTTCGACGTCGCCTTCCGCACCTTCGTGGAGGTCTTCCCCAACGCGTCGTTCTGGTACGTGCGCGGACACGGTCTGTTCGTCGCCAGCGACGGCCCGTTCGTCATCGGCTGGCCCACACTCGCGGAGCGTTTCGCGCACCCGGCGGTGAGCCGCGACCTCGCCTCCATCGGAATCGATTCTCCGGAGGAGCTGCTCGGCCACCTGCTGATGGACGCGGAGGCCATCCGCGCGTACCTGTC
>JAZFWH010000226.1:0-2205 GCA_036482635.1 Myxococcota bacterium
GGAAGCGGCCCCTGGACCTCGGCGTGAAACGCGGTCCCTTCTACGTCCTCTTCCTGTCCAACATGCCGGCGATCCTCATCGAGGCGGGCTTCCTGACCAACCGGTCCGATGCCAAGCTGCTGCGCAACACGGCCTACGTCGAAGCCCTGGCCGATCAGATCGCGGCGGGCGTCGAGCAGTATCGGGGCGAGGCCGACGCAACGGTGGCCCAACGGGGATCCGAATGAGCGGTGCCCCCTCCATCGACAGCTACATCGCGCTGCTCGGCGCGCCGCGCGAGAGTTCCGACGGGGTCGCGGTGGCCGCGATCCTGCGCGACTACCTCGCGGCGGCGCGCCTCCACCTGGAACACCTGCACCGCTCCGGAGCGTCGGGTTGGCAGGTGAACCAGGCGCACTCGGACCTGATGGATCGGGTGGTACGGCGCCTCTTCGAGGTCGCCGAGGAGAGCTACTTCGCCGGTGGAGGGCGCGCGCAGGCGGGTCTCTGCGTGGTGGCCGTGGGGGGCTACGCGCGCCGCGAGATGAGCATCCACTCCGACCTGGATCTCCTCTTCCTCTACCAGGACACGCTGTCGCCGCACGTGGCATCGGTGGCGGAGCGGGTGCAGTACTGGCTCTGGGACGCCTCGCTGGCGGTGGGCGCTGCCACACGGACGATCCGCGAAACCATCGAGCTGGCGCGGCGGGATGCCACGGTCGCCACCGGCATCCTCGCGCCGCGCTTCCTGGTCGGGAGCGGCGTGCTCTTCCACGAGTTCTCGCAGACGGTTCGCGCCGAGTTGTTCTCCGAGCCCGAGCGGTTCATGACCGAGCAGCTCAAGGCCCAGCGCGAACGGCACGCCCGGCTCGGGGATTCGCTCTATCTGCTGCAGCCGAACCTGAAGGAGAGCGCGGGGGGGCTGCGGGACTACCACCTCTCGTACTGGGTCATGCAGGTGTGCCAGCCGAGCGCGCGGGGGCGGGAGGACTTTCTGCACCTCGGCCTCCTCACAGAGACCGAGCTGCGGGAATACGAGGCGCATCTCGACTTCCTGTGGCGGGCCCGGAACGAGCTGCACCTGATGTCCGGACGCAAGAACGATCAGATGAGCTTCGAGTGCCAGGAGCGCATTGCCGCGGCGCTGGGGTATGGCGAGGGCGGCGAAGGGGGCGGCGAGCTGCCCGTCGAGCGCTTCATGTCCGACTACTACCGGCACGCCCGCGGCATCCGCAACGACGCCTCACTCGTGATCGAGCAGTGCCACGCGCGGGTGAGGCGACCTCCGCGCCGGCGACGGGTGAGGGAGGTCGCCAGCTTCCGGATCGCGGACGGTCAGCTCGAGATTCCCCATGCGCGACAGCTTCGCGAGACCCCGATCCAGCTGCTGACGGCGTTCGTCGTGGCGCAGCACAATGACGTCTCTCTCACGCGCAAGGCGTTGCGGCTGATCCGCGAGAACCTGAACCTCGTCGACGACGGCTTTCGGCGCAGCGCCCGGGCCCGTTCCGCCTTCCTGCACGTCCTCGACTCGGACCACCGTGTGACGCGCTCGCTGATCGCGATGAACGAAGTCGGACTGCTGTCGGCCCTGCTGCCGGAGTGGGAGCACGCCGTCTGCCGCTGGCAGCACGTGATGTATCACACGTACACGGTCGACGTGCACTCGATCTTCCTCGTGGAGGAGCTCCGGCGGCTGTGGCAGGGGAAGCAGGAGCAGACGTTCCCCGAGCTGACGGACCTGATGCGTTCGGTCGATGATCGCGCCGTCCTCTTCCTGGGCTGCCTCTTCCACGACATCGGCAAGGGCGCGGGGGGCGACCACTCCAGCCTGGGCGCGGGGCGCGCCCAGACCTGCCTTGAACGGCTCGGTCTCGAGCCGGAGCGCGTGGAGCGGGTGGTCTTCCTGGTCCGGCACCACCTGCTGATGTCCCATCTGGCGCAAAGTCGGGATCTGTCGGATCCCAAGCTGATCCTCGACTTCGCCCGCACCGTCGGCGACCGGACGAACCTGCGCAATCTCCACCTCCTCACCTTCGCGGACATCCGCGCCTCGTCGGCGAAGGCCTGGACAGACTGGAAGGGGCGGCTGCTGGGCGAGCTCTTCGAGCGCACCTCGGAGCTGCTCGAGGCGGGTGCGGACGATTCGGACAAGGCCATCGAGCTGATCGAGCGGCGCGTGGCGACACGGCGCGACGCCGCCTCCGCCGAGCTGCGCAGCGTGGG